>CP095846.1:3687558-3994854 GCA_023100825.1 Nocardioidaceae bacterium SCSIO 66511 | reverse complement strand
CGACCAACTGGAGGCGGTCGCTGCTGCCGAGCCTGCGCTCGTGTCGGTGAGCTTCGGAGCTTTCGAACCCCACGTTTCTCGACTCGCGAATGCCGGCATCACCGTCGCCGTACAGGCAGGCAACCTGGCGGACGCGCGACGGGCTGAGGATGCCGGAGCCGACCTCGTCGTTGCCCGGGGAGCAGAAGGCGGCGGTCACGGCCGCGATGCCGTCGGAACGCTGCCACTCCTGCAGTACGTGCTGGAGGAGATCGACACTCCGGTTGCCGTCGCGGGCGGAATCGCCGGGCCGAGGGGTCTCGCTGCAGTGCTCGCTGCAGGTGCGGTTGGTGGATGGGTCGGCACTGCGTTCCTCGGCTGCCGCGAGGCGGCCAACACACCTGCGGCGCGCCGGATGCTGCTGGAGACCGATGACACCGACACCGCGTACGGGCGGGTGTTCGATGTTGCGCAGCGGCACGCGTGGCCACCCGAGTTCGGCGGTAGGGCGTTACGCAACGCGTACTTCGACCGGTGGGCCGATCGGCTGGAAGAGCTCGCCGTCGACGACGATGCGGCCCGTCGGCTGCAGTCGGCGCGGGCGGCAGAGGACTACGACACTGCGTACCTCTATGCAGGTCAAGGCGTCGGCATGCTGACCGAGGAGCGTTCGGTCGCCGACGTCATCGCGGACTTCGCCAAGGCCGAGGAACTCCTACGAGGCTGGTGAGGGCGACTCAGCCGCGGAGAACGCGTGCGAGCGCCGGCACCTGCTCGACCTGTGCCTCGAGGATCGAACGTGCTCGTGTCACCGAGTCGACCAGCGGATGCAAAGCGAGCGCGCGTACCGCGAGTCGCATCGAACCCGACGCGGCGGCCTCGATGGTCGTACGTTCGACGTCCTTGACCGAGGTGACCGTACCCTGTTGGTACGCGGCGAGCGGCTCGGCCGGCAGCGGGCGCGGGCCGGAGGAGTCGACGATGCACGGCACCTCGACGACGGCCTCGGAGTCGAGCCCCGCGAGGGTGCCGGAGTTCGCCACGTTGAGCACCAGCCGCGTGGGCTGGTTGAGAGCGATGGCATGCATCAGGTCGAGCGCTACCTTGTCGTACCCGCCGCCGTCGAGGTCTTCCTCGTCGCGCTCGCCGGCACCGGACGAGTCGCGGCTGTCGGCCATGTACGACTCCTCGCGCGCACGGCGGGTGCGGTCCCACGCGTCGTACGGATTGCCCTCCGCGGTCTCGGTGTAGAACCCTGCCTGCTGTGCGACGAGGTACTCGCCGCGGGTCTGGCCCGCGGCCTCGATCGCGGCGATCGCGTCGGCGTTGTAGTACCAGTACCAGAGGTACTCGTTGGGTACGGCACCGAGCGTCTCCAACCACTCCGGGCCGAACAGCCGGCCTTCTTCGATGCCGAGCAGTCGGTCGCGGTCGGCGAGCAGTGCAGGAAGCCGGTCTTCGCCGTTGACGATGACGCGACGTAGCCAGCCGAGATGGTTCAGGCCGGCGTACTCGAACGTCGCATCCGCGTAGCCGATATCGAGCGCACGTGCCACCCGCTTGAACAGCCCGACCGGCGAGTCACAGATGCCGATCACCCGGTCGCCGAGTACGCGCGACATGGCCTCGGTGACCATGCCGGCGGGGTTCGTGAAGTTGATGACGTACGCGCCGGGTGCGTGCTTCGCGACGGTGTCGGCGATCTCGAGAGCCACCGGCACCGTGCGGAGTCCGTAACAGACTCCGCCGGCACCGGTGGTCTCCTGCCCGAGAACGCCGTTCGCCAGCGAGATCCGCTCGTCGCACACGCGTCCGACGAGCCCCCCGACTCGGATGGCGGAGAAGACGAAGTCGGCGCCGTCGACGGCTTCGGCAAGGTCGGTGGACAAGCTGATCCGTGGACCCGGGCGACCGTCGTCGACGCGAACCTGCTCGAGCACGGCGGCGATCGCTTCCAGCCGGGCACGGTCGACGTCGTACAACACGAGATCGGTGACGGCGCTGTCGTCGCCGAGCAACGCGCGGTACACGAGTGGTACGCGGAATCCTCCGCCACCGAGCACGGTCAGCTTCATCAGATCGGGTCTCCTTTGTGCCGCGTCAGGATGTGAGGTGGACGGCGCTGCCGGCGTCGTTGAAGGTGGTGAGCGTCGCGGGGTCGGCGTCTTGGGTGGTCACGAGGTCGTGGACCTCGGCTGTGCCGCACACCCGGGCGAGCCCTCCGCCGGGAAACTTGCTTCCGTCGGCGAGCAGTACGACGCGCTCGGCCGCGGCGATCATGGCTTGTTTGACCGGCACCTCGACGACCGTCGTGTCGAGGACGGTGCCGTCCGGGCGCACGCCGCTGGTGCCGAGGAAAAGCGTGCCGGCGCGTACCTGGCGCAGCGCCTGCTCGGTCAGGAACCCGACCATCGAACGGTAGTTGCGGCGTACGACGCCGCCGAGCAGGATCAGCTCGACCGACGTGTCGTTCGCGAGCTCTTCGTACACGGCGAGGCTCGACGTGATGATGGTGACCGAACGCCCGCGCAGTGCGGACGCGAGGCGCAGGGTGGTCGTGCCGATGTCGAGGAGTACGACGTCGCCGTCTTCGACGAGCCCGGCGGCCTCTTGGGCCACGGCGTCCTTATCGGACACATGGCTGGTCGCGACGTGGGCGAACGGCGGTTCCTGTGCCGTCGGTAGCGAAGCTCCGCCGTGCAGCCTGTTCACGAGCTGGCGGTCCTCGAGCGTACGCAGGTCGCGGCGGATGGTCGCTTCGCTCACGTGGAGCTGATGTGCGAGGGAGCCGACCTCGACAGGCCCGTCGGTACGGAGCCGTTCGAGGATGCGCTCGTATCGCTGTTGCGCCAGCATGTCGTGAACATTATCAGTCAGAATCGCGCACCGCTACGTGCGTCCATGCCGAAACGAGCACATCTGGACGTCGATGGTGCGGAGTTGGGCGGTCACTCGCGCAGAACATTTCATTGCCATACGTACTTGCGCAAACCTGTGCAGATCGATGAGACTGCTTCCAGGAGGTTGCACGTGACCGAACCCGACGCCGCTGTGGCGCCTGAGCCCTCAGAGTCCGACGCCGAGCCGTTCGACGTGTTCGTCGCGGGCACCGTCTTCCTGGACATCATCTTCACCGGTTTGCGTTCGGCGCCGGTGGGCGGTCAAGAGATCATGTCGAGCGGTATGGGCTCGAGCCCCGGAGGCGCCGCCAATCTCGCTGTCGCTGCGTCGCGACTCGGCCTTCGTACGGCTCTGACGGCTGCGTTCGGCGCCGACCACTACGGCGACTTCTGCTGGACGACCCTTTCCGAGTGCGAAGGCGTCGATCTGAGCCGCGCCGAGAGGTTCGACGACTGGCACTCACCGGTCACCGTCTCCCTCGCCTACGACGACGACCGCGCGATGGTCACGCACGCACATGAGCCGCCCGTCTCGCCCGACGACATCGTCGGCGCACCGCCGCGTACGCGAGCGTGCTTCGCGGATATGGGCGACAAGCGCCCGCAGTGGGTCGACAGCGTGATCGCCGACGGCAGCCTGGTCTTCGCCGACCTCGGCTGGGACGAAAGCGGCGTCTGGGACAGAAACTCCCTGCGCGAACGCCTCGAGGGCTGTCACGCGTTCGTACCCAATGCCGACGAGGCGATGTCGTTCACCGGTACCGACACTCCCGGTGCCGCGCTCGAGGTGCTGCGCGACTGGGTTCCACTCGCGGTGGTGACCGCCGGGAGCGGCGGTGCGTTCGCCGCGGACGCCACGACCGGCGAGACCGCATGGGTGCCGGGCCTCTCGGTGCCGGCGCTCGACCCGACCGGAGCGGGCGACGTCTTCCTCGCCTCGCTCATGCACGGAACCCTTGCCGGCTGGTCGCTGACGCAGCGGCTGCGGTTCGCCAACCTCGGCGCGGCGCTGTCCGTACGTGACTTCGGCGGAGCACTCGCATCGCCCGGCTGGGGCGACGTCTGCGACTGGTGGACCGAGGCGAAGGAACAGCCCCGTCTCGCTCGAGACTACGGTTTCCTCGAGGATGTACTCGCAACCGTCGAGCACCGGGTGTTCGAACGCGCCGTACCGACCGTCGGGTTCCACTACAGCACCGAGGAACACGGCCGCCACGGCCCGCGGCCGACGGGAGTCACGCAGCGGGGAACCGACGCGTCGTAGGGGGCCAGGAATGAAGGAGAAGGCAATGAGAGGTTCACGGCGCCGGATCGGGCGCGTCATCGCGGCGGGAGGCGTTGCGCTCGCACTGGCGACAGCCGCCGCATGTGCGCCCGGCGACGACAACGGCGGCGGCACGGAGACGAAGAAGTCGGACGTCAACACCGACATCGCCGACGCCGGCGACGTCACCTTGACCGTATGGGACCAAGAGGTACGCGGCGCCGCGAGCAAGACGATGGACGAGCTGAACGCGGCGTTCGAGAAGAAGTACCCGAACGTCACGATCGACCGCGTCTCCAGGTCGTTCGAGGACCTCCGCAAGACGCTACGACTCGCGATCAGCAACGACGAGGACCCGCCCGACGTCGTACAGGCCAACAACGGCCGCTCCGATATGGGGCAGTTCGTGAAGGCCGGCCTCCTGCAGTCGCTCGACGGGTACGCCGAGGCGTACGGCTGGGACGACCGCTTCCCGGAGGGCGTACGCGCGCTGTCGTCGTACACCGACGACGGTGCGACGTTCGGCGAGGGCAACTTGTACGGCGTTCCGCAGCTCGGCGAGATGGTCGGCCTCTGGTACAACAAGGCGAAGCTCGAGGAGCTCGGGATCGACGCGCCGAAGACCACCGAGGACTTCGAGAAGGCGCTTGCGGCCGCGAAGGACGCCGGCGAGACACCGATCCAGTTCGGCAACATCGACGGCTGGCCGGGCATTCACGACTTCGGGTTCATCCAGAACCAGTTCGTGCCGCGTGACGATATTCGTACGCTCGGGTTCGGGCGCGAAGGCGGCTCCTGGGAGACCGATGAGAACAAGCAGGCGGCGCAGACGTTCGCCGACTGGGCGAAGGACGGCTACTTCAGCAAGGACTTCAACGGTCTCGACTACGACAAGGCCTGGCAGAACTTCGCCAAGGGCGACGGTGTCTTCCTGATCGCGGGCACCTGGCTGCTTGCGGAGGACCTCGTACCGGCGCTCGGTGACGACCTCGGCTTCATGCTGCCGCCGGTCGGTTCGTCCGGTGAGCAGGCGGTCACGGGCGGCACCGGCCTCCCGTACGCGGTCACCGACGCCACCGACAACGCCGATGTCGGCGCTGCGTACATCGACTTCATCACCAACGAAGACGCGATGGTCAAGATGGCCGATGCGGGCAACCTGCCCGTCGTCGACGCCGACAAGGCCGACGTCTCGGGCGTACGCGCCGAGGTGTTCCAGGCGTGGGACCAGGTCAACTCCGACGACGCCTTGGTGCCGTACCTCGACTATGCGACGCCGGACTTCTACGACACCTTGTCCGGCAACCTCCAGAAGCTCGGTGCCGGTTCGGAGTCCGTCGATGACTTCCTCGCTGCGCTCGAGGATGACTACAGCGGCTTCGTCTCCGAGAACAGCGGTGGGTAGGCAGAGCGTTGCCTGAGTCCACCGCGGTTGCCGAACCCGCACCCAAACCTCTCCGGGGGGGCCGCCGGCAGGCCGGTCCTCCCGGAGAGCCCAGGCTCGTCGCGTACCTCTACGTCGCGCCTGCACTGGTCGTCTTCGCGCTGTTCCTGCTCGCGCCGCTGCTGCACGCGGTCTGGCTGTCGTTCTTCGAATGGGACGGCCTGAGCGTCGGCACGTGGGTCGGGCTCGGCAATTACACTGAGGTGCTCACCGACCCGGAGTTACGAGCGCCGTTCTTGCACGCCGCGGTGCTGGTGGTCTTCTTCAGCTTCATCCCGGTCACGCTCGGCATGTTGGTCGCCGGTCTGATGACGCGGTCCAAACTGCACGGGCTCGGCTTCTTCCGTACGGTGCTGTTCCTGCCACAGGTCGTCGCGCTGACTGTCGTCGCCGTCGCGTGGCGAGACATCTACGCGCCCGACGGTCCGCTCAACGATGTGCTCAGCGCGATCGGCCTCGGCGGCCTCACGCGCGGGTGGCTCGGCGACGAGAGCTTCGCGCTGATCGCGGTCGGCGTCGTCGGCGTCTGGGTCGGCACCGGCTTGTGCACGGTGCTCTTCCTCGCCGGCCTGTCGAAGGTGCCGCGCGAGCTGTACGAGTCGGCGCGACTCGACGGGGCGGGGTTCTTCCGGGAGTTCCGGGCGGTCAGCTTCCCGGCCGTACGCGGTGAGATGGCCGTCGCCTTGACCCTCACCATGGTCGCGGCACTTCGTACGTTCGACCTCGTCTACGTCATGACCAGCGGCGGGCCCGGATACGCCTCGACCGTTCCGGCCTTCGAGGTGTACGACCGGGCAATGCAGAAGGGCGAGGTCGGCACCGGTGTGACGATCGCGCTCATCCTGATGGTGCTGATCCTGCTCGCGACCATCTTGATCAACCGACTGTCCGAGAGCGCGGAGGACTCCCGATGAGAAGCTCCTCCGTCGAGCGCACCGTGACGTACGCGGTGCTCATCGTCGCGGCCGGGTTCGCGCTGTACCCGATGCTGTTGATCCTGTGGACGGCGATCCAGCCCGAGAGCATCAACGCGAGCGGTGTCGACTTCGGCAACTTCGCGACGGCCTGGGAGCGCGGGCACTTCGGCTCGTACCTCAAGACCAGCGTGATCGTGTCGGGCAGCGTCGTCATCATCAGTACGCTCTTCGCCTGCCTCGCCGGGTACGCGTTCGGCACGATGCGGTTTCGCGGGTCGAGCGTGTTGTTCTACCTGCTGCTGCTCGGGTTGATGGTCCCGAGCGAGGCGATCGTCATCCCGTTGTACTACGACCTGCGCGACCTGCATCTACTCGACTCGTACACCTCGCTGATCTGGCCTCAGGTGGCGCAGTCGCTCGCGTTCGGCACGTTCTGGATGCGTGCGTACTTCCGCAGCTCGCAGGCCGAGGTCGTCGAGGCGGCACGTTTGGACGGCGCGGGCCACTTCCGCATCTTCGCCTCGATCCTGATGCCGATGGGGCGTCCGGCGATCATCACCATGATGGTGCTGGTCTTCATGTGGACCTGGAACGAGTTCTTGCTGCCGCTGGTGATGATCACCGACGAGTCGATGCGCACGGCGCCGCTGGGGCTGGCGTTCTTCAAGGGGCAGTACACCGCCGGCACGTCGCTGCTCGCGGCCGGGGCGGTTCTCGTCGCGCTGCCGGTCATCGCGTTCTACCTGTTTGCCCAACGACATTTCATCCGCGGCATGGTCGAGGGGTCGGTGAAGGGCTAGCCAGTTCAGTACCACTGCCGCGTTTCGGGGAACCGCAATATCCAATTGCCTGCCATGTCATGAGGAGGAGAAGGTTTCGATGAGACTGGGACGACAAGCTACGGCGGTCGTCGGTGCTGTGCTGGTGGCGGGAACGCTCGCAGTGCAGCCTGCGACGGCCGATTCCGAGCGGCAAGTGGCACCACCGAGAGACCCCGCGGACCTCGACGTACTGTTCGTCGGCGCGCATCCAGACGACGAGTCCGGGCGGCTGTCGATGTTCGGCGAGTGGCGTGAGCGCTTCGGTGTACGTACCGGAGTCGTGACCGTCACCCGAGGCGAAGGCGGCGGCAACGCCGTCGGTCCGGAGGAGGGGCCTGCGCTCGGGTTGATCCGCGAGGCCGAGGAGCGGTCTGCCGTCGGCCACGCGAGCGTGAGCGATGTCTACAACCTCGACAAGGTCGACTTCTACTACTCGGTCAGCGAGCCGTTGCACCGCGAGACCTGGGGCCACCAGGACTCCCTCGGCAGGCTCGTACGAGTCATCCGCGAGACGACCCCCGACATCATCATGACGATGGACACCGCGCCGAGCCCCGGCAACCACGGTGGCCACCAGGAGGCCTCGCTGCTGGCGACAGAGGCGTACTACGCCGCCGGTGACCCGAACCGGTTCCCGGGCCAACTCCGCAAGGAGGGTCTGCAGGCGTACGCGCCGAAGAAGCTGTTCTCCAGCGGTGTGCGGGGCAGTGGCGCGTCGAACGGCCCCAAGTGCTCGACGACGATGGCGCCCGCGAACCCTGCCGACGACATCTACGGCGTCTGGAGCGGTCGTCGCTCGGCGAGCCAGGACAAGACCTGGGCACAGATCGAGCGGGAGGCCCAGCGTCAGTACGCATCGCAGGGCTGGGCCGGGTTCCCCGACCCCGACCCGGACCCGAACAAGCTCGGCTGTGACTTCATGCAGCAGATCGACTCGCGGGTGCCGTTCGTACGCGGTGACGGCGGCTCCGAGGCCGCACCGTCGGCCACGATGCTCGAAGGCGCCGTGCTGCAGGAGCGCGGGGGCCTGCCCCTCGGGACCCAGCTGGACATGTCGACGGACCAGTTCGAGGTGACACCGGGCGGATCCGCCAAGGTGCGCATCAGCCTGACCGCGCCCAAGGGCAAGGCACTGAAGAATGCGACCGCGCGAGTACGGGTGCCGGCCGGTTGGCAGGCGAAGAAGAACGTCTCCTTCGGTGACTTGAAGAAGGGGCGTACGAAGCAGCGCACCGTCACCGTCACCGCCGCCGATGACGCGGAGACCAACAAACGGGCGTTGGTGTCGACGGACGTCTCCGTTGCCGGTGGTCGTAGCGGCTACAGCAACCAACAGCTCCAGGTTGCGGCGGCCGTGACCGGCGAGCAGCAGCTGCTGCCGCGGGTCGCGACGTTCCACGACTGGGCCGACGAGACCGGCGTACCTCAGCTGAAGGGCACCGTGAAGCCGGTGCAGACGCTGCCGAGCGGCGGCTCGCGTACGGTCACTGTCGACGTGCACAACGCTGGCGACGACGCACAGTCGGGCGACGTTTCGCTGGATCTGCCCGACGGGTTCGAGGCAGACCAGGCGACGAAGCCGTATGCGGATCTGGCTGCCGGTGAGTCGACGACAGTCGATTTCGAGGTGACCAACACCGACGACTCGCTGCCGACGTCGAACGAAGGCGGCGACGAGGGCGACTATGCGTACTCGATCGAGACGACGTCGAACGCCGCTACGTCAACGACTGAGCCGGCCCTGGAACTCGTGCCGGCGACGACGATCGACGAGTCCGCCGCGGCGCCAGAGGTCGACGGCGTGATCGGCGACGACGAGTACACCGCAGAGATCGACCTGAGCCGGCGCTGGGAGGGCGACGAATGCGAGAGCGCGGAGGACTGCTCGGCCACGGGTTACCTGACCCGCAAGGGCGATGACCTCTACTACGCGGTCGATGTCGTCGACGACGAGCTGGGCAGCGTGCTGTCGCAGTCCGACTGCAAGCGGCACTGGCGTACGGACTCGCTCGAGGTTGCGATCGACCCCGACGGGCGTTCGGAGAACACCTCCTCGACGTTCAAGCAGCTCGTGCTGCCGACGACCGAGGAGGGCGGACCATGCACCGCGCGCGACGCGGACAACAAGCAGGGTCCGATCGACAACCCCGATATCGAGGTCGCCTCGAAGCTCAAGGAGCCGTTCACCGGCTATGTGATCGAGGGCAAGATCCCGGCGTCGGCGCTGCCGTCGACCGTCGACCCCGAGCACCTCGGGCTGAACCTGTTCATCTACGACTCCGACACCCAGGACAAGGCCGGTCAGACCCGCATCGGCTGGTCGACCTGGGGCGGCGTGCAGGGCGACCCCTACCGCTGGGGCATCGCCGAGCTTCCCGGATGGACACCGCCCGAGGTCGAGACCCAAGACCCGGTGATCCCGCTCGACGCGCTGGAGAGTATCGACTCGCCGCAGTCGATCGCGCAGGCGGCGCGTACCGGCGTCGCGTTGTCCGGCGGGCGGGCCGCGGTCAAGGCGAAGTCCGCGACGCTGGTGAATGCCAAGCGTTCGGGCAAGGCGGTTGTCGCGCGCGTCAAGGTGCGCGGTCCAGGCTCGGCACACCTGTTCGCCGTCGACTCTGACGGCAAGGCCGTCGGGTCGGTGACCAAGGCGTTGAAGCCCGGTGTGCGTACGGTGCGTATCCCGAAGGCCAAGGGCGCGGTACGCGTACTCCTCGGGTACGACGCCAAGGCCGGAGGTACGACGAGTACGGCGGTGCGAATCCGCTGAGCGGTTGACCGCGAGGGCTGGCCCACCGGTGTGGGTCAGCCCTCGTGGCTTCCGCGGCACGGCTACCCGACTCCCCGCTTCTCGTCGCTGTTGGCTTTCCTCGCTACGACTACTCGCCGCTTCGCTTCTCGTCGCGCTCGGATTCCCGCTTCGTTCGGCGACCTCCCGCCTGCCCGATTCCGGCTCGCTGTCTGCCTTCCCGCTTCTTTCGCTCGACATCTCGCCGCTTCGGTTCTGCTCGCTGTCGGCTTTCCTGCTCGCTCCGGCTGGGCAAAGACGCGGCGACGCGGGAGCGGCAGCTACGTGGCTCGGTTGCTTGCCGGCTTTCCCGTTTCGGTTGGCTTTTGCGGGGTCGATGGGTGGTCGTTCACCAAGTAAACATGGTGAAACTCCACTCTGCATGGCAGGGACACCGTGCAAAGTGACAGGTTGCCGTGCTCGTTGGTACGCCAGCGACTACCGGTATGGGAGTGACGCCGAAGTCGAACGTTACCCCGATCCCTCATTAAGGTGGCGGGAAAGCCGCCAAGCAACCGATCCGAAATGGCGCCTCCGCGCGTCGCCGCGTCTTTGCCCAGCCGAAGGAGCCGGGAAATCCGACTGTGAACCGGAATCGGGCAGTCGGGTAGTCGCACCCGAAGGAAGCAAGAGCTGAGGCGACTACCGCCCGGGCTGTACGAGCCCGTTGTCGAACGCGAACACCACAGCCGCCGGCCGGTCGCGCAGGTCGAGCTTCGCGAAGATGTGGCCGACGTGAGTCTTCACCGTGCCCTCGCCGAGTACGAGCCGCGCAGCGATCTCGGTATTGGTCAGTCCGGTGCCGATCAGCGAGAGCACCTCGCGTTCGCGTGGAGTGAGTCGGTCGACCTCGGAGCCGGGCAGTGCGGGCGCGGCGGCGTCGCGGTAGGTCGACAGCACGCGGTCCGTCACCGCCGGGTCGAGCCACGAACCGCCGTCGGCGACGGTGCGAACGGCGCGTTGCAGATCTTCTGCCGGGACGCCCTTGAGCAGGAATCCGGCGGCACCCGCGCGAAGCGCCCCGGCGAGGATCTCTTCGTCCTCGAAGGTCGTCAGCGTGAGCACCGGAGGCGCATCGGCGACCTCGCGGAGTGCCTTCGTTGCGCTCACCCCGTCGACGCCGGGCATCCGTACGTCCATCACGACGATGTCCGGCACGAGTTCGGCACAGGCCTCGACGACGCCGGCTCCGCTCGACAGCTCACCGACGATCTCGAAGCCGAAGCGGGTGCGCAGGATGCCGCGCAACCCCGTACGAACGAGCTCCTGATCGTCGACCAGCAGCACGCGTACATTCGCGCCCGGATCGGTTTCGGAGCTCATCGGGGCAACACCGCCTCGACCCGCCAGCCGTCTGGCGACGGCCCGGCCGACAGTCGGCCGCCCAGCGACTCTGCCCGTTCACGCATGCCCATCAGTCCTGAGCCCTCCACGATCCCGACGTGCGTGGAGCCGCCGTTGACTACGTTCACGGTCGTGTCCTCCTCCGTGACCTCGACTTCCACGGTCACCGTCGATCCGTCGCCGTGCCGTGCCGCGTTCGTCAGTGCTTCCTGCACGATTCGGTAGATGGCGAGCCCCCTGGTCGCTCCCAGCTCGCCCAAGTCGCCTCGTACGTCGAGCTCGACCGGCGTCCTCGTACGACGGAACGACTCGACCAGCTCGGCCACGTCGGCGCCCGAGGGCATCGGAGCAACCTGACCCGGATCGGCTGTACGCATCAGGCCGACGGCCGCGCGTACCTCGTCGAGGCTCTGTGCCGCGACGCGCTCGGCCTCGGTGAGCGAAGCTCGAGCCGTTTCGGTGTCCTCGTCGAGTGACAGTCGTGCGCTCGTCACGTGCAGGAGAGACACGGTGAGAGCGTGGCCGATCACGTCATGCATCTCACCGGCTATCCGGTTGCGTTCGTCGGTGCGAGCGCGGTCTGCCAGCCCGGCCTGGGCCTCCCGGAGTCGTTCGACGAGGTCCTGCTGTCGTCGGGAGAAGGAACACGCGGTGACGGTGAAGACGACTCCGGCCGTCCAGGCACCCCATCCCGGTTCGTCGGGGACAGCGAGTATCTCGCCGACGAGCACTCCGACCGCCGCGACACCGGTCACGACGGTTGGCAGGCCCGGTGCACGTAGCGCTACCCAGCCGGCGATGACGCACAAGCCGAACCAACCGAGGTTCGACGCCTGCGTATGACAGATGACGACGAGACCAGCGCCCGCGCCGGCAAGGGCCGCGACCAACGACCATCGGTCGAGATCGCGCCAGGTGGTCAAGACCCCGACCAGGATCACCACCGAACAGGCAGCGATCGCGACCGCCGTGGGCCGCTGGCTCACGGCGGCACCGATCACGGCGAACAGCGCCAGTGCGACCGGAGCCGCGACTCGCGCTGCCCGCTCGATCATGAGCATGAGAATAGGCGCCGATCGTCACAGTGCGGTTCGTCGGCCCGCGAGCACGGTTGCGATGACAGCGATTGCCGTGACGACCGGGAGGGAGCCGGTGGCCGAACCCAACCCCAGCCAGGGTTCCCGGATGGCCTCGTTGGCCATCGCCAGCGGAAGTACGTCGGAGACATCGGCCAGTGTGTCGGACATCGCTCCCGGTGGCGGCCCGCCGACCCCGAGGAGGAACGACGGGAAGAACAGCAGCAGGCCGATCGCCTGGGCCGATCGGGCCGACGGCAACACGGTGCCGAGCAGCACACCGATGCTGACGAACGCCACGGCACCGACCGCGATACCCACTGCGACTCGCACTGGCTGGTCGACGTCCGGCACTCCGTACACGGGTGCCGCGACCGCGAGCAGCAACGCGCCCGCGACGACGATTGCGATCAGGCCGACCATGAGCTCGGCGATCGCGAACGACCAGCGAGGGAACCCGGCTGCGGCGAACCTGCGGAGCACGCCGCGTTCCCGGTACGACGCGATGTGCACGGGCAGCATGATCAGACCGGTGGCGCCGATGACGACGGTGAAGTACGACGCGACGTACCAGTGGGCGGGGTTGATCGGGAAGACGTCATCGGGCTCGGTGCCGAAGGAACCGCCGATGATCAGCATGGTCACGATCGGGAACGCGAAGACGAACGTCAAGGTGAGCGGGTCCCGGGTCAGTAGCCGCAGCTCCGTGGCGAACAGTCGGCGGGTCGCCGATCGGTGGTGCGTACGAGCAGGCGCCGGATTCGGCGAAGCGATAGTCGTGGTCATGATGCGACTCCCGTCGTTGTCTGCTGTTCGGAGTGGTCGAGGAGGTGCAGCAATGCGTCCTCGAGGTCGGGGACCTCGACGTGCAGGTCGTCCGGGATGGGCTCTCGGCGCGCGACCAACCACGCACCCGTATGTGCGATCACCTCACGGCTGCCGCGAACGACGACCTGGGCGTCCTCGCGGGTCACTGCGATCACCCCTGGGATGGCGTTCAGCTCCTGCAGCATCGTCGCGGTGCCGGCGTCGGCCGCCGGCGGAACGCTGAAGCGCACCGTGGCACCTCCCGAGTGGCGCATCACGAGCTCTGCCGGCGTGCCTTCGTCGAGTACCTTCCCGTCGCGCATCGCCACAACGCGTTCACACAGCGCCTCGGCCTCGTCGAGCTCGTGGGTGACCAGCAGGACGGTGGTCCCGGCGTCTCGCAGTTGTTCGACTGCCGACCACACCTCGCGTCGTGCTGCCGGATCAAGGCCCTGGGTGAGCTCGTCGAGGATCACCAGGCGCGGTCGGTTGAGCAGAGCGAGGACGAGGAAGAGCCGCTGACGCTCTCCACCGCTCATACCAGCGAAGGGATAGCTTCTGCGATGAGCGAGGCCGAACTGTTCAAGCAGCCGGTCGGCATCGGTCGCACGCGGGCCGGAGAACAAGGTGATCGCTTCCCCGACCCGGAGCCGATCCGGCAGGCCCGAGCTCTGCAGCTGGCTGCCCAGCTGCGGCCGCAAGCGCTCGGCATCACGTACGGGATCGAGGCCGAGCACGCGTACGTGACCGGCGTCGGGTCGGCGCAGACCTTGCAGGCATTCGACGCTCGTGGTCTTACCGGCACCGTTGGCGCCGATCAGTCCCACGACCTCGCCGGCGCGGACATCGAGGTCGAGTCCGTCGACGACCGCTCGGCCGCCGTAGGACTTGGTGAGGCCGCGTACGTTCACGACGTACTCGGTCGAGGTTCGGGTGTTCGTGTTCATGCCACCTAGCAAATCGCCGGTGGGCCGGTGCGCACATCTGCCTGAAGGGAGAACCGCGACTGTGCCCGTGGCCAGAGGGGTCGGCGTGCCACCTGCAACGTCCGTGCAACGTTGTGGCCCGTGTCACACAGGTGTAGAACGGAGTCACCCCAGCGGCGAACTCCCCAAGGAGCTGGAATGGCTACCCGGCATACGATAAATCTCACCGTCGACAAGGTTCGTTACAGCGATGATGTCGAGCCCCGGATGCTGCTGGTGCAGTATCTGCGCGAGCGCCTCGGCAAGACCGGCACCGTCGTCGGCTGCGACACCACGAACTGCGGTGCGTGCACCGTCCACCTCGACGGAGTGAGCGTCAAGTCGTGCACGATGTTCGCGGTCCAGGCCGACGGACACGAGGTCACGACGATCGAGGGACTCGAGCAGGACGGCGAGCTCCACCCCGTCCAGAAGGCGTTCCACGAATGCCACGCGCTGCAGTGCGGCTTCTGTACGCCCGGCATGATCATGCAGTCGATCGACCTGCTCGGCGAGCATCCGGACCCCGACGAAGAGACCGTACGAAACGGGCTCGAGGGCAACCTGTGCCGCTGCACCGGCTACCAGAACATCGTCAAGGCCGTGCAGACCGCCGCGAAGGAAAGCAGCTCCGCATCGGCCGAGGGGGCGGCATGACCGTCACGGAGATCGGCACACCTCGTCGACGTAAGGAAGATCGCCGGCTGATCACCGGCCGCACCCGCTGGACCGACAACGTCGTCCTGCCGGGCATGCTGCACATCGCGATGGTGCGCAGCCCGTTCGCACATGCTCGCATCACGTCAATCGACACCAGTGAGGCCAAGCAGTCACCCGGCGTCATCGCCGTGCTCACCGGAGCCGATGTCGCTGACGTACAAGGCAGCCTGCCCAATGCCTGGCCCGTCACCGAAGATCAGAAGGCCCCTGACCATCCGGCGATCGCCGTCGACCGGGTCGCCTTCGCCGGTGAGGTCGTTGCTTGTGTGATCGCTCGGTCGGCCGCGGAGGCACGCGATGCCACCGAGCTCGTCGACGTCGACTACGACGAGCTCCCCGTGCTGCTCGATCTCGAGGAGGCGTACGAAGGCGACGTGCTCGCCCATCCCGATCTGGGTACGAACCTCTCCGCCACATGGGTGTTCGACTCGGCCGAGGCCGGTACGGGCGGTAGCGCGTCCGAGGCCGCACGAGACTCCGAGGTCGTGCTGGAGCGTACGTACCACCAGCAGCGGTTGATCCCTTCGTTCATGGAGCCACGTTCGACCGTGGTCGACCCGACCGGCGAACAGCTCGTCATGTGGTCTGCAACGCAGGTACCGCACATCCTGCGGCTGATGCTGTCGATGTCGCTCGGCATCCCCGAGAGCAAGGTCCGGGTGATCGCTCCCGACGTCGGAGGCGGATTCGGCGGCAAGCTGCAGGTCACGCCCGAGGAGTTCATCACCACGCTGGCCGCGCAGCGTACGGGCAAGCCGTGCAAGTACACCGAGACCCGCAGCGAGTCGCTGATGGCCGCGCACCACGGGCGCGCACAAGTGCAGCGGCTGCGGATCTCCGCCAACCGCGACGGCACTGTCACCGGCCTTTCGGTCAACCTGCTCGCCGACATGGGCGCGTACCTCGGGCTGGTCACCTCGGGTGTTCCGATCCTCGGCGCGTTCATGTTCAACTCGATCTACAAGTTCCCCGCGTACCGCTTCGAGTGCAACAACCTGTTCACCAACAAGGCATGGACAGATGCGTACAGAGGTGCGGGGCGACCCGAGGCCACCTACGCGATCGAGCGGTTGATGGACGACCTTGCCGCCGAGCTCGACATGGACCCCATCGAGCTTCGTCGCAAGAACTGGATCAAACACGAGGAGTTCCCGTTCGCGACGATCGCCGGGCTCGAGTACGACAGCGGCAACTACGAGGCAGCAACAGACAAGGCGCTGGCGATGTTCGGGTACGACGAGCTGCGTGCCGAGCAGCAGCGACGGCGTGACGCCGGAGACAAGGTGCAGCTGGGGCTCGGCGTCTCGACGTTCACCGAGATGTGCGGCCTGGCGCCGTCACGAGTTCTCGGGTCGCTCAGCTACGCCGCGGGCGGCTGGGAACACGCCGACATCCGAGTCCTGCCCACGGGCAAGATCGAGGTTGTCACGGGCACCAGCCCGCATGGCCAGGGGCACGAGACCGCGTGGAGCCAGATCGTGGCCGACCGGCTCGGCGTGCCGTTCGAGGACGTCGAGGTGCTACACGGCGACACCCAGATCGCCGCGAAGGGCATGGACACCTACGGCTCGCGGTCGCTAGCGGTCGGCGGTATGGCGGTCGTCGCGGCGGCTGACAAGGTGATCGAGAAGGCGAAGGTGCTCGCCGCGCACATGCTCGAGGCCAATGCCGACGACATCGAGTTCAGCGAGGGCAAGCTCGGGGTGAAGGGCACCGATCAAAGCGTCGCACTCGCCGATCTGGCGCTGGCGACGTTTGCGGCGCACGACCTGCCCGACGGTATGGAGCCGAGTCTCGACTCGTCGGCCACCTTCGACCCACAGAACTTCTCCTTCCCGCACGGTACGCACCTCGCCGCTATGGAGGTCGACACCGAGACCGGTGAGGTGAAGTTGCGCAAGTACGTATGCGTCGACGACATCGGCAACGTGATCAACCCGCTGATCGTCGACGGCCAGGTGCACGGCGGGCTCGTACAAGGCATCGCCCAGGCGATGTTCGAGGAAGCCGTGCACGACGAGTCCGGCACCCTCGTGACCGGTTCGTTCGTCGACTACCTCGTGCCCAGCGCGGCAGACGTACCGTCGTTCGAGACCGAGCGTACGGAGACTCCGTCGACGACGAACGTCCTCGGTGTCAAGGGCGTCGGCGAGGCGGGCACGATCGCATCGACTCCCGCGATCGTCAACGGCGTGATCGACGCGTTGAGACCGCTCGGCGTCACGGCGATGGAGATGCCGTGCTCACCGAGCCGGGTGTGGCAAACGATCCGAGCGGCATCGAGTACGAGTGGCAGCAGCGCGACAGGAGACGACCAGTGATCCCCGCACAGTTCGACTACCACGCACCCGCCTCGGTCGACGAGGCGCTCGCCCTGCTGTCCAGTGCGGGCGACGATGTGAAGGTCCTCGCCGGAGGGCAGAGCCTGATCCCCGTGCTCAAACTCCGGATGGCCGCGCCAGAGGTCATCGTCGACCTCGGTCGCGTCGACGGCCTGTCGGGCGTACGTGACGACGGCGATGCGATCGTCATCGGTGCGATGACACCGCATCACGTCGTTGCGAACGACCGGTTGGTCGCCGAGCACGCGGGGCTCATCACCGAGGCGGCGCTGACGGTTGCCGATCCACAGGTCCGCCACCGCGGAACGTTCGGCGGCGCCCTCGTCCACGCCGATCCGGCGGGTGACCTGCCGGCGCCGGCGCTCGCGCTCGGTGCAGAGTTCGCCATTGCCGGGTCGGGAGGTACGCGTACGGTCGCGGCGGCGGACTTCTTCGAAGACCTCTTCACGACGGCAGTCGGCGAAGACGAGATCCTCACCCACGTACGTA
Organism: Nocardioidaceae bacterium SCSIO 66511; assembly: GCA_023100825.1. Classification (NCBI taxonomy): domain Bacteria; kingdom Bacillati; phylum Actinomycetota; class Actinomycetes; order Propionibacteriales; family Nocardioidaceae; species Nocardioidaceae bacterium SCSIO 66511. The sequence continues at coordinate 3,976,998 of CP095846.1, read as the reverse complement.
TCCCCAAGCACACGGGCTGGAACGCCGACTACCAGAAGTTCACCCGTGTCGCCCAGCAATGGTCGATCGTCGGAGTCGCGGCCACGGTGCGGATGGACGGCCCGACGATCGCCGAGGCCCGCGTGGCGTTGACGAATATGGGATCGACGCCGATCCGGGCCACTGCGGTCGAGCAGGCGGTCGCGGGCCGCACGGTCGATGCGATCGACGCTGCCGCTGCCTCTGCCGCCGAGGGTACGAACCCGCCGTCCGACCTCAACGGCGATGCGGACTATCGCCGACATCTGGCTACGGTGTTGACAGGACGCGCGTTGCGGGCGGCCGCAGGGGCCTGACCGCCGGGCGTGCACAACACCGAGTAGGGAAGAGGCCAATGGAGCTCACACACAAGTTCACCGTGCCCGCATCTGTCGACGAGACGTGGGCCGCGTTCAACGACCTCGAGCGGATCGCGCCGTGCTTCCCCGGCGCCACGTTGTCATCGGTCGAGGGCGACGAGTTCAAGGGCAGCGTGAAGGTCAAGCTGGGCCCGATCGCCTTGCAGTACAACGGCACGGGGCAGTTCATCGAACGCGATGAGTCTGCCCGCCGCGCAGTGATCGAGGCGAAGGGCAAGGACCGCCGCGGCAACGGCACGGCGTCGGCGACAGTCACTGCGCAACTCACTCCGGACGGCGACGGCACGGCGGTCGAAGTGGGCACCGATCTCGCGATCACGGGCAAGCCTGCGCAGTTCGGTCGCGGAGTTATCCAGGATGTCAGCGACAAGCTGCTCGGGCAGTTCGTCGACTGCATCGCCGGGAAGCTCGGCTCGGCCGAGGAGCCCGCGGCGGAGGAGCCCGAGCCTGCGGCCGCGGGCGCCGGCCAGCCGACGGCTGCGTCGACCGCTGCAGCTGCGGCAGCGGCGGATACGAACGGCGCAGTACGTACGACCGGCGGGGGAGCGCCATCCGAGCCCGGCGCCGAGGCCGACGGAGCAGAGTTGAACCTGATGGCGACCGTCGGTCCGGTGATCGCCAAGCGGGCAGCGCCGTACGTCATCGGGCTCGCCGTAGCGTTCGTGCTGTACAAGCTGATCCGTCGCAAGCGCTGATCTTCCCCGAGTTTGCGGCTACGGTTGGGGCATGTCGTACCCGGATCGAGTGGTTGCGGCGTATCCGCACGGTGTTGACCCGGCTGCACGGGGCCGGCTGCTTCGCCTGGCGCATGACGACTTTCTGGCTACCGGCCGCCCCGCGGGCGACGTACGCCGGGTCGTGCTCGACTCCTGGCGACGGAGCCTGCGACACGGAGTCGACCCGGAGGCGCCCGCCGCTCCCGTCTCGTTGAGCGACGATGAGCTCGATCGATTGCGCCGCGAGCACCCGCTGGCGGCGGTCATGCCGGTGATCCACACCCTGCTGGTCGAAAGCGCGACCGACGCCGGGCTCGTGGTGGCCGTCAGCGATAACGCCGGCCGGATGCTCTGGGTGGACGGACATTCCGCACTGCGCTCGCGTGCGGAGGCGATGCATTTCATGGAGGGCGCCGACTGGAGTGAGTCGGCGGTGGGCACCAATGCTCCCGGCACCGCGCTCGTCCTCGACGATGCCGTCGCGATCTTCGGTGCCGAGCACCTCGCCCGCCCGGTGACGCCGTGGAGTTGTTCGGCGGCGCCCATCCACGACCCTGAAACGGGCGGCATCCTCGGCGCCCTCGACGTCACGGGCGGCGACGAGGTGGCCTCTGCGCAGAGTTTGTCCCTCGTACGCGCAACGGTAGCGGCGGTCGAATCCGAGCTTCGGTTCATCGGTCTGGCCTCGGAGCCGGGTGCGGCCGCCGAGGACCCGATCGCGCCCGCCAGGGTGGAGACGCTCGGCCTACACTGCGCGACCCTGTACGAAGGCCATCGGCTGCAACGGTTGAGCTTGCGACACAGTGAGATCCTCGTACTGCTCGCGGATGCACCCGACGGACTGACCGGCGACGAGCTGGCGATGGCGCTGAGCGGACGCGAACAGGCGACCGTCACCATTCGCGCCGAGATGTCGAGATTGCGATCCGCGCTCGGCTCTGTCGAACTGGCCTCCCGGCCGTACCGGCTGGGGCCGGGCGTACGTACCGATATCCAGGAGATCCGCGACCTGCTCGACGCCGGCGACATTGAAGGTGCCCGCGCTGCGTACCGCGGTCCGGTGCTGCCACAGTCGACGGCGCCCGGGGTGGTGGCGGTTCGCGAGGAGCTGGACGCGCGTTTGGGGCTCGACCCGGCCTGACCTCATCGTGAGGTGCGGTAGTGCCCGGCGACGGCGCTGAATGCCTCCTTCGGCTCCCAGGTCATGTCCGGGTAGGTCTCCCCGCGGCGGCCTTCGAGTGTCTTGACGATGCCGACGCTTGCCCGGTCGAGGTCGTCGCGTGGATCGCCGTCAGGGCGGTGCGGGTACGTCTCGAGGGCGAACAGGAACACGAACGCCGAATCGACGGCTTCGGCCTCGAAGATCTCCAGGAGCTCGCGTACGTAGTCGGCTTGACCGGCTTCGTCGCGTTCGTACTCCTCCAGCAGTCGCACGGGCGAACCGCTGTTCTCGTCATACTCGGCGATCTCCATCGCACGGCCGCCGCCGTCACCGGCGCCGCGGTACGTTGCGGTGCCGAAGCCGGTGATCGCGACCGGCATGCCGCTCGCGACGAGCTGACGTACGCCGGCCCGGTACTGGTCCGCTATTGCCGCCGACCGGATGAGCTCGACCGACATGATGTCGAACATGTCCCACTCGATCTGTTCGAACGGGATCGCACAGTACGTGACCTTGCCGTGGAACAACTCGCGGATGATCGCAACGGTGTCGCGGAGGAACGCATTGACGCGCTGGCTGGTGTCTCTGAAGCGTTCGCTGCGGCGCTCGACGTCACCAAGCAGGTGGTCGAGTCGCTGCTGTTGGGAATCGCCGGGTACGAACCCCGGGTTCATGATGCTGAGCTCGGCTCCGGCGACGAACACCACCTCCGCGCCCGAGCTGCGGAGCCGCTCGGCGCGCTGTGCGCAGTCGGCGAAGAGCGCGTGTATGTCTGCCGGGTCGCGCTCCAGCGGATAGGGCGAGAACCAGACCTCGAGGCCGAGCTCGGCGGCACAAGTGCCGACGAGCTCCAACCGGTCTGGGATCCCCCCGGTGATCTGGACCGCGTTGCAGTGCAGGTCGTCGCGGATGATCGTCAGCTCTCGGCGGACGACGTCGGCGTCGAGTTCGCCGCGTGAGATGTGCCCTCGATGGACGAAGCCGGTGTCGTACGTCATGCCTTTGCCGCGCATCTTGATGCTCCATTCGGGTCGATGTCGGCTCGACCGTAGACCGAAAAAGTGCGTGCACGCAAATTTGCGTATACGAAAGGTTATGGCAGGATGGGACCTATGGCGGGCGCGACCGGGTTGCGAGAGCGGAAGAAGCGGGCAACGCATGAGGCGCTGCGCGCGGCTGCGCTGCGGCTGGCCACCGAGCGCGGACCGGCCAACGTTCGCGTCGACGACATCGCAGCGGCAGCGGGAGTCTCGGTGCGCACGTACAACAACTACTTCGCGAGCCGGGAGCATGCGATAGTCGCCGCCGTGACCGCCGAACGCGATGAGCGGGTCGCGGCGGCCGTTGCGGAGGCACCCGCAGGTGTCCGCCTCGCCGATGCTGTCGTGGATGCGATCGTGGAGCAGTACTGCCACGCTGATGACGGCGCGCAGAAGGCGTTGTCGATGATCTCGGCCAGTGTCGCCTTGCGCGCTGCCTATCTCGACGAGACCGGCGCTGTCGAAGGTCCGCTCAGCGCGGTGTTCCTCGAGCGGTTCGCTGGCGAGGAGTACGCGGCGCGCGTACTGGCAGCAGCGGTCGCGGCAGCGGTGCGTGTCGCAGTCGACAAGTGGCTCCACACGCCGTCGGATTCGACGCGCGGCGGTCTGGTCGTGGTGTCGGGCGATCTCCCGGATGCGCTTCGCGCTGCACTCGCTCCGCTCGCCCCCGCCATCGACGAGGCCGACGGCCGGGCGGCGGCGCGACACTAGCATCGTCAATCAGGATCTGTGGTCATGGAGAACGGAGTGGGATGTCGGCGTACGTATATGACGCGGTGAGGACACCGTTCGGGCGATTCGGTGGCGCTCTTGCCGACGTACGCCCGGACGATCTGGGCGCAACGGTGATCGAGGCGATCGTCGAGCGAGGTGTCGACCCCGGGGCGATCGATGAGGTCGTGTTCGGCAACGCCAACGGCGCGGGCGAGGACAATCGCAACGTCGGACGCATGTCCGCCCTGCTCGCCGGGTTGCCGACCAGCGTGCCCGGTACAACCGTCAACCGACTGTGTGGTTCAAGCCTCGACGCGGCGATGATCGCGTCGCGAACCATCGAAACAGGCGATGCCGAGCTGGTGTTGGCTGGTGGCGTCGAGTCGATGACCCGTGCGCCGTGGGTCTTGCCGAAGCCGTCGAAGGCGTACCCCGCCGGCAATCTCACGGCTGTGTCGACCGCACTCGGCTGGCGGCTGGTGAATCCCCGGATGCCGCGGGAATGGACCGCTTCGCTCGGGGAGTGCAACGAGCAACTCCAGGAGAAGTTCGCGATCTCGCGTGAGCGACAGGATGAATTCGCGTTGCGCTCGCACCAGCGCGCGGATCGTGCGTGGGCAGACGGACTGTACGACGACCTCACCGTCTCGGTCGGCGGCGCAGACCTCGGCCGCGACGAGGGGATCCGTGCCGACAGCACGTTGCAGAAGCTGGCCGGTCTCAAGTCGTCGTTCCGTCCCGACGGGAGCATCACGGCGGGCAACTCATCGCCGCTGAGCGATGGTGCCTCTGCCGTACTGATCGGCTCGGAGCGCGCGGGTGCTTCCATCGGTCGCGACCCGCTCGCACGGATCGCCGGACGCGGAGCGATGGCGCTCGATCCGCAGGAGTTCGGGTACGCACCCGTCGAGGCTGCCAACCGGGCGCTGGCAAGAGCCGGAATCCGCTGGAGTGACGTCGGTGCGGTCGAGCTGAACGAGGCGTTCGCGGTCCAGTCGCTGGCGTGCCTCGACGCCTGGAAGGTCGACCCCGACATCGTCAACCAGTGGGGCGGTGCGATCGCGATCGGCCATCCCCTCGGGGCGTCCGGTGCGCGCGTACTCGGCACGCTCGCCCGCGTGCTTCGCCACACCGGCAGTCGGTGGGGCGTTGCGGCGATCTGTATCGGCGTCGGCCAGGGCCTGGCCGTCGTACTCGAGAACGAGGCTGCGAGCTGACGCCTCTCCGGTTCTGGCTTGCCGTGCGACTACCCGCCTGCCTGGCTAGGCTTCACTGTCGACTCGCCCCGCTTCTTCGGTACGACTAATCGCCTGCCCGATTCCGGCGCGCTGTCGCCGCCCCCGCTGTCTTCGGCTGGGCAAAAGACGCGGCGACGCGCGGAGCCGCCACGTCGCTTTGGTTGCTTGGCGGCTCTCCCGTCACTTTAGGGCGATTGCGGGGTAAGGTGGAAGCTTCCCAAGGGCGGTTGTCACTGTCCACGGGGAGTGTCCCTTGGGACAGTGACTGTTTGCCTTGGTCCCAAGGCAAACCGCACGACGGTCGGGGCGCGCGCGACGCGGGCGAGCCCGAGCGAGTGGACTCCTGTCACGGTGGCCACGTACGTACCAACGGACATGGCAACCTGTCACTGTGCACGGTGCATCTGCCATGCAAAGCGGCGCTTCACCATGCTTACTTGGTAAACCACCACCCACCGACCCCGCAAAGATCCGACCGGAACGGGAAAGCCGGCAAGCAACCCAAGCCAGTAGCTGCGGCTCCCGCGTCGCCGCGTCTTTCACCGAGCCAGCAGGAGACGGAAAGCCGACAGCGACGCCGAGCCCGGCAGACGAGTAGTCGTGTCGAAGCAAAGGCCCCACCCGCGCCGCACCGCTACACGTACGAGAGCTTGTCCGGATTGGCGACCATGTACACGCCGGCGACCTTGCCGTCGACGAGGCCGAGCGCGATGATCCGCCGGCCGTTGGGTCCGGTGACCTCGAACGCCGGTAGCCCGTTGACCTCGGCGAGTACGAACTCCGATGGCTGCCGCCCGTAGATGCCGGCGAGAAAACGCGCAACCTTCGACGGTCCGTAGATCGGGTTGATCGCTGCTGCCGTCTTGCCGCCACCGTCGGACCAGAGCACGACCTGGTCGTGCAGCTCGCGTTCTAGCTCCTCGATGTCGCCGGCGCGGGAGGCGTCGATGACGGCGCGTAGCAGGCGTTCGTGTTCGCGCGGGTCCGCCTGAAAGCGGGCCCTTTCGCCGACCCGCCCTCTGGCACGGTGGAACAGCTGGCGTACGCCGGACTCCGTACGGTCGAGGATCGCGCCGATCTCACGGAATGAGTACGAGAATCCCTCCCGCAGTACGTACGCGGCCCGTTCGGGTGGTGTCATTCGTTCCATCAGGTGCAGGGTCGCGAGCGAAAGCGAGGAACCGTCGGCGGCCAGGTCGTCCGGGAGCCGTTCGGAGGCGACGGGTTCGGGCAGCCACGGCCCCACGTAGGTCTCGATGCTGCGCTGGCGCGCCCGAAGCCGGTCGATCGAGAGCCGGGTCACGATCGTCGTCAGGTACGCGCCAGGTGTCTCCACGTCTCCACGATCGGCCGAAGCCCAGCGCAGCCCTGCCTCCTGGACCACGTCTTCGGCGTCGTGCCACGAGCCGAGCATGCGGTAGCCGAGCGTCAGCAGACGCGGACGCTCGGCCGTCCAGACCGGCTCGTCGGTCGACTGCTGCGACGTCAACGCAGCGGAGGCGGAGTCTGGGTCGAGACCATCAGCCGGTTCCACACATTGATTGTCGCAATGGCGGTCAACAGGTCGGCCAGCTCCTTGTCGTCCCAGACCGCCGCAGCCTGATCCCACACGTCGTCGGGCACACCGTCGTCGCCGAGCTTGGTGACCGCGTCGGTGAGAGCGAGCGCGGCACGTTCCTTCTCGGTGTAGAACGGCGCCTCGCGCCAGGCGCCGACCCCGAACAGTCGCTGCGTCGTCTCGCCGGCCTCCATGGCGTCGCGAGTGTGCATGTCGATGCAGAACGAGCAGCCGTTCAGGATGGACGCGCGGATCTTCACGAGTTCGTAGACGACCGGGTCGACCGAGCGACGGTTGTACTTCTCCAGCCCGAGCACTGCTTTGTACGCGTCGGGTGCCGTCTCGGCGAACTTGAGCCGTTGGTTCATGGGTAACCCCCTTCATCGATGGTGTCTCGACTGTTCTGACGTCTGCGTTACTCGATTCGTGACAGCGCCGTCGAGTCTTTGCGGACAGACGGTGTTCAGCGGTCGAGCTCACCGACGCGCGCGGCAACGACCGCGCCCTCGTCGCAGACCCATGACGGCGTCACGTCGAGCGGCGGGTCGACGTGCAGGGAGTGGAGCGCCTCGGTGTCGCACGCCGTGCACTGTGGCCAGCGGACCCCGCGGTCGTGTAAGGCATCCTGTAGGTCCTGTGCAACCAGGCCGGGGAGGAACGCTGCGCCGTCCGGCCATTCGTCGACCCACCACCTGCGGCCGGCGACGACCTCGTCGAGAAGGGACACCGTGCGGGCGTCGTCGAGGTCGCGTGCGCACAGGTCGTGGAGGACGCGGGCGCGCGCTATATCGAGCGCATCCGACGGCGGCATCGGACAAGTCTGGCATCGTTGTCCGTACGCGCGGACGGAGGGATGCATGACGATTCTGATCGATCCACCGTCCTGGCCCGGCCACGGACGGATGTGGTCACATCTGGTGAGCACGGCGTCGTACGACGAGCTGCACGCGTTCGCGCGGGCGCAGGGTCTGCCGCAGCGATTGTTCGAGCGAGATCACTACGACGTGCCGGACCGGATGTTCGATGCCGTGGTGGCCGCCGGAGCAACGCCGGTGTCCAGTAAGGAGCTCGTGCACGCGCTGATCGCGAACGGGCTGAGACGCCGCAAGCACTCATCCTGAGCGAAGCGAGGCGATCTCGTTCTCGAGGTTCGCTCGGGCCGCGGACTCCCAGAGCCTGCGGCCGGTTGGCGTCGTGAAGAGCTGCGAACGCCGCAGGAATCCCTCGAGGATCGTCGCGCGGCCGGTACGGAATTCGTCATCGGGGACATGTGCGTACTCGCGGCGCACCTCGGCGGCATAGCGGCGATAGCGCTCTCTGCCGGACGCGAGTACGGACAGGTCGGCGTCGCACAGCGCGGCGGCGTTGAGGTCTGCATCGGCGGGTTCGTGCGTACGGGTCGCGCGTACGAGGCGGGCAACCTCTACTGGCTGCTCGGATTCCGGCAGAAGCTCGAGCGCAAGCTGCGCGGAGCGTTCTTCGTTGTCGAGCGCCCGCGGATCGTAGACCGCGTCGTGGAACCACGCAGCCGTGCGTACGGGCCCGTCGCCAAAGTGCTCGCCGCCGGCCGCAAGTACGTCGAGCGCAGTCAGCACCTCGGCGAGGTGCTCGGCGTCGTGGTGGTGTCGATGCGGCTCTGCCCAGCGGCGCTCCAGCTCTGCACGCCAGTTCATCGCAGCGCCTCGGGGAGCGGCTGAGCGTGCACGATGGTCAGCGAGGTGACGGCGCGGGTGAGGCAGACGTACAGCCGCCGGAGCCCGGTCACGTGATCGTCCTCGCCGTCCACGATCGCCTGGGGCTCGACGAGCACGACGTGGTCGAACTCCAGGCCCTTCACCAGACTCGCGGGTACGAGGTCGACATGTGCGGACATATCGTCGTCTGCGCCGATCCGCGTGTACGAGATGGATTCGTTGTCGAGCGCTTTCGCCATCGCATCGTGCTGTGCATCGGCGACGACGACGCCGATCGAGCCGGGCTCGTCGACCAGCCGCCCGACCGCGTCGAGGGCGAGGTCGTACGCACCGTCGCCGGTGTGGGTCGTGAGCGATCCGGTTGCCTCTCGTACTGACGTCGGCGGAGCCAGCTCGGGTGCAATTGCGGGCAGCAGCCGCGCGGCGTACGCGATGACGTCGGACGGCACCCGGAATCCTTGGGTGAGCTCCTCGACGACGGCGGACTCCTTGCCGAGATGCGCTAGTGCGGTCGTCCAGTCGCGGGCGCCCCAAGGCGTCGTCGCCTGCGCCAGGTCACCCAACACCGTCACCGAACCGGTGCTCGCCCGGCGGCCGACGGCACGCAACATCATCGGGGAGAGGTCTTGCGCCTCGTCGAGTACGAGATGACCGAGGCTCGTGGTGCGGTCGATGACATCGGCGGCCTCGTCGATGATCACCGCGTCGTGCAGCGACCAACGGGCCGAGCCCGCAGTACGCGGTGCCTTTGCCCAACTGATGGCGGCGCGTTCGGCGTTGTCGAGCAACCCCGCCGAGCAGCGTTCCAGGAACTCGGGCTCGCCGAGCAGTCGGTGCACGACCTTCTCCGGCTGCAGCTTCGGCCACACTGCATCGATGAACCTGCGTACTGGTGTCGAGCGTGCGACGGAGTCCTGAACGCGGTCGTCCGGGGAGTCGCCGGCGGCCTCCATCTTCAGCAGCACGGCGTGCGCGATGCGTTGCGCGAGCAGTGCGCGACCCGCTCCGTAGCGCACCCCGCGGTTGCGCAGCTCGTCGAGGATCTCGTCGACCTCGTACGCGGGCACCCGCCAGCGTCGCGAACCTCGAGGAACCACCAGTGCTTCCTCGGGCGCACGTAGGTGAGACCAGCATGCGCGCGAGACGACCTCCGCCATCCGGGCATCGGACTTCACGGCCGCTGCCACGGGCGAGTCGGTGCCACGGATGCGTACCCGGCCGACCAGCTCCGGCACGGTCGTCTGCGTCGCCTCGATCTCACCCAGAGCGGGCAACACATCGCCGATGTAGCGCAGGAAGGATGCGTTGGGCCCGACCACGAGCACGCCCTGGCGAGACAGCTGGTCGCGGAACGCGTACAGCAGGTACGCGGCGCGGTGTAGGCCGACCGCCGTCTTGCCCGTGCCGGGCGCTCCCTGCACGCAGACAGAGGCGCCGATGTCGGAGCGGACGATATCGTCCTGCTCGGGCTGGATGGTGGCAACGATGTCGCGCATCGGCCCGGCGCGCGGACGCTCGATCTCGTCGCGCAGGATCTGGCCGGTGGCGTCGGACTCGTCGCGGTCGAGGTGTTCGTCCTCGTACGCGGTCAGCTCTCCGGAGTCGAACCCGAAGCGCCGGCGTAGCCCGACGCCCAACGGATCGTGTTTGGAAGCTCGGTAGAACGGACGCGACATCGGTGCACGCCAGTCGATCACCAACGGGTCGCCTACCTCGTCGGTGACGTGTCGGCGGCCGATGTAGAGGCGCTCTCGCTGCGCGGTGTAGTCGAGGCGGCCGAAGAACAACGGCACGCTCGGGTCGTCCTCTAGCGCACGCATGCGCTGCCAGAGTGCGGCTTTGAGGTATTCGGTCGAGACCGGGTCACCGCCGAGTGCGGTGAGGCCGCCGACCTTCTCCCGCATCAGCGCGAGGCGTCTGCGGGACTCTTCGAGATGGTGTCGTTCGGATGCGAGCTCGGGATCGGATAAGTCGCTCACCGGGGCATTCTGCCTGCTCGGGCGCGCGTACGCACCCGACTTATGAGTGCGAGGGGACGGGCGAGGTGTTCTTCCCCGCGAACCTGATCGACTTGATCGAGGGCTGACGCGGGCGGCCGGGCTCAGCGGGTCGAGAGGTCCTCCGCATCGACGATGTTGTACGCGTACCCCTGCTCGGCGAGGAAACGCTGTCGGTGTTGGGCGAAGTCGGCATCGACGGTGTCCCGGGTGACGACTGCGTAGAAGTGTGCGCTGCGACCGTCGCCCTTCGGGCGTAGCAGTCGCCCGAGTCGCTGCGCTTCCTCCTGGCGCGAGCCGAAGGCACCCGACACCTGGATCGCGACGCTTGCCTCGGGCAGGTCGACGGAGAAGTTGGCGACCTTGCTGACGACGAGCAGGGAGATCTCGCCGGTACGGAAGGCGCTGAACAGCCGCTCGCGTTCCTTGACACTCGTCTCGCCCTTGATCACCGGTGCGCCGAGGCGTTCGCCGAGCTCGTCGAGCTGGTCGATGTACTGCCCGATGACCAGCGTCTGGTCGCCCTGGTGGCGTTCGACGAGCTCCTCGACCACCGCAGTCTTACGGTCGGTCGACGACGCGAGGCGGTAGCGCAGATCGGGTTCGGCGGTCGCGTACGCGATGCGTTCACCGTCGGTGAGGGTCACGCGTACTTCCAGGCAGTCTGCGGGCGCGATGTAGCCCTGCTGCTCGATGTCCTTCCACGGTGCGTCGTAGCGCTTCGGACCGATCAGGCTGAACACGTCGTTCTCGTGGCCGTCCTCGCGTACGAGGGTCGCGGTGAGCCCGAGCCGTCGCCGGGCCTGCAGATCGGCGGTCATCCGGAAGATCGGCGCCGGCAGCAGGTGCACCTCGTCGTACACGACCAGGCCCCAGTCGCGCGCGTCGAACAGTTCCAGGTGCGTGTACGCGCCTTTACGTCGCGTTGTCATCACTTGGTACGTCGCGATCGTGACGGGGCGGATCTCCTTGCGCGTACCGGAGTACTCGCCGATCTCGTCGGCAGTGAGCGACGTACGCCGGATGAGCTCGTCCTTCCACTGCCGCGCGGCGACCGTGTTGGTGACGAGGATGAGCGTTGTCGCCTGAGCCTGGGCCATGGCACCCGCGCCGACGATCGTCTTGCCCGCACCGCACGGCAGAACGACGACGCCGGATCCGCCGTGCCAGAACGACTCGACGGCTTCCTGCTGATACGGACGAAGTGTCCAGCCGTCTTCGGCGAGTGCGATCGAATGGTGCTCGCCGTCGACGTAGCCGGCGAGGTCTTCTGCCGGCCAGCCGACCTTGAGCAGCGCCTGTTTGAGCTGCCCGCGCTCCGAAGGGTGCACGGCCACTGTGTCTTCGTCGATGTGCTCGCCGAGCATCGGAGCGATTCGCTTGTGGCGCTTGACCTCTTCGAGCACCGGCCGGTCGGACGTGACGAGTACGAGGCTGTGTGTCGGATGCTTCTCGAGTCGCAGTCGACCGTAGCGCGACATCGTCTCGGCGACGTCGACCAACAGTGCATGGGGGACGGGGTAGCGCGAGTACTCCATCAGGGTGTCGACGACCTGCTCGGCGTCGTGACCGGCGGCGCGGGCGTTCCATAGCCCGAGCGGCGTGATGCGGTAGGTGTGGATGTGCTCAGGCGCGCGCTCGAGCTCCGCGAACGGTGCGATCGCCCGCCGACACGCGCCACTGAGCTCGTGGTCGACCTCGAGCAGCAGCGATTTGTCGGACTGAACGATCAGGCAGGACACGCACGTACCTCGCTTCGACGAAACAACGGGAGATCAACGCCGTACCGGCGCGACCCCCAAGTCTACGTGCGGTCTCTCAGCGGCCGGTCGCCTTCTGCCGTGCGCGGTACGCGGCGACATTCGCCCGGGATGAGCAGCGGTCGGAGCAGTAGCGACGCGACCGGTTGGGTGAGGTGTCGACGAACACCGAGTCACAGCGTTCGGAACGGCACTGCCCGAAGCGGTCGGGGCCGAGGTCACAGGCTAAGGTCGCGAGCCCCATCAGTGCCTCGGCGACCAGCAGGTCTGCGACCGTCGAGGCCTTGTTGCTCACCTGCAGATGCCAGGATTCGGCGTCGTCGCCCGCGATCACGGGCGTGATCGGATGCTTGGCGAGCAGGGTGTTGAGTCGGTCGACGACCGCCGAGTCATCGGATTCCTGCGCGAACACCGGGCGTAACTCCTGCTGGAACCGCCGGAGCGCTCGGGTGTCTCGATCGGTCGCCTGCCGGGCGAGCCAGCTGCGCTCGGCGAGGTACGACAAGAGGCGATCGGTGCTGTCGAGCTCCGCGTTGACGAGGTCTGCAGCGCGCTCGGCGTAACGAACAAGATCCACTTGAACACCTTACGCACGAGAGCTAACCTGTAAGAGGTAGCCGCTGCAGATGTACCTTACATCACGTGACGGCGATCTCAACCCCGACCTTCTTTGCGCAACGCGCGCTGTCCAGTCGCGCCGCGGTATCGAACCCGGCCGATGGTTCCCCCCGCCATCGGCCGGCTTCCGTACCGCGGCGCCCCGCTCAGGCGCGATGGAGGGGCACTACCCCGTCGTACGGCGCCAGCTGCACCCTCAGCTCGTCGGGTGTCCACCGCCGATGGGTGATCCGGCGAGCGCGCTTCGGTCGGTCGGTGATGATCCCGTTGGCGTTCATCCGGATCGCCCGCTTCATCGCATTACGACCGTTGACGGTCCAGACGAAGACCTTGATGTTGTAGTCCCGCTGTGCCCGCCGGATGTACTTGCGCTCGACCTCACGGTGGTAGGAGTTGATGTTCCGTGCCCACCGCAGCTTCTTCAACGTGACGGGTGGGTCGGGATACAGCAGGCCGACCTCGAGCCACTTACTGCGCTTGGCCGCACGACGCATCGTCTTGATGCTGAAGCTCTGTAGTTGCACGCGATCGCGTTTGTGGCCGCGCTTGATCAGCTTCATCCGCCTGAACAGGCGCAGCGTCTTCTTCAGGATTCCGGGATAGCGGCCCGGGTTCTTCAGCTCGACCAGCATCTTGACGCCGCGCTTCTTGCCGAGCCGCAGGACCCGCTTCAGCGATGGGATCTTCGCGCCCTTGTACCGCTTCGCCTTCCACCGACCGGCATCGAGCTTGCGGAGTTGCTTGTACGTGAACTTGCCGATCGGCTTGCGCTTCTTCTTCGGGAACCGCTTCTCCACGTTCGTCGTACGTCGCAGCGACGAGTCATGGAAGACCACCAGTCGGCCGTCCTTCGTACGTTGGACGTCCATCTCGATCCAGTCGGCGCCGCGTTTGATCGCCTTGCGGAACGAGACCATCGTGTTCTCCGGCGCGACGGCACTGGCACCGCGGTGCGCGATGACCTTCGACGGCTGTGCCCTCGCGGCATCCTCTCTCGACTGCTCGACGGTGGACCGATCGGGCGTTGCAGTTGCCGAAACCTCGGCGGATGCAAGCGGGAGTGCGGAGGCGACCAGTGCCAGCGTCGCGGCACTGGCTGCGACGGTGCGGACGGCGTTCGGGCGATGAGGGCGGTACACGTGCCCCAACCCTACGAGGTAACGGAAGTTCCAGCATCATGAGGCGCGTCACCGCAGTGACTGCTTCACTGGTGGCCTGTCGGCCTTCCCGCTCTACTTTGGCTCGACTACCCGCCTGCCCGATTCCGGCTTGCTGTCGGCTTTCCGCTTCCTCCGTGCGACTGCCCGCCACTCCGGTCCTGGTCTCTGTCGGCTTTCCCGCTTCGTTCGGTACGACTACCCGTCTGCCCGATTCCGCTCGCCGTCGCCTTTCCCGCTCCGTTCGGTTGGGGCAAAAGACGCGGCGACGCGGGAGCCGCAGCTACGTTGCTCGGTTGCTTGCCGGCTCTCCCGTTTCGGTTGGCTTTTGCGGGGTCGGTGGGTGGTGGTTTACCAAGTAAGCATGGTGAAGCGCCGCTTTGCATGGCGGGGACACCGTGCAGAGTGACAGTTTGCCGTGCTCGTTGGTACGTACGTGGCCACCGTGACAGGAGTCCACTCGCTCGGGCTCGCTCGCGTCGCGCGCGCCTCGACCGTCGTGCGGTTTGCCTTGGTACCAAGGCAAACCGCAGCCCGCAGCCGTACGCCCCAAGGTAAACGGTCACTGTCCCCAGGGACACTTCCCGTGGACAGTGGCAATCGCACTTGGGAAGCTCCCACCTTACCCCGCAATCGCCCTAAAGTGACGGGAGAGCCGGCAAGCAACCGAACCGAAGTGGCGGCTCCGCGCGTCGCCGCGTCTTTCCAGGGCCGAAGGAGCGGGAAACCCGGCAGCGGACACGAACCACCTGGCCACGGAAGCCGCCACGGAACCGAAGATGCGAGAAAAAAGGCGACAGCGAAGCCCAGCCAGGCCGACGAGTAGTCGTACCGAAGAAGCGGGAAAGCCGAGAGCGAACAACCGCGGAGACGCTCAGCGCCGACTCGACGAGACCCTGCCGATCCGGTGGATCGCGAAGTTCTGCTCGCGTTCGCTGCGGTGGTCGTACGCCGTGAGCCAACCGGCATCGACCTTGATCGGGTCGACGACCCGCTCCGATGGCGTACCCGCCTGATCGAGGTACGCCAGCCAAACCGTCGAGCCGCTTTCGACGGCGTCGCGCAGCGCGGCGAGGGTTCGGGCCGCCGAGGGCTGGTCGTCTGCCTTGGGCCGTTGGTCTGCGGCGCGGTCGCCGGCTCGGATGGCGCGTACGATCCGGTCGATCTGGTCGTCCGCGAGCGCGGGTCGCGAAGCTGTGCGGCGCCGCGATGGTCCGCGGGAACGCCTGCGATCGGTTTCGGGTACGTGCAGCGAACCGTCCATCGCCTCGGCAACAGGAGGTACGCCCGCCTCGGACAGCCTGTCGATCACGATGTCGGCGGGTGCATCGCTGAGCGCGACCGTCGGGGCCACGCGGCGCAGTCGCAGCGATCCGACCGCGGGGTTACCCATCAACGCATCGAGCTCCGCCGAGTCGTCGCAGCGTACGTACACCGACGCATTGCCGACCCGCAGTCGCCCGTGGCGTCGGGCGACGTCGTCGATGAGGTACGTGAGCGGCTGCGGCACCGGAGTGATCGACAGCTCTGCGACCAGACTGTGGATGCGATCCGCCGGCCAGCCCCGATCGAGGGCACGACGGATCGATTCGGCCGTGAAGCGGAAGACGGTTGCGCCGCCGCGCGATTCGATATCGGCTATATCGCCGAGGCTGGTAGCGACCGACCGCTCGAGCGGACCGGGGGCGACGGCGGTCAGGTCGGCCTGGATCATCAGATGGTCTACAGGCTCGGGCAGCAGCGGGGCCAAAGCGACGGCCCCGTCGCCGCTGTCGAGCAGTTCGCGGCCCGGTGGTGTGAGACTGCCGGAAGCGATCAGCCCGAGCACTGACGCCTCGACGAGCGACGCTCGCACGATGTCGTCGCGCAGTGCCGATCTGCGTGGCCGGTGCCACCGCACCCGCTCCACCACTTCGTCGGCATCCGAGTACGCGGCGGGTGCGACCGATCCGACGACCTCGAGGGTCAGCCGTCGCACCGACGGCGCGAGGGGGCGTTCGAGGTCGTACGCCAGGGTGTTCACGACCCGCCCCTGCTCGTCGCGCGATCCGCTCAGCGAAGCGAGTCGCTCACCTGCGAGCCAGGTGTGAGCGAGCAGCGACCACTGCGCGGCCATGGGCTCCTCGCGCCAGTCGTCGTACTCCCCGGTCGGCAGCCAGACGTCACCGAGCTCGCGGTCGTCGCTACGGTCCAGGAGCCCGGCGCCGTACGCCAGTTCGATCAGGAACGAGGCGTCCACCGACTCGACACCGAGCAATGCGCCGACCTCGCGTACGTCGCGTACGCCGACACCGCCGGAACGCAGTACTGACGGCGGGTTGAGCGACCAGTGTTCGAGGAGCTGGTCGACGCGCCGGACCACGTCGAAGGCTGCTCCCGCTGCCGCCTGACTGACGCGTGCCGGATTCGGCTCCGCGGTCGTCAACGCCGGAGGTACGTCGATCCGAGTGCGGGTGATCCGGCCGCCTCGGAGATACAGGCCGACCTCGCGGGGCAGCGCCACCGTGTCGTCGTCGACGCGGGTCAGCAGCCGGCGACTCACCAACGCGTGCACGGTCTCCTCGCTGCGGCCGACGCGGCCGGTAGGCGGTCCCCAGGTGAGCCGGTCGAGTATGGCCTTCGTACCGGGTCGTTCCGCGGCGGCCTCGTCGATCAATGCGGGAATGCGGTCCGGGTCGAGCGACTGGCTCGGCGGTCCGAGCCCCGCTGGGTGCGGGCCCAGGATGTCGTGCACGGTGCGCACGACGTGCAGGCTCCGCGACGTACCCCATACGAGCGCTAACCCTCGAAGCACGCCGAGCGTGTCGTCCACGTACGCGCGCGGGGCATCGACGAGTCGGCGTACCTTTGCCGGTGTTATTGGAGCCTTCGCCGCCATCGCGGCTTCGAGCACCTGCAGTTGGCCGGTGTCGAGCTGGTCGAGCGCGCGTCCGACCGAAACCCGCGTCACGGCGCGCGACGCCACCTGGCTGGTATCGGTGGGTGCGGGTATGCCGATATCCGGGCGGGCGCGGAACAGCTCAGAGAGACGGTCCACGGACCACCCGCGTAGCTCCTCGGCGAGAGTGCGAGGACTCCCCGCGGACGATGACGACACCTTTCTAAGGTAGGGGTCAACCATCCCGACCCGGTAAGCGCCCACATGGCATGCTTTGTCGAGATGGCGGTCATTCGAGCGGAGAACCTCGGCAAGTCGTACGGCAGCAAGGTCGCCGTGATCGATCTGTCCTTCCAGGTCAACCCCGGAAGCGTGACGGGGTTCCTCGGTCCGAACGGCTCTGGGAAGTCGACCACGATGCGCCTGATGCTGGGGCTCGACAAGGGCTCGGGGCGTACGACGTACGACGGGCAGGAGTTCGAGACGCTGAACGACCCGATGCGACACGTCGGCGTCCTGCTCGAGGCCAAGCCGTTCCATCCCACACGCACGGCCCGTAACCATCTTCGGATGCTCGCTGCTGCCAACGGGATCCCCACGAGCCGGGTTGACGAAGTGCTCTCCATGGTCGGTCTGTCGACGGTCTCCAACGGTCGCCCGAAGAAGTTCAGCCTCGGGATGGGGCAGCGCCTCGGGATGGCTGCCGCGCTGCTCGGCGATCCGCATACGTTGGTGCTCGACGAGCCCGCGAACGGGCTGGACCCCGAAGGCATCCAATGGCTGCGGAACCTGCTCAAGCAGCTCGCCGGCGAAGGACGCTCGGTGTTCGTGTCCAGCCATCTGCTGTCCGAGATGGCGTTGCTCGCCGACCAGCTCGTCGTCATCGGCCGCGGCCGGATGATCGCGAGCGGCAGGGTCACCGATTTCATCCGCAGCAGCGATCGTACGAGCGTGATCGTTCGCTCGCCCGACATCGAGCGTCTCGGCCCGAAGCTCGCCGAGCTCGGCGGGTTCGTGGAGGCCGACCCCGAGGACGACGACACCGGCCACCTCCCGCGTTACGCGGTGAAGCGGCTGAGCGCCGAACAGGTCGGCGATGCCGCCTACGATGCGGGCGTCCGCATCCATGAGCTGTTCGTACGCGAGGCGACGTTGGAAGAGGCGTTCTTGGACGCGACCGGCGGGGACCAGGAGTTCAGCGGGTTCGAGCTGCCGGTCGAGTTCGGCGGGAGTGCGAGCGGCGGGGCGGACGTACGCCCGTCGGACGACTCACCGGATGACCCTCCACCCACGCATGACAGTGCCGGACGATGATCGCGGCGCTGCGGTACGAGTGGATGCGGATGCTGACCATCCGCTCTACGTACTGGCTCATCATCGGCACACTCGGCCTCTACTTCCTTGCGACGATGGGCGTCGCGCTGATCACCCGGTCGGTCCAAGGGTCTACGAGCGGGGGAGCCCAGGTCGACGCGGCGATCATCACCCTCGGTGCCTCGACCGGTTTCGCTCCGCTGTTGATGGCCTACATCCTCGGCATCATCGGCGTCTTCTCGATGGGTCATGAATACCGGCACCAGATGATCCGGGCGACGCTGACCGCGGTGCCGAAGCGCTTGGCGGTCGTTGCGGCCAAGGCATTGACGGTTGCGGTCGTTGCGGCAGTGGCCGCTGCGCTGGCGATGCTGGTCGGGTACTTCAACGCGGCGGTTTTCAGCGGTCGCGACGTGTCCTTCGACGCCGAGCTGCGCGGGCTCATCCTCGGTGTGATGACGTACACGGCGTTGTTTGCTCTTGCAGGTATGGCCTTCGCCGGTCTCGCCCGCAACCAGACGGGCGCAATCGTGCTGATGCTGGCGATGCCGATCGTGATCGAGCCGATCGTACGTACCATCTTGCTGATCAAGGCGGCGACGACCGGCGATCCCGGAGCGATCGGCACGCTCGCGAAGTTCCTGCCCTTCGAGGCCGGCGGCAAGCTGTACACCCGCGCGGACGTGTCCGACATGATCGACACTCTCAGCGGCGTTGAGCCGTTCGGTGCCGTCGGCGGCGGCATCTGCATGGCGGTGTTCGTCGCCGCACTGCTCGGGCTGATGACGTTCCTGTTCCTCCGTCGCGACGCCTGAGCGACGCGGGTTCCGTACGAGCGCGGTTCTGTACGCCGACCGGCGCACTCACATGTGCAGGTACTCCAGCAGCAGCACCTGTGCCTCACCCATGACCCCGCCGAGTGCGGCGCCGACGGCGATGAGCTTCCATTCGTCGGACTGGAACGCCGGGCGGATGAGCTGCAGGAACTCCTCGTCGGTGAGGTTGTCCATCTTCGCCCGCATCGTGTGAGCGATGTCGAGGGTATCGGCCGCGTAGTCCTCGATCGCAGACAGGGTGTCGGGAAGTCGCTCCATCACCCGGTCGGCGACGGTGGCCTTCATATCCTGATACGTGGTGCTACCGACCGCCAGAACCACGATCGGTCGCGCGACCCCGCTCTGGGCGTCGATCACGCGTTGTACGTGGCGCTGAACCATCACGAACACGCGGTCGGACAGCGGGCCTTTCAGCAGTGCCTCGAACAAGTGGTGCGGGGTGATCAGCTCGGTCGCGATCAGCTGACAGTATCCGTCGGCGACCTCGTTGCGGCGCGCCAGGAAGAGCCCCTGCCACGTCACCGGCCCGAATCGTCGCGGCCGGATCGGGAAGAAGATCATCTTCAGCGCGAGCCAGTCGGTGAACCATCCGGTGAAGATGCCGAACAGCGGCAGCAGCAGCGGGTTGTGGGTGAAGTACCACGCGAGCGCCTGTACGCAACCGATCACGAAGCCGAAGTAGATGCCGGAACGCGCGATGAACCGGAACTCTTTCGCGCCGGACTCCTGGAACATCCGGTTCAGCAGGGCCTTATCGCGTACGAGGTTGGTCACCACCATCGACTTCAGGTCGAGCACCTGATCGATGTCGGTACGAATGTCGCGCAGGACCCCCGCAACGACACCCGGCGCATCGTCCTTCACCCGGCGGATCAGCAGGTCTCGCGCGCCACGTGGCATCGCCTCCCATACGCCGGGCTGGTACTCGCGCATCACGTCACGCACGACCTCGTCGACGGTTTCG
The DNA here is from genome assembly GCA_023100825.1 of Nocardioidaceae bacterium SCSIO 66511. Lineage (NCBI taxonomy): Bacteria > Bacillati > Actinomycetota > Actinomycetes > Propionibacteriales > Nocardioidaceae > Nocardioidaceae bacterium SCSIO 66511. The sequence continues at coordinate 3,956,954 of CP095846.1, read as the reverse complement.
CGCAGCGGGGCTTCGAGCTCGCGGGCGATCAGGTCCGGATCGAGCCGGTCGATCACATCCCGAGGGCTGAGCAGTCGGGAGGTCATCAGGTCGACCGCGATCGATGCCATCCGGGCGGCATGGCGTGGAACGATGCCCTGCCAGCCGAACGGACCCCAGCCGCGGTACTCGATCGGCGCGAACATCATCTTGATCGCGAGCAGCTTGGTGACGTACCCGATGAGTGCCATGCACAACGGCATGGCGATGTAGATCCAGGCGTCACTCAACGGGGCGGCCTAACTGGGTGCGCTCAGGTCCCAGAGATCGCGTCCGAGCGCGCTGAGGGACAAAGTGCGGTGTAGCACCCGCGTCGGAGCGTCGTGTTCGTCGCGGGCCTCTCGTACGATCGACTCGGTTGCGAGCACCTCGTAACCGTCGGCGTGCTCCCTCGACTCGGGCCCAACAGTCACCAGTCCGAGCCTCCGGAGGCGGGCGAGGTAGATCGGGCAGTAGTCCGGCAATGCGATGCCCGCAGAACGCGCCACCGTTGAGACGTTCTCGAGCAGTCGAGCGCCGGTCGTACCGAACGCCGACTTCGTGACGAGGTGCACCAGCGGGTACGTCGAACCGTCGGACAGCGCAGCGAGAATACGTGCCTCGTCGGGTTCGATGTCGTCGAGCAGGCGAGCGATCAGATGTTGGCGGGCCTGTGCTGCCGACTGCTCGACGGCCCGGGTGAGTAGGTCGGCGAGGCGGGCGGGTGCGTTGCCACGGTCACCGTCTGCGGACTGCTCGCCCTGCTCGATGCGATTCCTGACCTCGCGCCAGATGAGGTTCTCGACCCGGCCGAGCTCATCCTGGGCGGCGGCGATGCCGGGCCCGAACACGGGTACGTTGCGCATCATCGACTTCGCCATCGCCAGAGAGGATCCGACCGGCTGCAGCGGCAGCCGCGGGTCGTCGCCCGGCTGGCGGTGTGGCATTGCCTGGTCTTCGGTGGGCATGTGCGAGTCCTGTCAGTACGCGAGCGGCACCCGGCCCGACGCAGTCTGCAACTTCGGGTTACGAGGTTGGACTCTACTAGTGCGCCGCGCCTGTAGCGCACGGCGCACTAGTGTCAGGGCACTAGCTGGTCGTACGCTCGCGGTGCTTGCGTACCTTCGCTCTGTTGCCGCAGACGCTCATCGAGCACCACTGGCGGGAGCGATTGCGCGACTCGTCGAAGAACGCCCACCGGCAGTCGTCGGCCGGGCAGATCTTCACCCGATGCCAGCGACCGTCGATGGACAGTTTCGCAACGGCCGCGGCGATCGTGCCAATGGCGGTCGACGATCGGATCCGCCCTCCGCGAGGGCCGAGCTCCACTGACACGGGGACCTCTGCCCGCCCGGCGTCCGATTCTGCGCTGACGGCAGCCCGAAGCAGTGCACGTAGCTCGCGCGCCTTGTCGCGGCGGGGCGGTGTCTGCTCCTCGTCGAGGTCGAGCGTTGTCGAGACCCATTGCTGCCACTCGTCGGGGTCGGATATGAGGTCGGTTCCGTCTTCGACGTCGAGGGTGTTGAGGAAGGCCAGCACGGTTGTGGCCGGGTCGGCAAGCATGAAACCAGTGTAATTCAATCGCCGGTTGCAGGTTGGTCGGCTAACTGTCATTCTTAGGTCAATGGTTACGATGATGGGAGTCGTGATGTTCTATCCAGTGCTCACCGGTACGCGTGGGTGCGAGGCATGAGCGGCGGAATCGGTTTCGGTGCAGTCGTGCTCGACTGCCCCGACGTAGACGCGCTCGCTGAGTTCTACTCACAGCTCCTCGATCGTCCGATCTCGCCCAAACGCGAGGCGGACTGGGTCGATCTCACGGGTACGCCGACGATCTCGTTCCAACAGGTCGCCGACTACGAGTCGCCGGACTGGCCCGACGGGGCGCCGCAACAGATCCATCTCGATTTCACTGTCGACGAGTTCGAGTCGACACATCGACGTGCGGTCGAGCTGGGCGCCACACCGCTCGACCCCGTAGACCCGCCGCGGGTCGACGACACCCTCTCGTTCCGCGTCTACGCCGACCCCGCCGGCCATCCCTTCTGCCTCTGCGCCTGCTGACGCAGCCCGGTTTGGGCCAGCGTGAAATACCACGGGCCCATAGGAAACCCCGCCACTCACTACCAAATTTGCTGGGTAGCGGCGCGGTTTCCTATGGGCCCGTGGTATTTCGCGGGAACGATGGCAGTGCTAATGACTGTATGTCAGGACAAATATTGACTGCTTTCGACATGCCCCCGTATCGTCGTCGGTGTGCCGAGCCAGCAGGACGGCGCGAGCCGAGTTGTCGCGACATAGGGGTACGGGATGGGCGCAGTGCCGGAGGTGTTGACCTTCGGCCGCAGCGGGGTCGACATCTATCCGCTGCAGGTCGGGGTCGGCCTCGAGGAGGTCGAGACATTCGGCAAGTACCTCGGCGGTACGACGGCCAACGTCGCAGTCGCCTCGGCTCGGCTGGGTCGTGACGCGGCGATCATCACCGGCGTCGGAGACGACCCGTTCGGCAGGTACGTACGCGCCGAGCTGCGACGCCTCGGCGTCGACGACCGGCACGTGGTCACCAACGTCGACTACCCGACTCCGGTGACCTTCTGCGAGATCTTTCCGCCCGACGACTTCCCGCTGTGGTTCTACCGTCGCCCGAGTGCACCAGACCTGCAGGTCCGCACCGCTGACGTCGATCTCGATGCGGTACGCGCGGTCGACCTGCTCTGGCTGTCGGTCACCGGGCTCAGTGAGGAGCCGAGCAGGCAGACCCACCACGATGTGCTCGCGGCACGCGCCCGCAAGTCCTTCACCGTCTTGGACCTCGACTACCGGCCGATGTTCTGGGACTCACCCGATGCTGCGACAGAGCAGGTACGAAAGGTGCTGCCCGACGTCACGGTCGCTGTCGGAAACCTCGAAGAGTGCGAGGTAGCCGTTGGTGAGTCCGACCCCGACCGGGCCGCTGAGGCGCTGCTCGACACCGGCGTCGAGCTTGCCGTCGTCAAACAGGGGCCGAAGGGTGTTCTCGCGCGTACACGCGACGAACGCGTCGTGTCCGAGCCGATTGCCGTCGAGCCGCTGAACGGCTTGGGCGCGGGCGACGGATTCGGCGGTGCGCTGGCCGACGGACTGCTCGCCGGTCTGCCGCTCGACCGGCTGCTCCGTCGAGCCAACGCCGCGGGTGCGATCGTCGCATCGCGACTCGAATGCTCCACCGCGATGCCGACCGATGCCGAGATCGAAACACTGCTCGCGGGCGGCGATCCGAACGAGGGGAGGCGTCGATGAACGCACATCCGGGGTTCGTACGCGACTACGACGAGCTCACCGACGTACGCGCTCGTGAACCACAACGCATCTTCGAGCTGTTCGGCCTTCGTACCCGCCGCTCCATCGCAGGGGCTGGCCGCCAGCTGATGATCATCGCGTGTGACCATCCGGCCCGCGGCGCGCTGTCCGTGCGCGGAAAGCCCGCGGCCATGGCCGACCGCTGGGACCTGCTGGAGCGGCTCACGACCGCGCTCGGTCGGCCCGGAGTCGACGGCGTGCTCGCAACCCCCGACATCGTCGAAGACCTGCTGCTGCTTGGTGCTCTCGAGGACAAACTGGTCTTCGGATCGCTCAACCGCGGCGGCCTCGCGGGCTCGGCGTTCGAGCTGGACGATCGGCACACCGCGTACGACGTGCCCGGTGTCGTCGACAGCGGCCTCGACGGCGGCAAGATGCTGCTGCGCATCGACCTCGACGACCCCGGGACGGTCGCGACGATGCAGACCTGCGGAGCCTCGGTTTCCCAGCTGGCGAGGGCCGGTCGGGTCGCGATGGTCGAGCCGTTCATGTCTCGGCGCGTCGACCGCGGGATCGTCAACGACCTGCGCGCCGACGAGGTTGCGCTATCGGTCAACATCGCACAGGGGCTGGGCGCTACCAGCGCCTACACGTGGTTGAAACTGCCGGTCGTCGACGACATGGCACGGGTCATGCGGGCGACGACGCTCCCCACCCTGCTGCTCGGCGGCGATCCCAACGGCGATCCCGACTCGACGTACGCCCAATGGGCAGCCGCTCTTGCGTTGCCGTCCGTACGCGGCCTGGTCGTGGGGCGCGCCCTGCTGTACCCGGCCGATGACGATGTGTCCAAGGCGGTCGACACCGCCGTGTCGCTGGTGCGGTGAGGAGACTGTCTTGAGCGAGACTTCGATGACCGAGCTGTTCTTGCCGTCCGGGCGGGCGGCCGCCGACGGCTATGACGTCGTGGTGACCCCTGAGTCTGCCGGCTGGGGCTACTCGAGCCTCCGGGTGGTGACGCTGCCGGCCGGCGCAACCCGTTCCGTCGACTCGGGCGCCGACGAGATTCTCGTCGTGCCGCTGGCCGGGTCGGTCGAGGTCGGCTGTGGCGGACGCGTCTTCACCCTCGAAGGCCGGCCAGATGTCTTCGCCGGACCAAGCGACTTCGCGTACGTACCGATCGGCTCGACGTTCACGCTCAGCACGGTCGAGGGAGGTCGGTTCGCGCTCGCCGGTGCGCGCACCGACCGCGAGCTCGAGTTCCGGTACGTGCCACGTACGGATGTCGCGGTAGAGCTGCGCGGCGCAGGCCAATGCAGTAGAGAGGTGCGCAACTTCGCTACGGCCGACGCGTTCGATGCGGGCAACGTGATCGCCTGCGAGGTGGTGACGCCGAGCGGCAACTGGTCGAGCTACCCGGCGCATAAGCACGACGAGCAGTCGGACACCGAGTCAGAGCTCGAGGAGATCTACTACTTCGAGATCGACTCGGGCCCCAACGGCCAACCAGGCTTCGGCTTTCACCGCACTTCGTCGTCGACGGCCGGTGAGATCGACGTTCTCGTCGAGGTGCACCAGGGTGACACGGCGCTGGTCCCGTACGGCTGGCACGGGCCATGCGTCGCGGGGCCAGGCTTCGACATGTACTACCTGAACGTCATGGCCGGCCCGGCTCCCGAGCGGGCGTGGCGGATCTCCGATCACCCCGACCACGCATTCATACGCGATACGTGGGCAGATCAGCCGATCGACCCGCGGCTGGAGGGCAGGTAATGACCGAGCGGCTCACGGTCGCACAGGCGATCGTACGTTTCCTGGCGGCGCAGTACACCGAACGCGACGGTGAGCAGCACCGTCTCATCGCGGGTTGCTTCGGCATCTTCGGCCACGGCAATGTCGCCGGCATCGGTCAAGCCCTGCTGCAGTCTGAGCTCGACGACCCGAGCGCCCTTCCGTACCTACTCGGCCGCAATGAGCAGGCGATGGTGCACAGCGCCGTCGCGTACGCACGGGCGAGCGACCGACTGCAGACGTACGCCGTGACGACGAGCGTCGGCCCTGGCGCGACCAACATGGTGACGGGGGCGGCGCTGGCAACCGTCAACCGCCTGCCGGTATTGCTCTTGCCGTCCGATACATTCGCCGACCGCAGCGCGGCGCCCCTCCTGCAGGAGCTGGAGGTCCCACACGCCGGCGACGTCAATGTCAATGATGCGTTCCGTCCCGTCTCCAGGTACTTCGATCGAGTGACGCGCCCCGAGCAGCTGCCCGCGGCGCTGCTGGCCGCGATGCGCGTACTCACCGATCCTGCCGACACGGGCGCAGTGACGCTCTGCCTACCGCAGGACGTGCAGGCGCAGGCGTACGACTGGCCGCCGGAGCTCTTCGAACGCCGGGTGTGGCGAATCGGGCGTCCCGTGCCGCAGCCTGACCCCTTGGCCGAGGCGATTCGGCTCATCCGGTCGGCCGAGCGCCCGCTGATCGTCGCCGGGGGCGGTGTCGTGTACGCAAGCGCGTCTGCCGCGCTTGCCGCGCTGTCCGAGCAGACCGGCATCCCAGTCGGGCAAACCCAAGCGGGCAAGGGATCTCTGCTGTCCGCGCATCCTCAGTGCGTCGGCGCGATCGGTTCAACGGGTACGACCGCCGCCAACGCACTCGCACGCGACGCCGACGTGGTCATCGGCGTCGGCACGCGTTACAGCGACTTCACGACCGCGAGCCGTACGGCGTTCCAGCGCGAAGGCGTGCAGTTCGTGAATGTCAACGTGGCAAGGGTTGACGCTGTCAAGCACTCGGGCTTGGAGCTCGTCGCGGACGCGCGGATCACCCTCGAAGCGCTCGCGGACGGCCTCGCCGGTCACACCGTAGGGCTTGCGTACGCCGAGGAGATCGCCCGCCGGCGTGCCGAATGGGACTCGATCGTCGACCGTGCGTACCACCCGGCCGAGCGGCACGACCGTCTCACCCAGAGCGCCGTGCTCGGTACCGTCAACGAGACCACCGAGGCTCGCGATGTCGTGGTGTGCGCGGCCGGCTCGATGCCCGGCGACCTGCACAAGCTGTGGCGGGTACGCGATCCCCACGGCTACCACGTGGAGTACGGCTACTCCTGCATGGGATATGAGATCGCGGGAGGCATCGGTGTGAAGCTGGCCAGCCCCGATCGCGACGTCGTCGTCATGGTCGGAGACGGGTCGTACCTGATGATGGCGACCGAGCTGGTGACCGCCGTACAGGAGGGCCTGAAGCTGATCGTCGTACTCGTGCAGAACCACGGGTACGCGTCGATCGGTGCACTGTCGGAGTCGCTCGGCTCACAGCGGTTCGGCACGCAGTATCGCTACCGCTCCGCATCCGGACGACTCGACGGCGACCACCTGCCCGTCGATCTCGCGGCCAACGCCGAGAGCCTCGGTGCGCAGGTCGTACGCGCAGCGACGGCCGATGAGCTCGCCGATGCCCTACGTGTCGCCAAAGCAGGCGATCGGACAACCGTCATCCAGGTCGAGACCGACCCGTACGCGGGCGCTCCCGACTCCGAGTCGTGGTGGGACGTGCCGGTCGCGGAGACATCGACGCTCGACTCGACGCGCGAGGCGCGCACCACCTACGACAAGCACAAGGCGTCGCAGCGTACGTACCTGCGGCCGACGAACGGACAGGAGAACGCATGACCATCCACATCGGCTCGGCTCCCGACTCATGGGGGGTGTGGTTCGCCGACGATCAGGCGCAGACCCTCGCGAGCCGCTTCCTCGATGAGGTCGCGGAGGCAGGGTACGAGTGGATCGAGCTCGGCCCGTACGGCTATCTGCCCACCGACCCGAGTGAGCTCGGCGACGCGTTGGAGGCGCGCGGGCTGAAGGTGTCGGCAGGCACGGTGTTCGAGCACCTGCACCGACCCGACTCGTGGGACGACGTGTGGAAGCAGGTGTCTGACGTCGCCGGTTTGACGCAGGCGATGGGCGGCGAGCACATCGTGGTCATCCCCGACCCGTGGCGCGACCACAAGACCGGCGATCCGCTGGAGAGCCGCGAGCTGAGCGCCGAGCAGTGGCAACGCCTGACCTCCGGCATGGATGAGCTGGGCCGCCGCATCCTCGACGAGTACGGACTGCACGTGCAGTTCCACTCCCATGCCGACAGTCACGTCGGCTACCAGCGAGACATCGAGCGCTTCGTCGAGTCGACCGACCCGGCGTACGTGAACCTCTGTCTCGACACCGGCCACGTCGCGTACTACGGCGGCGACAACCTGGAGCTGATCCGCAAGTACCCCGAGCGAATCGGCTACCTGCACCTCAAGCAGGTCGATCCCGCGATCGTCGCCCAGGTCGAGGCTGAGGACCTGTCGTTCCCCGAGGCGGTACGCCGCGGAGTGATGGTCGAGCCCCCGCAGGGTGAGCCGCCGATGGAGCCGGTGCTCGAGGCGGCCGGTGCGCTCGGCCGCGACCTGTACGCGATCGTCGAGCAGGACATGTACCCCTGCGAGCCCGATGTACCGCTGCCGATCGCGCGGCGCACTCTCACCTACCTCGTGAGCTGCGGCGCGTCTCCACGGTGACTCGCGCCAGCCAGTACGCGTGAGCGTGCGTCGTCAGCGCTGTTTGCGTCGGGCCGCTGCGGTCTGTCGACGCTTCTCGCGGCGCTTACGGCGCATCTCCTGGCGTACGGAGCGCCGCATTGCTCGTTGGACGGCTCGTCCTAGTCCGGGCATCCGAGAACACCTCCTGCCCGCAGCGTACGTAACGAGCGGGGCGAGGTCGAGGACGCGGGCGCCTACTGCAGCGGCTGCAGGGCTCCGCGGGCGCGGCGAACGGCCTCTGCCGAGGGCACGCCGTCGTTATGACCCATCAGCTCGTAGACCGCGGTTGCGAGGCGTTGGATCCGGTCGGTCGGCTGGTCGCTCCGGTTGCGCAGATGGTTGGCGGCGTCGACGATGCGCTGGCCTTGGGCGACACCGTGGATCAAGCCGACGAGCAGGATCGACTCGTCGACGTGGTCGGCGGCGAGCTCCGCGGCGTCGGAGGGCACACCGATGCTCATCGGCACGTACGTCGAGTCTTCGTACGAAGGCTCCTCGCGGGCGATCAGCACCGGAAGCAGCTCCGCAGCGGATGCCTCCGCGAGAATGCGGTGTGCGTCGGCGACGGCGCGTTCGAGATCCTCATGTGCGGCGAGGTCGAACGACCGTGGCGTGTAGCGCACGTCCCACGCACGCGAGCCGGTGTAGCCGATCACCTCGAGCCTGGCATGAGCCTCCTGCTGCCCGAGCTGGACGGCTGCAGCGATCGCGGCCCGACTGGAGCGCTCGGTGGCCCGGTTGACCTCGATACAGATGCGGTAGCCGATGCCCCACTTCTCACGGCCTTCGGCTCCGTCGACCAGGATCGAGCGGCCGACGTCGGTCACCCAGAGCGCGTACTCGGCCGTCGGTTGTCTGAAGGCGCTGACGAAGCCCGCCTTCGTCGCCTCATCGTGTGCGAGCCACGACTCGGCGGTGTGCCAGACGGCCGGCGGGGAGGGCAGCGAAGTGGAGCGACTTCCGTGATTGGGGGCGGCAGCGGCAACGGCACGCAAGACCATGCAGACGTCCTTTCGAGTGCCCCGTAACGATTTCTGACTCGCAACCACGGACATATTACGCCGCTCGGGTGACACGTCCATTGCTCGTCTCTCAGTCGGCGGTGCTGGCGCTCTTCGTGATCAGCCGATCGGCCAGATGCGCACGCGCCGCGATGCCCTTGCGCCCGCGGTCGGCCAGCTCGGGAATTACGTCCGGCGCCGCGCTTCGCAGCTGTAACCAGCCGGTGTACGCCGCGTACGCGACGATCGCCTCGCGCCGTGCCTCTGCCCGTCCGAACCCGAGCTCGCGATACACCTCGGCGAGGAAGTCGACGCGACGCTGCGTGACGCGGGTGAGGACCGGGGTGACGACCGGATCGGTCGCGTGCGCGACGATCGCGGGCTCCAATCGCGACAAGGCTTCGATGTCGAGCGCATGGGTGAGCAAGGTGCGCAAGCGCTCGGCCGGGTCGGCGATCGTGTCCAGTTGTTCGATGGTCCGTGTCGTGCAGACCAGCTCCCACTCCTCGAGCGCAGCCTCGACGAGCGCGCTTCGGTCCTTGAAATGCCAGTAGAAGCTGCCGCGAGTGACGCCGAGCCGTTTGGCGAGTACGTCGACGCGGACGCCGCCGACTCCGGTGTCGCCGAGTGCGTCGAGCGCCGCGTACACCCAGTCCGTACGTGAGACCTGACCTCTTGACATGCCCGTACAGTACTGTATGGTCACTTTCCATACAGTGGTGTATGGAACTTTGGGGGGTACAAATGAACAAGCCGAGATCTTCTTGGCGGTCGGGTGGCATGTGCGGCCCGCTGCTCGTTGCGACCGGCGTCATCCATCTGGGCTACGGAGTCGTGGTCGGGTGGGACAGTGTCGTCGACCTGTTCACCGCGGGCATCGGTAGTGCCGACTCGGGCTCGGCGACCAGGGAGTCATGGTTCTGGTTCCTCGTCGCCGGCTTCCCGATGCTGCTCGTCGGCCAGCTGGTCACGCGCTACCACGCGCGTACGAATGAGGTGCCCGGCTTCCTCTGCTGGTACCTCGTCGTGTTCGCCGCGCTGGTGTGGTTCATACCAGCGAGCGGCTTCTGGATCTTCTGGCCACAGGCTGCGCTCGCGTTCTATGTCGCCCGCACAGGTCGCAGCGCGCACACGCAGGTGGTGACCAGCAATGCTGTTTGACGAAGCGATTCCGAGTTGGCAGCAGCGGGAGCTCCATCGCATCAAATCCGACCTGCCGGCCGACGCGGTGTTCCGCGCTTTCGACGAGCTCACCTGGAGCGAGGTCCCTGTGTTCAAGGCCCTGATGAGCGTCCGGGGCCTGGCGCGCGGACGTGGTGGCGACGCCCGCATCTACGACTGGTTCAAATCGGCCGGGTTCGTCGAGCTGGCACGGTCCGACTCCGAGCTCGTGGTCGGTGCGATCGAGCCCGTCACCAAGCGTCGGATCACCACGCCGACGAACCCTGCTGAGTTCGCTGCCTTCTCAGACCCGGGCTATGTGAAGATCGGGTTCTCGTTCGTCGTGCGCTACGGGCAGATACTCACCGAGACCCGGGTCGCAGCGACCGATGTGACTGCGCGGCGAAGGTTCGCGGCGTACTGGCTGCTCATCCGCCCTTTCAGCGGCATCATCCGGTGGGCGTGGCTGCGCGCGATCCGGATTCGCGCGCAGAAGTCTGCCGTTATCACGCGATAGGGCTTACTCTGCGGCGTATGAGCGAGCCTTCGTACGTCTCCGGAACCTCCGAACTGCCGCTTCTCGGCGACACCATCGGCCACAACCTCGAGCGCACCGTCGCCGCGCATGGTGCGCGTGAGGCGTTGATCGAGGTCGAGTCAGGGCGACGCTGGACGTACGCGGAATTCGACGCAGACGTCGACGCCTTCGCGCTCGGCCTGCTCGCCCGCGGCATCGCCAAAGGCGACCGCATCGGCATCTGGTCGCCCAACTGTGCCGAGTGGACGATCGCGCAGTACGCGACGGCGAAGGTCGGCGCGATCCTGGTCAACGTCAACCCGGCGTACCGCACCCATGAGTTGTCGTACGCGATCAACCAGTCGGGTATGCGGATGCTCATCACGGCGACGCAGTTCAAGACGAGCGATTATGCGTCGATGGTCGAGCAGGTGCGCCCCGAGTGCCACCATCTCGAGACGGTGATCCACATCGGCGGGGACGACTGGGCCGATCTCGTCGCCGCGGGGGAGCGGCACGATCGTGCGGCGTTGCGCAAACGGATGGGCGAGCTCAGCGCCGACGACCCGATCAACATCCAGTACACCTCCGGCACGACCGGTTACCCGAAGGGCGCGACGCTCAGCCACCACAACATCCTGAACAACGGGTTCTTCGTGACCGAGACGATCGAGTTCACCGAGCAGGATCGGTTGTGCATTCCCGTGCCCTTCTATCACTGCTTCGGCATGGTGATGGCCAACCTCGGCTGCACGACGCACGGCGCCGCGATGGTCATCCCGGCGCCGGCATTCGACCCGGCGGTCACGTTGCAGTCCGTACAGGACGAACGCTGCACTGCGCTGTACGGCGTGCCCACGATGTTCATCGCCGAGCTGAACCATCCCGACTTCGCGTCGTACGATCTGTCGACTCTGCGTACGGGCATCATGGCGGGCTCGCCGTGTCCGGTCGAGGTGATGAAGCGCTGCATGACCGATATGCACATGGAGCAGGTCTCCATCGCGTACGGCATGACCGAGACCTCTCCCGTGTCCATGCAGACCCGACCCGACGACGATGTGGAACGGCGTACGGCCACTGTCGGCCGCGTGCATCCGCATGTCGAAGTCAAGATCATCGACCCAGTCACGGGCCTGACTGTCGATCGAGGTACGCCGGGCGAGTTCTGTACGCGCGGCTATTCGGTGATGCTCGGCTACTGGGACGACCTCGACAAGACGCGAGAGACGATCGACGCTGCTCGCTGGATGCACACGGGCGATCTCGCCGAGATGCGTGACGACGGGTACGTCAACATCGTCGGTCGAATCAAGGACATGGTGATCCGTGGCGGCGAGAACCTCTACCCCCGCGAGATCGAGGAGTTTCTCTACACCCATCCCGACATCGCAGACGTCCAGATCGTCGGCGTACCGGATGAGCGCTACGGCGAGGAGCTGTGCGCCTGGCTGCAACTGCGCGAAGGCGCTGCGGAGATCGACGCCGACGGACTTGCGGCGTTCTGCGAAGGCAAGTTGGCGCGGCACAAGATCCCGAAGTACGTGCTTGTCGTCGACGAGTTCCCGATGACCGTGACCGGCAAGGTGCGCAAGGTGCAGATGCGCAAGGAGTCGGTCGAGCGCCTCGGTCTCGATGCAGGAGCGGCAGGCGCCACGGCCTGAAGCGTCGCGCCTACGGGCGCGTACCCGGCAGGGATGCGGGCATAGCAGATAGCGTGTCTGCGTGTCTACAGTGACGGAGCGCATCGACGGCTTTCAGCGCCGCCATGCCGTGATCGGCTATCCGATCGCCGTCATCTACAAGTTCGGCGACGACCAGGGAAACTATCTCGCCGCGATGATGACGTACTACGCGTTCATCGCGATCTTCCCGATCCTGCTGCTCGGCACGTCGCTGCTCGGGCTGTTCATCCAGGGCAACGACGCGCTACGTGACGAGATCTTCAACTCCGCGCTCAGCCAATTTCCGATCATCGGAGACCGGCTTGGTCAGCCCGACGAGCTCAGCGGTAGCACCGCATCGGTCGTCATCGGACTCCTCGTCGCGCTGTACGGTTCGCTCGGTGTCGCTCAGGCCGGACAACACGCGATCAACGTCGCGTGGGCCGTGCCGCGCAACGCCCGCCCGAATCCGATCATGTCGCGGTTGAAGAGCGTCGTCCTCCTCATGATCGCCGGTGCCGCGCTGATAGCGACGGCGATCGGGTCCGCCTTCGCCCGCAACTCCGATGTCGTGGGCAGTCGGATGCAGGCATTGCCGAGCTGGGTGATCCCGTTCGGGACCACGGTGCTGTTCGCCTTGATCTTCACCGCGATGTTCCGACTCGCGTCGGCGTACGACCATCGCTTCCGCAGCGCGGCGCCGGGAGCGATCGCCGTCGCCGTGATGTGGCACTACCTGCAGCAGGGCGGTGAGGTCTACGTACGCGAGGTGCTGCAGGGCGCGAGCGAGGTCAACGGTACGTTCGCGCTGGTCCTCGGGCTGATCGGCCTGATCTACATCGGCTCGTTCATCGTGGTGTTCGGCATCGAGATCAACGTCGTGCTCGCGAAGCGCCTCTACCCGCGGGCGCTGCTCACGCCGTTCACCGACCATGTCGATCTGACCGAGGCCGACAAGCGGGCGTACGCCGGTTACGTACGCGCGCAGCGGCACAAGGGGTACGAAGTGGTCGATGTCCGCTTCGAGCGGCGGCCGCCGCGTAAGACGGCGTTCAAACCCGCGCCGCCGGACTCGGCTGACGGGGGTGTCTCCGACCATGACACGTTTCCGGAACCCGGCGAGGTGCCGGAGGACGACATGTCGCCGGACACGACCTTCGGCGCGGACGTGTCGGCCGATGACGACCCGACTCCCGATGCACCGCCGCCGGACGCTCCGACGGCGGTTCAGCCGGTCGATGAGAACCCGCCGGACGCCTTCTCCGTACCCGATGACCCGGATCCGACTCTCGAAGCGCCCGCCGACCCCAATGGCTTCGCCGGCCGACGCGAGGACGCGTGGCGCGACGGCAACGCGTCGTAACCGGATGAACAAGCGCGGGTCGGGGCACTAGGCTTGGGGGACCTATCCGTATTCGACGAAAGGCCACCCGTGCCCACTGGCAAGGTGAAGTGGTACGACGCCGACAAGGGCTTCGGCTTTCTCAGCAAGGACGAGGGCGGCGACGTCTTCGTCCGCGCCGACGCGCTGCCGTCCGGAGTGACGACGATCAAGTCGGGTACGCGCGTCGAGTTCGGCATCGTGCAGGGTCGCAAGGGTGACCAGGCGCTGCAGGTGCGGCTGCTCGACAAGCCGCCGTCGGTCGCGAAGGCGAAGGCACGGGCGAGCCGCAAGCCGCCCGAGGAGATGGTGGTCATCGTCGAGGACCTCATCGGTCTGCTCGACGGCCTCGGGGAGGGCTACCGTCACGGCCGCCACCCTGACTCGCGTACCGCCAAGCCGACCGCGTCGCTGCTGCGCGCACTCGCCGACCAGCTGGACTCCTAACGCCAGCTCGCGGTCAGGAGTTGTACGGCGGCTCGGTGCGAGGCGGTGGCGGCGGTTCGGGCGGCCGCTCCTGATCGTACGGAGCGCGCCGACTGCGAATGGTGGGGTCGTCGGCGGGTACCGCGTCGTTGGCGATCGTCGGGTCGTCCGGTTGGGCGGGCCGCGGCTGTGGATAGTGGCGGGTGGCGTCATCGGGCCGGGACTCGCGCCGAGTCGGGTTCGGGTCGGGCTGCGCCGACGGATGAGCTGACCGTTTCGAGGAGAACCGCGCGTACAACACGAACCCGCTCCACACGACGACGCAGATCGACGCGATGGTCAGGCCGACACGCGGGGGGTCGAGCGGCGCGAGGATGCCGACGAACCCGCCGACGACCCACGACAGCTGCATCAGCGTCTCGGAGCGGGCGAACACGCTGGTACGCACGTCTTCGGCGATATCGCGCTGGATCAACGCGTCGAGGCTCAGTTTTCCCAGTGATCCGCAGACACCGACCGTGAGGGCGAGCAGGATCGCCGCGGGGATCGAGAAGAGCACGGTGCAGACGACGAGCACGCTCACCTCGAAGACCATCACCACGAGGATGACCGCCTCGGGCGGACGCGAGCGTACGAAGGACGCGATCAGCGTGCCGACGGTCTGGCCGCCGCCGAGCGAACCCAGCACGGCACCGAGCAGGATGGTCGTCTCGGTCGTGCTCTCCCACCCGTCGAAGGTGGGGTTGCGCAGCACGAACGCCATGTACATCAACATGAACCCGATCAGGAACCGCAAGCCCGCGTTGCCGCGAAGCGCCCGCACGACGCTCGGGGCGATGGCGGGACCGCGATTCTTGGCGCCGCTCATCGACGCCATGCCGACCTGCTCCTCGCCCTCGGACGAGTCGACGCGTTCGGGCAGCAGGATCGCGAGGATCGTGGCGATCGTGAACAGCACGAAGGCGTACCGGCAGGTCCACTCGGCGCCGATCAGCGCGGTGCCGGCCGCGAGCGGGCCGGACAACATCGCGCCGGCCGTGCCCGTGAGCGAGATGCGGGAGTTCGCCTTGACGAGGGTGATCTGCGGCGGCAGCAGGCGAGGGACGGCAGAGGCCCGGGTCACGCCGTACGCCTTCGACGCGACGAGTACGCCGAGCGCAGCCGGGTAGAGCGTCGCAGTCGACTCGTCGGCGACGGCGCCGGCGAGGATCCAGCAGCAGAATGCCCGGATCGCCATCGTGCCGCCGATCGCCCAGCGGCGACCGCGGCGGAAGCGGTCGAGGAACGGCCCGATCAGCGGCGCGACGATGGCGAACGGCAGCATCGTCAGGAGCAGGAACCACGCGACGTCGGTGCGCGCCTCGCTCGTCGCGCCGGCGAAGAACAACGTGCCCGCGAGGGCGACCGCAACCGCCGCGTCGCCGCCGGTGTTGAACGCGTGTAACTCGAGCAGCCGAGACAGCCCCGACTCACCGGCGCCCTGTGCGTGGGTGAGCTTGCGGGCCTTTCGTACGGCGAACCGGCCACCGCGCCCGACGGCCTGCGCCGCACGGCCCGTCGACTGCGCCGCTCTTGCTGCACGCCCCTGCTCGGGCTCGCCGGGCGGGGGACCCGGGCTGCCCTGCGGCGGTGGTTCGTTCGGCGGCTCCACGGCTCATATCCTGCCGCACACCGCAGACGACCTTGCGGCGCCTCCGCACGAGAACCCGCGAAGTCGCGGCCGGTTGGCGCTAGCGGATGCTCGTACGAGAGAATCGGTGTCGTGGCACCCACAGTACGTACGCCCCGTCCCGACTCCGTCGGCGCCAACGCCGTCGAAGCGGCCCGCGCTGCGCTCGTCGAGGCCGTCGGATCCGTCGACGTCGGCGACCATGAGGGCGTACGCGCAGAGGGTGAGCGCACGGTTTCGCATGTGTTCGCCTGCAGGCGTCGCGGCTACCGCGGTTGGCACTGGTCGGTGACCGTGACCAGGGCGCCACGCCAGCGTTCGGTGACCGTCAACGAGATCGTGCTGCTGCCCGGCGCCGACGCGATCGTTGCACCCGACTGGACTCCGTACCGCGAGCGCGTACAACCCGGCGATATGAGCCCGGGAGACCTGCTCCCGCCCGATGACGACGATATTCGGCTCGTACCCGGTTGGTCGGCGGGCGATCCTGCCGTCGACGGCCTCGTCGATCCCACCTCCGTACGTCCGGTCGCCGACGAGGTCGGTCTCGGCCGCAAACGGGTGCTTTCGCTCGAGGGTCGAGATCAAGCCGCGGATCGTTGGAACGCCGGCCCGCAGGGCCCCGACAACGAACTGACGCGCCAGGCGCCGCACCATTGCCGCACGTGCGGGTTCATGGTCTCGATGTCCGGCCCCCTCGGCACGGCATTCGGCGTATGCGCCAACGGCCTCGCCAACGACGACGGCCGCGTGGTCTCCCTCGACCACGGCTGCGGCGCGCATTCGAAGACCAGACTCTCGCGCTCCGCCGCCTCACGTACGCTGCCGGAGCCGGTCGTCGACACCGTCGGCGTCGACGACCTCGAGCTCTTCTAGCCCGAGCGACCCCGCACCGGACGAGTCCGGATGTGTGCCGCCCCACAATCATTTGGTTGCTACACACACACGTTGTACGGTTGCTTGCGGAAACCAAGTAATCGTCCCTGGAATGCCGATGTCTGCAACCGCTACCACAGTGCCGAATCCCGCTCCCGAGTCGAGCGTGCCCGCTGAGCCGAGCTCGCCGCCGCTGCTCGAGGCGATGACGCTGTTCAGCCGTGCCATGCGGGCGAGCGTGCGCCAGTTCGACCGGCTCGAAACCTCCCTGCGACGTACGGACGCAGCGCTGTTGCGCTACCTCACCACCCATGGCGACTCCCGCGCCGGAGACATCGCCCTCGAATACGGCATCGATGCCTCGGTCGTCAGCCGCCAGGTCGGTTGCCTGGTCGAACGCGGCTACGTCGAGCGTCGCACGGATCCGGCCGACGCTCGCGCATCCCTGCTCGTCATCACCGGCTCGGGGCGTGAGCAGCTGGCGGAGTTCGACCGCGCGTACTCCCGCTTCCTCGCCGATCGTTTCGACGACTGGAGCGATGACCAAATCCGAACTGCCGCGGTCGTCCTCACGGACGTGGCGACCACGCTCATTCACGACCATCACGACGAGAAGGACTCATGACCTCTGCATCGACAGCGCCGACACCGAGCGGTGCGCGCGAGCCGGAGATGACGCACCGGGAGATCCTCGAGGTGCTCGTCGGACTGCTCGCGGCGTTGTTCACTGCGATCGTCAGCTCGACGATCGTGTCCAACGCGCTGCCCACGATCATCGGTGACCTTGATGGCAGTCAGACCCAGTACACCTGGGTCGTCACCATCTCGCTGCTCGCCATGACGGTCTCGACCCCGATCTGGGCGAAGCTGTCCGACCTGTTCAACAAGAAGCTGCTCGTCCAGCTCGCGATCATCACCTTCGTCATCGGCTCGATCTTCGCCGGAATGTCGCAGAACGTCCCCGAGCTGTTGGCCTGTCGCGCACTGCAGGGCCTCGGCATGGGTGGTCTGACCGCGCTCGCACAGTCGATCATCGGGTCGGTCATCCCGCCCCGCGACCGCGGGCGATACAGCGGCTACATGGGTGCCACGATGGCGCTCGCGACGATCAGCGGCCCGCTCATCGGCGGTGTCATCGTCGACACGAGCTGGCTCGGCTGGCGCTGGTGCTTCTACGTCTGCGTGCCCTTGGCCGTGGTCAGCCTCGTCGTCCTGCAGCGCTACCTGCACATCGAGACCATCAAGCGCGAGGTACGCATCGACTACGTCGGCGCCCTTCTGATCTCGATCGCCGCGAGCCTGCCGCTCGTCTGGGTGTCGTTCGCCGGCGAGAGCTTCGACTGGATGAGCGTCGAGTCCGCGCTGTTCGTCGGCGGGAGCCTCGTTGCCGCCGCCCTCGCGATCCTCGTCGAGAGCAAGCATCCGGAGCCGCTCGTCCCGTTGTGGGTGATCAAGGAGCGTACGACCGCACTCGCGATCGTCGCGAGCGTCGCGGTCGGCATCGCGATGTTCGGTAGCTCGGTGTTCCTCGGTCAGTTCTTCCAGATCGCGCAGGGCTACAGCCCGACCGAGGCCGGTCTGCTGATGGTGCCGATGATGCTCGGCTCGTTCGTCGGTACGACCGGCGCAGGCGCGATCATCACCCGTACGGGCAAGTGGAAGCGCTTCCTGGTCGGTGGCAGCATCCTGCTGATCAGCGGGCTCACCATGCTCGGCACCATCGACCACTCGACGCCGATCTGGCACATGAGCGTCTTCATGGTCCTGATGGGCCTCGGCATGGGCATGATGATGCAGAACCTCGTCCTAGCGGTACAGAACACCGTCGACGTGACGGAGGTCGGTGCGGCCAGCGGCGCAGTGGCGTTCTTCCGGTCGCTCGGCGGCGCGATCGGAGTGTCGGTGTTGGGCGCGGTACTCGCATCGCGCGTGTCCGACAAGATCGCCTCCGGACTCGCAGATCTGGGCGTCGACCCCAGTAAGGCCTCGGGGGGCGGCTCGACCAGCCTGCTCGACCTCGAGCATCTGCCGGCGCCGGTCGTCGACGTGATCCGCGCGTCGTACGCCGATGCAACGGGGCGCATCTTCCTGATCGCCGCGGCTGTCGCGGTGGTCAGCCTTATCGCGGTCGTCACGATCCGCGAGGTGCCGCTGCGCCTCACCGTACGCAAGTACGACGACGAGAAGGTCGAGGCGGAGAACGTCGGGTAACCACCGGCACAACACGTGAAGAGGGCTCCGGCGGCCACCGGGGCCCTCTTTGCATGAGGACTCGTCGGCTACGTCAGGAGCCGGCGGCGCCGAATGGCGACGTCTCCGCGTCGCGAAGGCCGGCGTCGAGCTGGAGCGCGTGGCGCCGACGACGGCAGTACTCGATGCCGATCAGGCCGAGGCCGAAGCCGGCGAGGCAAGTCCACAGCCACCAGATGTTCCCCGAGTCGCGCAGAGGGCCCACGAACGGCAGCAGCGCAAGGAACGCCACGAGCCACAGCACGGTGCCGACCGTGACCGTACGCACGCCGTCGACATCGAGCGGATCGACACTTGCCACCGCGTACGTGCGCTGACCGACCTCGATCTCGGTGACCTCCGGGCGACCGAGCTGGTGTCGCCGCGCCCGACGCTCGCGTCGCGCGCGGTCGCGGTTGCCCGACGGCTCCGGGGGCTGCGCGGAATGACTCACCCCACTAGGCTACCGCTGCCCGACGGCGGCGGGTCCGGCACGGCTCGCGCCCCCAAATCCTGACCAGGAGCGACATGATCGCCAGTCTCGATCGGTACTTTCAGATCTCTCGTCGTGGGTCGACGCTCGGGCGCGAGGTGCGCGGCGGCGTCGTCACGTTCTTCACGATGGCCTACATCATCGTGCTCAACCCGATCATCATTTCCGGTGTCCCCGACGCCGACGGCGGTTACATCGGTGGCGGTGACGCCGGGCAGGCATTCGGGCTGGTCGCGGTCACGACGGCGCTGGTGGCCGGCATCGTCACCATCTTGATGGGTGTTGTCGCGAACTTCCCGCTCGCCCTCGCGACCGGTCTCGGCCTGAACGCGTTCCTCGCGTACGCCGTCGCACAGCAGATGACCTGGGCAGACGCAATGGGGCTTGTCGTCATCGAGGGCATCGTGATTCTCATCCTCGTGCTGACCGGATTCCGCAAGGCGGTGTTCGAGGCGGTGCCGGTCCCGTTGAAGACCGCGATCTCGGTCGGCATCGGTCTGTTCATCACGTTGGTCGGCCTGGTCGACGCCGGTGTCGTACGCAGCACGGGGCTCGCTGCGCCGCCGATCGGTCTCGGTCTCCCGGAGGAGAACAACACCCTCGCCGGCTGGCCGGTGCTCGTGTTCTGTCTCGGCCTGTTGTTGATGATCGCGCTGTACTCGCGCCGCGTACCCGGCGCGATCCTGATCGGCATCATCGCCACCACCGTCCTTGCGGTCATCGTGGAGGCGATCGCCGACGTCGGCCCGACCGTCGTCGACGGTGAGGTGGTGAACTCGCGCGGGTGGAACCTCAACGTGCCCGAATGGCCCGATCACATCGCCGACTGGCCCGACCTCGCGTTGTTCGGCGAGTTCAACCTGCTCGGATCGATCGAGGAGGCCGGGCTCGTCACCGTCCTGCTGCTCATCTTCACGCTGCTGCTCGCTGACTTCTTCGACACGATGGGCACCATGACGGCGATCGGCGCCGAGGCGGGCCTGAACGACGAGAAGGGCACGCCGGTCAACACCCAGCGCATCCTCGTCGTCGACTCCGTTGCAGCCATCGCCGGCGGCGCGTCGAGCGTTTCGAGCAACACGTCGTACATCGAGTCGGCCTCGGGTGTCGGTGAGGGCGCGCGTACGGGCTTGGCGAGCGTCGTGACGGGACTGCTCTTCCTGCTCGCTGCGTTCTTCACCCCGTTGGTGAGCGCGATCCCGAACGAAGCCGCGACACCGGCGCTGGTCCTCGTCGGCTACCTGATGATGGTGCAGGTCAAGGGCATCCCATGGGACGACGTCGAGTACGCCATCCCAGCCTTCCTGACGATCGCGCTGATGCCGTTCGCGTACTCGATCAGTGCCGGTATCGGAGCGGGCTTCATCGCGTTCGTACTGATCAAGGTGGCCCGCGGCAAGGCACGTACGGTCCACCCGCTGATGTGGATCGTCGCGGCGTTGTTCGTGCTGTACTTCGCGATCGAACCCGTCCGCCACTGGGTCAGCTAGTGCGGGCCATTAGGAGTGCGGCCGTCGCTACCGCGTCGACGAGCCGCAGAACTCGGCCGCGACGAGTGCTAGAGCCGCATCCGAGGCTTCGTCGTCGAGGGTGAAGCTGCGATTGACCATGATCGTGATCTGGCGTTTCGTGCTGTCGTTGGTGAATGCGAAGGTGTTGTAACCCGGTACTCCGCCGACGTGTCCCCAGATCTGCTGGCCGCACTTCTGTAGGTGCCCGAGTCCGAGGCCGTACCCGAAGCCGGGGAACGCGGGGCCGGACTGCTTCATCGCATGGAGCATCTTCCGCGACAGCAGGCGGCCGTCGAGTAGCGCGTCGTAGAACCGGTTGACGTCCGCGGTTGTCGAGACGAGGTCGCCGCTGGCCCAGGCAGCGGACATGTTGAAGCGGGTGAGGTCGGTGAGTCCGCCCTGCGAACGGACGTCCTCATAGCCACGAGCCGCCGGCCGACGCAACCGCGGGTCGTGTCCCGGGACGTACGTGTCTCGCAGGTGCGTTGGGCGCAGCACGCGTTGCCACAGTTCGTGCTCATACGCGTTGCCGGTGACCTTCTCGACGAGCATGCCGAGTACGACGTAGTCCGTGTTGGAGTACTCGAACCTCTCGCCGGGCGCGAACTGTAAGGGCTCCCGCGCCGCGATGCGTACGAGATCCGCCGGTGTGTAGTCCCGGAATCGCGATGCGGCGGTGGCCTTCACGTTGGGCCAGACGGCGGACTTGTAGTCGAACAACCCGCTGCGGTGCTCCAGCAGCTGCCGTACCGTGATCGATCTGCGGTACGGCAGCAGGTTCGGCAGGTATCGTGCGATCGGGGCGTCGAGCCGGATCCGCCGGTCGTCGACGAGGCTGAGCACAACCGTGGCGGTGAACGACTTCGTGACGCTCCCGAGCCGGAACTGCCGGCCGACTCGCGGTGGTTCCTGTCTGCGAAGGTTGCCGACGCCCTCGACGACATTGCGGACCCCGTACTCGTCACGCGTCGTGACCTGCACGCCCGGCGCGCCGTTCGCGACGATCTCCCGCGCGTGTTCCCGGAGCTCGGATCGAGACAGTGGTGGTGTCGGCTCTGCAGCGTGCGTCGCCGTGGGTGCGGATCCGAGGACGCCGGCAACCGCGACGGCCGACGCCAGGCAGGTGATCGATCTACGTAGTCTCATGGCCGCAACGCTAGGTATGAACAAAGGTCGAAGCAGTAGGCGCAATCCCCCGACGGCGGTGGGCGTAACTCCACCTGCCGATCACTTGTTCGTGCCGATGCGCGGCGTGCGGTCTGTGACCAGGAATACCAGGCTGCGATTTTTCGTTAGCATTGGTAATGACTTATGCTAACGACATGCCCGATCACGTCGCAAAGCTCGCACGTACCGATATCGGGCTCGCGCAGGCTCTCGCCGCCGCGGTCGTACGTCTCAACCGTCGACTCCGCAAGGAGCGGCGCTCGGATCTGACTCCGAACCAAGCAGCCGTACTCGGTGCGCTACGACGGCTCGGCTCGATGACGCCGGGCGCGCTGGCCGAAGCCGAGCAGGTACGCCCGCCGACGATGACGCGCATCGTCAACTGCCTGGCCGATATGGGCTACGTGACACGCTCACCGCACCCAACCGACGGCCGCCAGGTCATCGTGGAAATCTCCGACGATGGCGAAGAATGGCTCGCGGCCGAGCGTAAGCGCCGGGACGCGTGGCTGGGCAAGCGATTGCGTGAGCTCGAGCCGTCCGAACGCGAGGTGCTGCGCGAAGCCGTCGTCATCCTCGAGAGGTTGGCGACCGCTTGAGCCCCACCTTCCGTTCGCTGGCGATTCGCAACTACCGCATCTATGCGGCCGGTGCCCTGATCTCCAATGTCGGTACGTGGATGCAGCGAGTCGCCCAGGACTGGCTGGTTCTGCAACTCACAGACAACAGTGGCACCGCGCTCGGCATCACCACCGGGCTCCAGCTGTTGCCCGCCTTGCTGATGTCGCCGTACGCCGGCCTCGTGGCCGACCGCTTCCCGAAGCGCACCGTACTCTCGATGACCCAGATCGCGATGGCGCTCCCGGCCGCCCTGCTCGGTGTGCTCGCGATCACCGGTGTCGCCGTGCCTTGGCATGTTTACGTTCTCGCGTTCACGTTCGGCGTCGCGACGGCGTTCGACGCACCGGCGCGACAGTCCTTCGTCGTCGAGATGGTCGGCCCGGACGACCTGTCGAACGCCGTGGGTCTGAACTCGGCGTCGTTCAACTCCGGGCGGATGATCGGTCCGGCCGTCGCCGGTGTGATGATCGCGGCCCTCGGGTCGGGCGCTGCGGCGACCGGCTGGGTGATCGTCATCAACGCGTTGAGCTACCTGGCGGTGCTGTACTCCCTGCGGATCCTGGACACCCGCGAGCTACATCCCTCCGAGCCTGCCGATCGCGCGAAGGGCGCTGTCCGCGATGGCATCCGGTACGTACGATCCCGGCCTGACCTTATGCTGCTCCTCGCGACCGTGTTCTTCGTCGGAACGTTCGGCATGAACTTCCAGATGACCAGTGCGCTGATGGCGACCGAGGTCTTCGACAAGGGCGCAGGGGAGTACGGACTACTCGGCTCGATCATGGCGATCGGGTCGCTCGGGGGCGCGCTGCTCGCCGCGCGCCGACCCCGCCCGCGCCAACGGCTGGTGGTGGGCTCTGCCGTCGCGTTCGCAATCGTCGAGGTAGCGGCGGGTCTGATGCCCACGTACCTCACGTTCGCGGTGATCCTGCCGCTCCTCGGGCTGACGGCGCTGACGATGGTGACCTCTGCGAACGCGACCATCCAGTTGTCGGTCGACCCACAGATGCGCGGGCGGGTGTCTGCGCTCTACCTGATGATCTTCCTCGGCGGTACGCCGTTGGGAGCTCCGTTCATCGGGTGGATCGGCGAGGTGTTCGGTGCCCGCTGGACGCTCATCGCGGGTGGTCTGATCACGCTCGTCGGTACGTTGCTGGCGATCGCGCTGTTCACCCGGCACACCGGACTCGTCGTACGCCCCAAGTTCGGGCGGCGGCCGACCTGGGTGGTCGCGAGTCGCGCAGACATCATCCGGGCGCGCGTACGCGAGCAGGAGGTTCGCGCCGCGGCCAACGACGCCGCCTCCAACTGAGCGTCGGCCCGCGGCTACCGTTGTCCTCGTGCATCCGCGCTACCGCCGACTCCTGATCCCGGGGTTGCTCGTCCTCCTGCTGATCGTGGTGTTGGTGGCCTCCGTGGTCAGCCGATGAGACGCCTGGCCCTCGTCGCGATCGCTGCGGGACTGATTGCGACGGTCGCTCCCGCTCACGCTGTTGGCGACCGCGGTGACACCGAGCGGGTCACGACCATCACCGACGAGCGCATTGCGGAGTCGAGCGGTCTCGCCATCAGCGTGGACGACCCGTCGCTGCTCTACACGATCAACGATTCCGACAACACGGCCGCTGTGTACGCGATCGATCGAGGCAGCGGCGAGGTCGTCGGCGTGACGACGTTGTCCGGTTACGACCTCGCCGACACAGAGGCGCTCGGCATGGGTTCGGACGGCACTCTGTGGGTAGCCGACATCGGCGACAACTCAGGTGTGCGTACCGACATCGCGTTGTATGCGTTGCCCGAACCCGGCCGAGGCGACTCAACGGTCACGCCGGAGCGTTACCCGCTGCGCTATCGAGGTGGCGCGCAGGATGCCGAGGCTGTGCTGGTCGCACCGAAGTCGCGGCGCATCCTGATCGTGTCCAAGGGACTCGTTTCCGGGCAGGTGTACCGCGCGCCGAGGCGCTTGCGTACTGGCCGCCCGAACGTACTCCGCCCGGTCCGCGGAGTGCGTGCGCCAGGGATCGTCACCGACGGCGAATTCACGCCGAACGGCGAGCGGGTGGTGCTGCGTACGTACGGCAACGCGGTCGCGTACGACGCGAAGACCTGGAAGGAGACCTGGTCGACGGGGCTGCCCGCGCAGCGGCAAGGAGAGTCTCTCGCGGTCGAACCCGACGGTAAGTCGTTCCTGATCGGAACCGAGGGTCTCCCGTCACCGATTCTGCGGGTCGATCTGCCCCCGCCACCCGAAGCGAAGCCGAAGTCGGGCTCGAAGTCGTCCGAGAGCGGCGCTTCGGAGCGTACGGCCGACGATGAGTCGATGCTCGACCTCGGCATCAAGATCCTTATCGGGTTGGGGATTCTGCTCCTCGTACTCGTCGTCTGGATCGTGATCGCAGCCCGCCGGAGCGGGCGCCGCCAGTAACACCACCCCGCTGGGCCGCACGTTTCAGCCCCGATTTCGCCGAAAATGGGGCATATACGTGCGGCTCAGCGTGTGAGGCGCTCGACGACGTGGTCGATGCACGCGGTGAGCGCGGCCACATCATCGGGCTCGACCGCCGGATACATCGCTATGCGCAGTTGGTTGCGGTCGAGTCCCCGATAGCCGTCGATGTCGACGACACCGTTGGCTCTCAGCACCGAGCTGACCTGTTTCGCGTCGACGCCGTCGAGGTCTATCGTGCCGACGACGAGCGAGCGGTCGACGGGGTTCGGTACGAACGGCGCCGCGTACGTGGACGCCTCCGCCCAGTCGTACAAGGACGTGGACGAGCTGGTCACGCGGTCGACCGCCCAGTCGAGGCCGCCGTTGTCGAGCATCCAGTCGGTCTGCTCGGCCATCAGGAACAGCGACGCGAGCGACGGCGTGTTGTACGTCTGGTTCTTGGCCGAGTTATCGATGGCGCCGACGAGGTCGAGGAACGCCGGGACCCACCTTCCGGACGCCTCGATCTCGCGTACTCGGTCGACGGCAGCCGGTGACATGGTTGCCAGCCAGAGTCCGCCGTCGGACGCGAACACCTTCTGTGGTGCGAAGAAGTAGACGTCGGTGTCTGCGATGTCAACGGGCAGCGAACCGGCGCCCGAGGTCGCGTCGATCACCACGAGGGCGTCCGGGTCGGCGTCGGCCACCGGGTGTACGGGTGACATCACGCCGGTCGATGTCTCGTTGTGCGCCCACGCGTAGACGTCGATGCCGACCTCTGCCTTCGGTGTGGGATGCGTCGTGAGTGCGCTCTCGAGCACGCTCGGCGGGTCGAGGAACGGCGTCTTCGAGACGGCGGTCGCGAACTTCGAGGTGAACTCTCCGTGCACGAGGTGTTGGCTGCGCGCGCGAACGAGCCCGAACGTCGCGGCGTCGAAGAACGCCGTCGCGCCGCCGACGCCGAGGACGACCGCGTAGTCGTCGGGTACGCCGAGCAGGGTGCGCAGGCCTTCGCGGACCCGCCCGACGAGGTCTCGCACGGGCGCCTGCCGATGTGACGTGCCGAGAAGCATTGTGCCCGTCGCGGCCAGGGCGTCGACCGCCTCCGTACGGACCTTGGACGGTCCGGATCCGAAGCGTCCATCGGCGGGGAGCAGGGCGGTCGGGATCGCGATGTGCGGCGGTGTCATGTCTCGATTGTCGCAAGCCGAATTGGCCGCTGGCACCAGCGTCCCGTAATCTTGGCGGCTGCAGACACGGCGCACCGTGTCGATGACACGCCCGTGCGCTTGGTACGCAAGATTGAGACGAGCTCACCAGAGCTCGGGGAGTGGGAAAACAACTATGACAGCAACGAAGCGCGTACAGGGACTGACCGTCGCCGCCGCGGTGCTCTCGGCCGGTGCGATCGTCGCCGGCCCGGCCAACGCCACCGGCGCGACCGACGGCCAGAGCGTCACCACGTCGAGCAAGTCGGCCACCACGACGGACACAGTCGCCGCGGCCGCCAAGTCGCCCCGCAAGAAGGTCAAGTGTGGGCTCACGCTGAAGTTCCTGCCGAAGGTGGGCAAGGGCGGCAAGCGGATCAAGAGCATCTCGAAGACCACTTGTAACCAGAAGGTCCCGAAGATCTGGAACTCGGTGCGCCTGATCCAGACGAAGGCTTCGAACAAGTACAAGAAGACCTCGAGTAAGAAGGCCGCGAGGAACAAGTCGGTTGTCCGTACGTTCTGCCCTCGCGAGGTCCGTACGTACCGAGTGGTCGGGCAGACCACGGTGAAGCTGCCGAAGAGCTCGAAGAAGAAGTTCCTGACGATCAAGAAGAGGATCAAGGCTCAGAAGGGCACCTGCCGCTGATGTGAGGTCCCTCTCAGAGTGGCCATCGAACCGTGAGGTTCGGTGGCCACTTTTTGTTTGCCGGCAACCCATCGGGCGCAGGGCTGGCCACATGCACGTACGGTGCCGATTCGATATGGTCACCACGGGCCAAGGCTGGCCAAGGTGGTTGGCGAGTGCCGCACTGCAGATGGGGGAGCAGCGAACTTGAGTGCGGATGCTGAATGCGGCGGCACGCAGGCACCGATCCCGTTCGAGGACTTCGTCGCCGCACGAGCGGGCGCTCTTCGTCGCACCGCGTATCTGCTGACTCGGGACACGCATCTGGCCGAGGACCTCGTTCAGACGGTACTAGCGAAGGCCTGGCGCAAATGGAAACGCATCAACGAGAGTCCGGTCGCGTACGTCCACAAGATGCTGGTCAACGAACACCTGAGCTGGCGACGGCGTCGCTCGAACGGGGAGCGGCCCACCGAGGTGCTTCCCGAGCGAAGTAGCGGAGATCCGACCGACGCGGTGGGCCCGAAGAACGATCTCTGGGAAGCGGTCGGCCGGCTGCCGGTGCGACAACGTGCGACGCTCGTTCTACGCTTCTACGAGGACTTGAGCGAAGCGCAGATTGCGGAAACTATGGGCTGCTCGGTGGGTACCGTGAAGAGCCAGACGAGCAAGGCGCTCGCTCGACTTCGGACTGACCCGGGGTTGGGCGACGCGTACGTACCCGCGGATCCGGGAGAGGGGGCGCGGTCTCGATGATCGAGAACGACCTGCGCGCCATGTTCCGAGAACGTGCGGACGACGCCGACGAACCGGTGCCCGAGCGCATCTCCCAGATTCGTACGAAGGTCTCCCAGCAGCGTCGGCGCCGCGTCACCGGCGCCGCGGCCGCTGTCGCCGCCCTCATCGTCGTCATCACGTTGTCGGGATTCGCGATTCTCAGCGATACCACCAGCGCTCCGATGCCTGCCGAACGGCCAGGAGGATCCGAGCGGTTCCCGGCCACGGTCAACGGCGACACCAATCTGGACTCGATGGTCGGCGACGAGGGTGATCGATCGGTGAGGTTGACGTTCACACCGGACGATACGGACTTTCTAGTCGATTTCGAATGTGCGGGCGCCTCGGCATCAGATTGGTTCCGCGTCGGAAAGGTCAATGGGTCGAGCATCGACCCCGGCTGCAAACAGGGCGACGCAATCCAACGCGTCAAGGCGCTCGGCCCGGGCAGCGTCGGAGGCGTCGCGACTGTCGACGATGTCCGTCGGTACTGGCGTCGGCACGGCGTCGTGGCGGGCGAACCCGTGACGATCGAGTATCGGGTCGAGGAGGATGGCGCCGCGAAGAATCCGTTCGACGGGCGGCTCGGTATCGGCGTATATGACATGACCGGCGAACGAGTTGTGGATCATGGCGTCGCGCTGCCGCGGGAGCGCACCGTACAAGGAGTGACGTACGTACTCGCCGACCAGGCGCTCGACCCAGTGGGCGGCAGGTCCGGGGCCGCGATCGATATACCCGCAGTCGAGTCTCCGGCTCTCATTGTGTACGGCAGAAACACCGCCGTCCTCGGGGGCGTCGACGTGACGCTCGACGGGGAGTTGGACGTACTGCCGAACCCAGAATGGGCCTGGGCGGAGGTCCTGCCCGACGCCGAACGGCACCGAGTCGGTGTCAACCGGCGGGACGTCGAATCGGGCACTGTATTCGTCGCGTACTACACCCGCGCCGACGACGGCTGAGCAAGTCTGCAGTCGGCCGCTCCTACGTAGCGGCTGACGCCTAGTACACCTCCAGCGCCCGCCGACGCATCGCCGGTCACCAGCGAGGCTGAAAATCTACACGACAGCGGGCAACGCAGCGGCGGTCTCAACTCGTATAGAGCGTGACAGACAAGGCAGCGGGCAACGCCAACCAGGGCCAGGAACGTACCGGCGCTGAAGGCAACGCAGCGGCCTGATCGTCCACGACACGGCGGACTCATGCACACATGCATACGGCACGGACGCGCGCGCGGAGTAGGGGGTCTTCGCTCATCAGATGTACCGACGGGGAGACGGCTCGCATTACGTCTAGCTGCGACAACCGCAGTTTCGTCATTGGCTAATCGCGTCGGTTGCTCTGGGCGGAGCAGCCTCAGCCGACGACGGACCTGTGGGAAACTCGACAGGCGGTGGTTTCATCGTCGGGAAGAAGATGCACCTGACGCCGCAGGGAGAAGGCAGACGTAGGCTCCAAGCAACGACTGTGGAACGCGTACTCAGCGTATCTTGCGGGCGACATGTCACAGCGGGAGTATCGAAACGTGGAGCAACAGACGGAGCGAGCACTCGACGTCCGGTTGGACGGCCGCACCGAGGCGTCGCGCGCACCCGGGTGCCATCCGCCGCAGGAGTGTCCGAGCACCAAGAATCTGCTCCCGGTTCGGCACAACTCTCAGAATCGCTCCTTCACGTGTGGCAACACCACTGGCCTGATGATCGCGCGCTACGACGGGCCGAAACGCAGTCGCTACAATCACGCTCGACTGAGAGAGAAGACGATGGGCGGTCGCGCACACATGCGGACCTACGTTCATCATGTCACCCCGTGGGCTAGCAAGAACTTCAAGCGTGGCCTCAACCGCTGGATGAAGGGCCGGAGCCGCGGGTACTACCAGCAGCACAAGAGCCCAAGCCCGAGGCGGGTACGGAAGGCAATGCGTTACAGCATCGATCATGGCCACCCGTTCGCCGCATCCACACTCGAACTCGCGACGCGTGACCATTACAACGGACACCCGGAAGGCGCCGATATCGGTCATTGGCTCGTCGTGCGCGGCTACGACAAGAACCTGCGAAAGATCAATTCTCTCGACCCAGCGGCCGACAGCGACGCTCTACCGGCGTACTCAGAGGCGAACAAGCGGTTCGAACGACGCACTAAGCGATTCACTCGGAAATTCCTACAATCACACGGAATAGCGGCGTGAAGCCTGCTCGACGGATGGTGAGCGCCAGTGCGATCCTGCTGGTGCTCACCATCAGTGCGTGCACCTCGGAATCCGCCGAGGAGACCGCGGAGCCGAGGGAGTCATCGTCCGATCCATCCGTACAAGGGCCGGGTTTGCTTCACCTGAGTGACGCCGAACTCTCTCGCGCCCCTGACTCTGTTTTGCAGGTCGTTGGCAGGAAAAGAGCAAAAGTAGCCGAGAGCACGGAAATGTTGCCGTATTCTCTGACGCCCGATGGTCTGATAGTGGCCGGGATAAAGCGGCGCGATCCGCAGAACCCGTTGCGACTCGTTCGGAATGACCTTGCCCTCGTACATCCACGATCCGGTCAGGTGAACTATCTGTCGACGCGAGCGCAGAGCGAGGGCGTACAAGTGACAGCGGCGGCGACTACTCGTCGCTGGGTTACGTGGATCACGACGCCCAGTACGAGTATGGCGTCGAACCCATGGACGCTCTATTCGTACGACCGCAAGAACGACACCGTACGAAAGCTTGCGGACGCGCCGACGTTCCCCAACGGCAACGCGCCGATGACTAGCGACTTCTCCTACCCGTCGATCGTGGCCGGCAGGGTGTATCTCACCGGCGCGAGTAGCGACCAAAGTGGTGGAACGGCCGCGACATCGGTGTACTCGGCCGCGCTCGACGGACGTGGCGAACTGCGCGAAGACTTTCGCCGCGAGGAGCACCCGATTGCCGCGGGAAAGACAATCGTCACCGTGCCAACGACCGATGAGAAGTCTGCGCAGATAGTCATGCACTATGCGAATCGGCCTGGCAAGTCTGAGGTCATCGCCGAAGGGCGGATTGAAGATGTTGCACATTCGACGAACGGCACCGCGTGGACGCAGAAGCAACGCGGCAAACATGTCGTCATGCTCAAGACCGAGACAGGCGATGCGCGGGCCGTCTTCGAGGCGCGCAGAGCCGTGAAGGACCTGTTGCTCACCGAGAAGTACATCCAGTTCGAGATCGGCAACGCGGTCTACTGGTACGACCTGGACTCGGAGTCCCTCTCCGAGCTCGATGAACGTGGCGTCTACCTGCCACCGAACGGACACGGCAACTATGTCGTCTGGAAGACCGACTCACCGCACCTGATCAAGCCGGGCGGCAAGATCGTCGTCGCGCGGCTCGACCCGGAGTAGGCGAACGCCCGTCGGGTGCTCACCCCCAGGCGGGGTTCCAGCCGTTGACGCTGTCGGCGGGGCGGGGATCGGGGCCGACGTACGCGGCGGACGGGCGGATGAGTCTGCCCGTCCGCTTCTGCTCCAGGATGTGTGCGCTCCAACCGGCCGTACGCGCGCAGGTGAACATCGATGTGAACATATGCGGCGGGATCTGCGCGAAGTCGAGGATGATCGCCGCCCAGAACTCCACGTTGGTCTCGAGCACCCGGTCGGGGCGGCGTTCACGCAGTTCGGCGAGCGCGGCCTGCTCGAGTGCCTCGGCGACCTCGTACCTCGGAGCATCGAGCTCGCGTGCGGTACGTCGCAGCACCCTCGCCCGCGGGTCCTCAGCGCGGTAGACGCGATGCCCGAACCCCATCAGCCGGTCGCCGCGGTCGAGGATGCCTTTCACGTACGTACGCGCGTCGCCGGTGCGTTCGACCTCTTCCAGCATGCTCAGCACGCGCGACGGTGCGCCGCCGTGCAGCGGACCGGACATCGCGCCGACCGCCGCGGACATCGCTGCGGCGACATCGGCACCGGTCGAGGCGACGACCCGTGCCGTGAACGTCGATGCGTTCATACCGTGCTCGGCCGCCGATGCCCAGTACGCGTCGACCGCCTTCACATGGTCGGGGTTGAGCTCGCCGCGCCAACGCACCATGAACCGTTCGGTGATCGTCTGGGCCTTGTCCACCTCGGACTCTGGCACCATCGGCGCCCCGATTCCGCGCGCCGCCTGCGCGACGTACGAGAGGACCATCACCGCTGTGCGGGCAAGGTCGTCGCGGGCCTGGCTGGCGTCGATGTCGTACAGCTGGTGCAAACCCCATGCGGGCGCGATCATGGCGATCGCGCTCTGCACGTCGACGCGGATATCGCCGGAGTGCACCGGGATCGGAAACGGCTGCGCGGGCGGAAGCCCGGGTTCGTACTCGCCGTCGACGAGCAGACCCCACACCTTCTCGAAGGGCACCCGACCGGCGATGTCCTCGATGTCGACCCCGCGGTAGCGCAATGCGGAGCCTTCCTTGTCTGGCTCGGCGATCTCGGTCTCGAACGCGATGACACCCTCGAGTCCAGCTTGGACAGCAGTCATGACACATATTCTGCCCATGCGCGGCAGATGTGCACGGCGATTGCGCCCCGAACTGCCGCAGGGTCGCCCGTACGTCCTATGTTGGAGGCGTGAGCATCGACGTATCCCGCATCCGCAACGAGTACGTACGCTCCGGCCTCTCCGAGGACGACGCGGGCGACGACCCGATCGCATTGTTCGACAGCTGGATGTCCGATGCTGTCGACGCCGGCCTCCACGAGCCCACGGCGATGGCGCTCGCTACAGCCACGCCCGACGGGCGGCCTTCCGTACGAATCGTGCTGCTGAAGGGCTTCGATGACGACGGTCCGCGCTTCTTCACCAACTACGAGTCCCGCAAGGGTGATGAGCTGGAGAGCAACCCGCGCGCGGCATGCACGATGCTGTGGCACCAGATCGAACGCCAGGTGCGCATCGAGGGTGTCGTCGCACGTACGACTCCGGATGCCTCCGACGCATACTTCGCTTCCAGGCCACGGGGTTCACGCCTCGGCGCGGTCGCATCGCCACAGTCGCGGGTGGTCGAGGGTCGCGCCGAACTCGACGAGCGGTACGCCGCCGCCGACGCTGCCTCACCAGACGAGGTCGAGCGCCCGGCGTACTGGGGCGGCTACGTCGTACGCCCCGAGACGATCGAGTTCTGGCAGGGCCGACAGAGCCGGATGCACGACCGCATCAGGTTCCGCCGGTCGCCCTCGGGGTGGCATCGCGAGCGCCTCGCGCCGTAATCCGGGGCAAGGTGCGCGCTCAGCTGGACGACTGGCTCGCCAGCTCGGCGCGGATCGCATCCATATCGGCGCCGCGTACGGCGTTGATCAGCTGCTCCAGTGCGGGTGCGGGTAGGGCGCCGGCTTCGGCGTACAGGCAGATGCCGTCACGGAACGCCATCAGGGTGGGAATCGAGCTGATCCCGAGCCCGCCCGACAGCATCGGCTCGGCCTCCGTGTCGACCTTGGTGAACGTGATGTCGGTGTGCTTCTCGGAGGCGGCCTCGAAGATCGGGCCGAACTGGCGGCACGGGCCGCACCACTCGGCCCAGAAGTCGACGAGCACGATGCCGTCGGCCTCGACGGTCGACTCGAACTCGTCGTTGGTCAGGTTTCGTGTCGTCACTTGGGGGTTCCTCTCAAAACGCGTACACCAGGGTCAACGCCGAGCCGCGGCGGTCTGTTCCTGCGTCTCTTTGTCGGGAGTTCGGTGCGATGTTGCCTCGCGTACGAGGTGCCGAAACGTCCCCTCGGCACAGTCGATGACATGTTCGGCGCGCAATCCCTGCCGCTGGCGGTAGCGGCAGCCTTCGGCTTCGCATTCGCGGAGTCCGGCCTTGGTCTCGGCATGTTGCTACCGGGCGAGACTGCGGTGATCGCGATCGCCGCGTCGGTCGAAGGCCCCGTCGCAACCATGCTGGTCTTCGCCGCCGTTGCCGTCGGCGCGTGCTCCGGCGACCACCTCGGCTACTGGCTGGGGCGTACGCAAGGCGAGCGGGTACGCGGGTCACGGGCAGTGGCGCGCGTCGGCACCCAGCATTGGGACCGCGCGACAGGGCTGCTTCGGCGTCATGGCGCGACCGCGGTGTTCGCTACCCGGCTGCTGCCCGTCGTACGTACGCTGACGCCGGCCGCAGCTGGCGCCTCTGGCGTCGCGTACGCGCGGTTCCTGATCGCCTCGCTGTGCGGTTCACTCCTGTGGTCGGCGGTGTATGTCGGCGGAGGCGCCGTTGCCGTCGAAGCCGCGAAAGCGGTGTACGCGCGCATCGGACCCTCGAGCTGGTTGGTCGCCGCAGGGCTCGTTGCCCTGGTCGTACTAGCGGTGGCGTGGCGGCGCCGACCTGAGCAGGTGCGGTATCCCGGCCTGCTTCGCGCCGGCGCCCCACGCGTTCACCACTCCGACCTGGCCGCGGCGCCCGATCTATCGCTGACCGGGCACCTGCAGCCGTGACACCCTAGAGTCGTTGACGAGCGGCTCGGGCGGCCTCTACGAGGTGACTGAGCGCCTGCTCGACCTCGAGGTAGCCGCGGGTTTTCAGTCCACAGTCGGGGTTCACCCATAGCCGGTCTGCGGGCACAGCGGTGAGTGCCGCGGACAGCAGGTCGGAGACCTCGTCGGACGAGGGCACACGTGGGGAGTGGATGTCGTAGACCCCTGGCCCGATCTTCCCGTTGAACCCACGCGCGGACAGGTCACCGAGCAGCTCCATCCGTGACCGTGCCGCCTCGACACTGGTGACGTCGGCGTTGAGCCCGTCGATCGCCTCCACGATGTCGCCGAACTCGGAGTAGCACAGATGGGTGTGGACCTGTGTCGCCGTCTCGACACCGCTGGTGGCGAGACGGAACGCGTCGACGGCCCAGGAGAGGTACGCCGATCGCTCCTGGGCGCGCAGCGGAAGCAGCTCGCGTAGTGCCGGCTCGTCGACCTGGATGATCGCGATCCCGGCCTTCTCCAGATCGGCGACCTCGTCTCGCAACGCGAGCGCCACCTGATCGGCTGTCGTCGAGCGCGGCTGGTCATCGCGTACGAAGGACCAGGCCAGCATCGTGACCGGCCCTGTCAGCATGCCCTTGACCGGCTTCGCCGTGCGCGTGCTCGCGTACGTGATCCAGTCGACCGTCATCGGCGCGGGGCGCGTCACGTCTCCGTACAGGATCGGCGGTCGTACACAGCGTGAACCGTACGACTGCACCCAGCCGAAGGACGTTGCCGCATAGCCGTCCAGCTGCTCGGCGAAGTACTGCACCATGTCGTTGCGCTCGGGCTCGCCGTGGACGAGCACGTCGAGGCCAGCCTGCTCCTGCAGGTCGATCACCCGGTCGATCTCACCTCGCATCGTGGCGGCGTAGTCGGCAGCATCGATGCGCCCCTTGCGTAGCCGGGCCCGGGCCGAACGCACCTCGGACGTCTGCGGGAACGATCCGATCGTGGTCGTGGGCAGCGGCGGTAGGTCGAAGCGGGCCCTCTGGGCGTCGGCGCGTTCGGCTCGTGACGGGCGCTGGCGCTGCGTCGGGTCGACGGATGCGATACGGCGCTGGACGTCGGTGTCGTGCACGCCCGGCACCGATGCTCGCCCCGCGGCTGCCCGGTCGGAAGCATCGAGCTCCGCGCGTACCGTCTCCGGTCCTTCAGTGAGCGCACGCTGCAACGCGACGACCTCGGCGATCTTCTGATCGGCGAAGGCCAACGTCTCGCGCAGCTCGGCGTCCAACGCCGTCTCGCGCGTCACGTCGTGCGGTACGTGCAGCAGCGAACACGACGTGCTGACCGTGACCGTCGCGGCCGCCCCGAGGAACGGCACCAGTTCGCTGAGACGCGTACGCAGATCGGTGCGCCACACGTTGCGGCCGTCGACGGCGCCGACGACGAGCGTCTTGTCCGCCAACCCGGGCACTCCGGTCAGACCACCGGCCGTCACTCCGCGTACGAGGTCGACGCCGATGGCCTCCACCGGTGTCGCTGCGAGCGCCGGGACCGCCTCGGCGGGATCAGCGAAGTACGTCGAGACGAACACCGCCGGGCGTTGCCCGATCGCGCCGAGTCGTTCGTACACGCGTTGCAGAGCCGATGTGTCAGTCGCATCGAGGTCGAGCGCGGCGGCCGGCTCGTCGAGCTGAACCCAGCCGACTCCTGCGTCGGCAAGAACGGCGAGCAGTTCCGCGTACACACCGACGAGGTCGTCCAGTCGATCGAGCGGACGGAACCCGTCGGGAGCCTCGTCGGCCGCCTTCGCGAGGCGCAGGTACGTCCACGGCCCGACCAGGACGGGGCGTGCGTTCACCGCGAGTTCGGAAGCCTCGACGTACTCCTGCAACGGTTTGTCGGCATGCAACGCAAAAACGGTGTCGGGTGAGATCTCCGGCACCAGATAGTGGTAGTTCGTGTCGAACCACTTGGTCATCTCCAGCGGCGCCACCCCGGCCGTGCCGCGTGCCATGGCGAAGTACGTGGCCGCGTCGAAACCCGACAGCTGGTCGCCGCTCGGCTCCACCGCGTCGAAACGCGGCGGGATTGCACCTACCAGGACGGAGGTGTCGAGCATGTGGTCGTACCAGGAGAAGGTGTTCACCGGAACGGAGTCGAGTCCGTGCGACGCCATCGTGTCGACTGCGTCGGTGCGGGTTGCGTGTGCCACTTGGTGCAGTTGGGCGGCGTCGGCGCTGGCGGACCAGTACGCCTCGAGTGCATGTTTCAGCTCCCGGTCGCGTCCGATGCGCGGATAGCCGAGAACGGTGGCGCCGATGGTCGATCGTGTGGTCATATGTGCTCATCCCTCGCGAGCTCGTCGGTCGCTGCCCGCGTGCTCGGGGTGCGGCGACACGACAACCACGTGTTCGTCGCGCGACCGTCCTCCGAGGTCCACGGACCACCGGGCGTTCGATGCCCGGTGCGCTGGCAGGTCTTCGGACTCACGGACGTGTTGCCAACGCCTACTGGTCGCCGCTTCCCGGGCCTCGCGGCCCAGTGCTTCGTGACGACGGTCGTTTCCGTTCACCGCTGCGGGGCAGTCCCGGAGTCACACCGGGTTCCCTCTTAGCGACCACTCTGATGAGCGGCCGAACCAGCTGCGGGTCCACGTTAGCCGGAACGCAGACGGCCACATCCGCGTCTTGCGATTTGGTCGATTCGGGATGCGCAAACGTGCACCGAGAGTGATCATTGTTTCACGCAGTGAAGTTCTTGCGATGTCTCGGCGTCGCGGGTGCAGACCACGGGGCCGCACCCGCGACGCCGAGTCTTGTCGCACCCATGTCGTACGGACGCGGACATGAGACAGCCCGCAGGGTTGAATGGTTGCGCGGACTCACGCAACCCCCTGCGGGCCGGGCGGCTGTCGGGTATTCGCCAACGCGTGTACACCACGCCGGTGGACCCGACGAGTCAGCCGCTAGCGGACAGCCACCTCACGTGTCCAAGAGTCAAACATTAACTGGACCACCTCCTTCCCGTGTACGAAAGACGCTACGCCCGAAGTCTCAACGGGACAAGCACATTTCCGGCTGCCCGGACCCCGGGCGTTGGCCGGGTGCCGCCCTCGTACGATGGCCGCCGTGGGGATTGTCGAGCGGCTCGGCCGTGTGACGACGGACGTCAGCCCGCTGCGTCAGTCACGTGACTTCCGCCGGCTCTGGTTCGGTCTGACCGTCGCCCAACTCGGCCAGCAGATGACCGGCGTGACGATCGCGTACCAGGTCTACGTACTCACCCATTCGTCGTACTCCGTCGGTCTCGTCGGGCTGTACGGTCTCGTCCCGCTGATCGCCTTCGGTCTTTACGGCGGCGCGCTCGTCGATGCCTACGACCGCAGGCTGGTCGCGCTCGTCGCGTCGAGCGGACTCTGGGTGTGTTCGGGGGTTCTCGTCCTGCAGGCCGTACTGGACTGGGAGTCGGTCGCCCTGTTGTACGGGCTCGTCGCGGTGCAGTCGGCGTGCTTCGCGGTCAACAACCCGGCGCGGCAGGCGATCATTCCGCGACTGATACCTGCCGACCTACTGCCCGCGGCCAACGCGCTGTCGATGGCGTCGTTCAACCTCGGGTTCACCGTCGGCCCACTGACCGCGGGCGTACTCATCGCCTGGCACGGCGTCGAGGTCACGTACGCAGTCGATGCTCTGACGTTCACGGCGGCGATGTACGCGCTGTTCCGGTTGCCGGCCGTGCCGCCGGAGAACGGTCGCACGAAGGCGCCCGGTCTGCGCTCTGTCGTCGACGGGTTGCGGTTCCTACGCACGGCGCCGAACCTGCGAATGACGTTCGTACTCGATCTGTGCGCGATGGTGCTCGCCCAGCCGCGTGCGTTGTTCCCGGCGCTCGCATTGACCGTGTACGCCGGCAATGCGACGACGCTCGGCCTGCTGCAGGCGTCTCCTGCGATCGGCTCGCTGGCCGCGTTCCTGGTTTCGGGTTGGATCGGACGCGTCCATCGACATGGCGTCGCGGTGGTCGTCGCGATCGTCGTGTACGCCGCCGCCGTCGCACTCGCGGGATTCGCGGCGATCGGCGTGCCGGGCGTCCTCGTGCTCGGTGTGGTCTGTATCGCGCTGTCGGGGGCCGCAGACATGATCAGCTCCTCGTACCGCTCGACCATGCTGCAGACCGCGACACCGGATGCGCTGCGGGGGAGGCTGCAAGGGATCTTCACCGTCGTCGTTGCCGGCGGGCCGAAGCTGGGTGACTTCGTGATCGGAGCCAGTGCCGGGTTGTTCGGCGAAGGCCCGGCGATGGCGATCGGCGGTTGTGCGTGCATCGTCGGCGTACTGCTCGCGCTCATGGGTCGGCGTCGGTTCCTCGCGTACGACAGCCGCAACCCGACTCCGTGACGAGCGCGGGAGGATCCGACTAATCGCCGAGCCAGACCGCTGTGTCGGGCGGTAGCGACGTCGCGACTTGCCCGGTCGAGGCGAGCAACCGCGTGCCGGGCGGCAGCTGGAGCCAACGTTCGCCGCAGTTCACGATGCAGGTGAGAGCGCCGCGACGGTAGGCGAGCACGTCGTCACCGAGGTCGAGCAACTCGATCTCGTCCGGCAGAGACGGCAGCAGCCCGCGCCGGATCGCAAGCGCCTCACGTACGAGGTTGAGCGTCGAGCCGGGATCGGCACGCTGCTCATCGACCGTGAGATCCGCGAAGTAGTCGGGCTGCGGCAGCCACGGCTGCCCGGTGGCCGGGCCGAATCCGAACGGGGCGGAGGTACCTGACCAGGGCAACGGCACTCGGCAGCCGTCGCGGCCCTCACCGCCGCCGCGGAGCCAGGTCGGGTCCTGACGGTCGCTCGGCGCGACGTCGACTTGAGGGAGACCGAGCTCCTCACCCGCGTACACGTAGGCGGATCCCGGTAGACCGAACATGGCGAGCAACGCTGCGCGCGCTCGCGCGAGCCCGACGGCGCCGCCGCCGTAGCGTGTCACGGTGCGGGTCACATCGTGGTTCGACAACACCCACGTCGGCGTCGCGTCGACGGGCGCGACCGCGGCGTACGTCTGGCGAATGACCTCGCGAAACTCCTCCGCCGACCAGACGGCATCCAGCCAATGGAAGTTGAAGCACTGCTGCAGCTCGTCGGGGCGTACGTAACGCGCCATCGCCTCCGGGGTCGCGACCCATGCTTCACCGATCGCCATCCGGTCGCCGGGATACTCGGCGAGTACCCGGTGCCATCGCCGAAACACGTCGTGTATGCCGGGTTGGTTCCAGTACGGGCGGTCCCATTCACTGATCGCGGCCTCGACCCCGCCTTCTCCGCCGACCTCGGTCAAATCGGGCAAGCCAGGGGCCTTGAACATGCCGTGCGCCACGTCGATCCGGAACCCGTCGACCCCGCGGTCGAGCCAGAACCGCAGTACGGAGTCGAACTCGTCGCCGACGTCGGCGTTATCCCAGTTGAAGTCCGGTTGCGATGCGTCGAACAGGTGCAGGTACCAGGAGCCGTCGTCGATGCGGGTCCACGCGGGACCGCCGAAGATCGACTGCCAGTTGTTGGGCGGTTCGTCGCCGTTATGGCCGCCGCCGGGTCGGAAGTGGTAGCGAGCCCGCTCCGCACTGCCCGGCGCGGACGCGAGGGCCTCGCGGAACCACCGATGATGAGTGGAGGAGTGGTTGGGCACGATGTCGGCGATGACTCGGATGCCGTGGCGATGTGCCTGCGCCAGCATTGCGTCGAAGTCATCAAGGTCGCCGAACAACGGGTCGACGTCGCGGTAGTCGGCCACGTCATAACCGTGGTCTGCCTGCGGTGACGGGTAGAACGGCGTGAGCCACACGGCATCGATGCCGAGGTCGGCGAGGTACGGAATGCGTGAGGTGATCCCGGCGAGGTCGCCGATGCCGTCACCGTTGCTGTCCGCGAAGCTGCGTACGTAGATCTGGTAGCAGACCGCGTGGCGCCACCAGAGCGGGCGCGCGGACGGGGTCAAGCGAAGTCCGCGATGTCGATGGTGATCCAGATCTGCTCCGCGCGCCCGAGCAGCTCGCCGTCGGCCGAGTAGAGGGCGGTCGCGGCGTGGTTCTTGCGCCGCTCGACTCCACGCAGCGCGCCGATCACGATGCATTGCTCGCCGACGTGCGGGCGCCGGTAAACCGCCGCGGTCATCCGCCCGAGCACCATCGGATTCGCCTTGATGTGCGCCGCCCAACCTCCGGGACAGTCCAGCGCCGCCCAGGTGTACGCAGGCGCGAGGAGTCCATCGGCGTCGGCGAATGCCTCGTGCGGCACCCACGGGCACGCCATCCGCCCGTCGGGCAGCGGGCCGCTGTAGACCTGCAGCCCGTCACCTGGGGCGCGGTCGGTTCCGCAGGTGAAGCACCGAGCAAATGGGTGTCCGTCGAAGCCTTCGTACGCCGAACGTGCGGCATTCGCGGCATCGAGCCCGACCGTCGCCAGCAGCGGGTCTTCGGCGACGAGTTCGGCGGGCTGCCCGGAGGCAACGACGGTCTCGCCGTCGACCAGGTCGACGTGGCGGTCGCGTACGTCCCAGCGGAGTTCACGATCCAACGGCGGCGGCGTACGAAGGTCGACGCGCACCGCGGTCGCGTCGTGGAACCGGCTACCGACGAGCCCGCAGACGTACCCGCCGTTGCCGGAGCGGTTGGGCCCGTTGAACTGCCCGTCGATGCGCGGCGTCTCGGAAAGCGTCTCGGTCACGCGCCCCAGCGTAGAGCGTGATCGCGCGTCCGAACCGGACGACTATTCGCTTAGTGCTCCCCGGTGGGTTCGTCTCTCCTTCGGCGCGGTGGCGGAGTCGGTGGCCAGGTGGTTCCCGTCCGCTGCTGGCTTCCCGCTCCTCCGCTTCTGAAAGACGCGGCGACGCGCGGAGTCGCCGCTGCGGTTCGGTTGTTTGGCGGCTTTCCACCCACTTTAATATGGGATCGGGGTAAGGTTCGGTTTGGGTGTCACACCAGTCTCGGTGGCCGCTTGCGTACCAACGGGCATGGCAATCTGTCACTGTGCCTGGCGTACGCGCCGTGCAATGCGGAGCGTTGCCGTGCAAAGCACGGACGGCCTGCGACGGCGATGTTGACAGCCCGCCGCTCCGCTCTACCCTGGATGGCGACCGATCGCCGCGATCCGCTTCGGGGGCCACCCATGACGAGAGTGTCGGCCGGCGTACTCGCCTGCGCCGTTGCCTGTCTGGTGGTCACGGCATGTGGCGGCGACCCTGAGTCCGATTCCGACGACGAGTCGCTCTCCGCGCAGCCCTCGAACGCCGCGGCCTCCGACGACTTCACCGCTCCGTCGGGCGAGGTGGTCTTCGACTTCGACGTGGCGCGCGCCGATCAGCATCCCGCGGTCGATGCGTACGTCGCATGGCAGACCGCGGCGACCGAGTCGTTACGCGAGCGCGACGTTGCGCCCGCTGTCACCGAAGGCGCCGAGGAGTCCCCGGTACGTACGGTCGAACGCTCCCTCGCGGCGCTGCAGGAGGGCGATCTGACGGTGCCGAGGCGCATGGTCGGACGCCTCGACTCGATTCGCTCGACCCGGCGGGCCGCTATTCTCGACGCGTGCCTGTGGAGCCCGAGTTTCGACTACCGCGTGCGTGAGAGCGGGCGCCGTGTTGCCGATGCGAAGCCGCATTGGATGGGAGCCGAGGTGCGTATGACTCGGAGTACGGGGCAGGATGATGCCTGGATCGTCGCCGGACTCTCCGCCGGCGAGGACTGCGAGGGGAGCAGACCATGACGAACGCGCTGACCGCACGACGGCTGATGGTCGCCGTGGCCGGTTGTGTCGTCGCGTCAGGGCTGGCCGCCCTGAGCGCCGGTGCGACGAACGCCGCACCGAGTGCGCCGAGCACGAATGCGCCTCGTACGGCTCCGTCCGGCGGGATGTACGGCGAGCTGTCCGGCGGATCGACGCGCACGGTGCCCCAGTCGACGGTCGGGATGCAGCCCGCGTCGGCGTCGGGGAGCAGCGGAGTCGGCGAGTACGACAGCGGCGACACCGTCTGCGGCGTGTACGCCAACCAGGCCGGCATGGGTTCGTACTGCACGAGCGGCCGCCGCGGAGCTCCACCGGAGCCGCTGATCGAGCGGTTCCCCGGTATGAAATTCGAGAACTGCCGCTATGAGGATCCGCCGGAGGGCGTCAACGTCCCGCGCAACCCCTCACCCGACGAGAAGAAGTGGCAGCTGCGCACCTGCCTGACGGCCATCAACTGGTTCTCGTGGAACGGCGGCAACGACCGGCGCATCATCATGGATCTCGTCCTCATCGACAAGGACACAGACACGACGTACCACGAGACCCCACTTTCGAGGTTCCTGTGGAACTCCATGCAGACGATGTACCCGGTGCCGATGCTGCGGGTCGAGCCGAAGACCTTCCCGGTCGTCAACCAGAAGGCGTATTTCACCTTCGACTGGCTGGATCCCAATAAGCAGACCGTCGTCAGCGAGGGTCCGTACGAAGACCGCAAGAACGGCGGCCCGTTCGTACGTCACCGCAACCGCGGCATGGTGATGGAGGCCCAGGCGACATCGCTGCGCATCGATCCCAAGGTCAAGGGGATGGACGCGAAGACCTGTAGCGGTGACCCGCGCGAGCTCGACTACCACGAGGGTAAGAAGACGCAGACCAGCGACTGCTACTTCGTGTTCCGGCGCTCGTCGGCAGCCGCGCCCCAGATCAGTACGGCCGAGGCGTACCTCGACGGTGACAAGTACGTGTTCCGACCCGAGATCACGGTGCGCTGGAGGGTCACGTACAGCAAGGCAGGCGGCGGGATGCAGCAGCTCGGTGACGATTACGAGATGATCGTCAAGCAGGATCTGCCGGTGCTCGACGCCGAGGCGGTCAACGTGCCGGTGCCCGACAGCTCGATCGGCTGAGCGCCCCGCTTGCCCCGCCATACGGGGCGTGGGCGTCTGTCGGGGCGATAGGTCACAATAGACGTGTGAGTGACCTGATTGATACCACCGAAATGTATCTGAAGGCCGTCTACGAGCTGATCGAAGAGGGCGTGGTGCCCCTCCGTGCCCGCATCGCGGAGCGGCTGCAGCAGAGCGGGCCGACCGTGAGCCAGACGGTTGCGCGGATGGAGCGTGACGGGTTGCTCAGCGTGCAGGGCGATCGGCACCTCGAGTTCTCCGACAAGGGGCGTCAGCTGGCAACCCGGGTCATGCGCAAGCACCGCATCGCCGAGCGGCTGCTCACCGATGTCGTCGGCCTCGAGATCGAGTACGTCCACGACGAAGCATGCCGCTG
Source organism: Nocardioidaceae bacterium SCSIO 66511 (assembly GCA_023100825.1). NCBI lineage: Bacteria > Bacillati > Actinomycetota > Actinomycetes > Propionibacteriales > Nocardioidaceae > Nocardioidaceae bacterium SCSIO 66511. Next base: position 3,913,640 of record CP095846.1, on the reverse strand, counting down.
GGAGCACGTGATGTCCGAGCGCGTCGAGCGGCATCTGCTCGAGTTGCTCAAGCATCCGGTCGAGTCGCCGTACGGCACGCCGATTCCCGGGCTCGATGAGTTCGGTGCGACCGTCGTACACGAAGACCTGCTGAGCGGGGTGGCGCCGCTACCCGATGCGGCACGTGCTGCCGGCCCGTCGCCGGCCGAGCTGGTGATCAGGCGCATCGCCGAGCCGCTGCAGGTCGATATCGAGGTGCTCACCTTGATGCGCCAGGTCGGTGTGCTGCCGGGCGACCGGGTCACGGCGAGTCTCACCGACACCGGCGTGCTCGTACGCGGTGCCAACGGTGAGCAGGCAGATATCGACGACGACGCTGCGAAGCACATCCTGGTCGAGAAGATCTGACGGTCGCCACAAATGCGCACGGGCGGTCGCGAATCGACGACGGGGGGCGCCGTGCACCAACAGGTGCGAAGGCCGCTCTCCGGTCTGGGGCGCTAGCATGCGCGGCTCGTGGCGGTTCGCCCGCAAGATCATCGTCGGTACGCTCGGGGTCGTCCTGCTGCTTGTCGGTATCGCCGGATTGGTGCTGCCCGGGCCGGGCCTGTTGATCATGTTCGCCGGCGTCGCCGTGCTCGCCCTGGAGTTCGAATGGGCCGAGCGGCGCGTCGACTTCATCCGCGATAAGGCGATGGACGCCGCCGAGTACGGCGTGGCGACCTGGCCGCGGATCATGGTCAGCTTGGCTGGCGCGGTCGGCGTCGTCATCGCCGGCGTGGTCTGGATCGTCAATCCGAACATCCCCGAGATCTGGATCGTCGGGCCGAAGCTTCCGTTCGCCGGTATCGGCACGGGCATCGGGATGGAGGTCTCGGCGCTGATCGCCTTCTTCCTGCTGGGCTACAGCTACCGGCGCTTCCACAATGACGCCAACCGGTTCGGCAAGAAGCGCAACCGCGTCGATTCGCAGTAGCGCAGGGCTGTTGCTAGCCTGGCAGTAGAGGCGACGCTTTGATCGTCCTCCCGGACGAGCGCACCGTACCCGGTCCCCGACAAGACGGTGTCTGGGAGTGTGTTTCTCATGGCATGGATCGTCTTGGTCATCTCCGGCATGTTCGAGACCGTGTGGGCCACTGCATTGTCGGAGTCGAAGGGCTTTACCCGCCCGCTTGCGTCGATCGTGTTCGCTGCGGCCCTGGTGGTCAGCATGGGCGGCCTCGCGTACTCGCTGAAGTCGCTACCGGTCGGCACCGCGTACGCCGTGTGGGTCGGCATCGGCGCGGTCGGTACCGCGGCGTACGGCATGCTCGCGCTCGGCGAGCAGGCGACCGCGGCACGGCTACTCTGCCTCGTACTCATCGTCGGTGGCGTCGTGGGACTGAAGGTCCTCCACTAGCGCGCTCATATGCGCCGCCCAACCAGTCGAGGTACGGATTCCGGCCCATGGGCCGCACGCCATGGGAGCGAATCCGTACCTCGGCGAGTTGTGGGTCAGGTGTACGCGCGGCGGATGATGGTGTGCCCGATCACCGCGGCCGTCGACGTCACGACCAGCATCACAGTCGCCATCGGGACCGCCGTGCCGTTGGCGAATGCACCGACCAGCGGTGAGACGACGGCCCCGATGCCGAACTGGATGCAGCCGAGCATCGCCGCTGCCGTACCTGCTGCCTCGCCATGACGAGACAAGGCGAGTGCAGGCGTGTTCGGCAGGGCGAGCCCGCAGGACGCGATGATCAGCGCAAGTGGCGGCAGGATCGTTGCGAGTCCGCCGACGTCGGTGACCGCGGCGGTCACCAGAGTCGCCGCGGAGATCGCCGCAAGCACGGTCGCGACGCCGAGAATCTGCTGCGGGGCATACCGCTTGAGCAGCACCGGGTTGAGCTGGGTGAACACGACGATGCCGAGGGCGTTGACGCCGAACACGATCGCGAATGTGCGTTCGCTGAGCCCGTACACGTCCTGGAGGACGAAAGACGAACCGCTCACATACGCGAACATCGCCGACATCATGGTGCCGGCGACGACGACCAGCGCCACGAATGGCACGTCGCGCAGGAGCATTCCGTACGTGCGCATGGTCGAGCCGAGGCGGAGCGAGCGACGACGTGAGACCGGCAGCGTCTCCTTCAGTCCGAAGAACGCGACGGTCACCAACACCACGCCGGCGCCGGCGAGTACGGCGAAGATCCCGCGCCAGTTCGTCCATTCCAGGACGAGCCCGCCAAGGGTCGGAGCGAGTACCGGTGCCGCGCCCATCACCAGCATCAGCCGGGACAGGACTCGCGCGGCGTCAACCCCGCTGAACAGATCGCGCACGGTCGCCATCGCGCTCACGCCGAGTGCGGCTCCGGCGAAACCCTGGATGACACGAGCGGCGGTCAATGTGGCGATTCCGGGCGCGAGCAGACACAGCACCGAAGCGATCACGTGGACGGTGATGCCGATCAGGAGCGGGCGACGGCGGCCGACCGAGTCCGAGATCGGTCCGACGATGAGCTGACCTGCGGCGAGCCCGGCGAGCATTCCGGTGAGCGTGAGCTGGGTAGCCGACTCGGTGACGCCGAGGTCGTCCTGCAGTGCCGGTAGCGCCGGCAGGTACATATCGATCGTCAGCGGACCGAGCCCGATCAGAGCACCGAGTACGATCACCAGCTGCACGTACGCGCGTCCGGTGGGCGTGACCGGGGCGGCGGGGGCTGGGGCCGGCAGGGTCGGCGGCTCGGTCGGGTCGACTCTCACGTCAGACGTACAACTGCATGTGCCATACAACTATTCCTGGTGAGGCGTGTGCGGCGTCACGAACTGGCGAGCCTGCCTCAGCGACGGTGCGCGTTCGCGTCAGGTCCAGAGGACGGCGATGCAGACGTTGACGACGGCGAGTGCGCCGACGGCGTGCAGGATCGCCGGCTTCGGAACGTCCTTCTCGCGCTGGCCGATGAACGCCAGCACGGTGAGGACAACGGCGATCACGAGTTTGACGCCGATCTTGGCGTTGTCCGGGTCCGCGACATCATCGGACGCCGATGCGATCCCGGTCATCGCGACACCCACGACGAGGGCTCCGGCAGCACCGTGGAAGATTCCGGGCACGACCCGCGGATCGCGCAGGTGCGTAAGCCAACCGCCGATGACGATGGCCCAGCAGATGATGTGGAGGATGAGCAGGATGTCGTACGTCAGCTGCATGCCGGAGACCCTACTACGTACTGTCGTAGTGGTCGGTCGCTACCCGGCGCGGTGACCTAGCACGTTGAGGAACGGCGCGGTCTTGCCTTGAGTCGAGGTCACGTCGTCGATCGCCCATCCGGAGGCTTCGACGACGGCACGCAGGGGTGCCTCGCGCCAGTCGGTCTGGTGGTGGCGCACTCCGGCTCGGCCGGACGCCGGCCGGTCTCCGTCGCCTTCGGTGACCGAGACGAACAGCAAGCCGGCAGGCTTGGTGACCTCGGCCAGTCGGGTCAATACCGTGCCGAGATGCTCGCGCGCCACATGCATCAGGCAGGCCTGTGCCCAGACGCCGTCGTACGGCTCAGCGGGGTTGCGCGGATCGCGAAGGTCGTCGGTCAGCGGGTCGAGCAGATCTGCCGCATTGCCCTGCGCTCTCAGGATCTCGATGAACGCCGGCGTGACGTCGGTGCGTCGTACGCTGAGCCCTCGTGACTCCAGCGCCCGCGCGTCCCGTCCGCCGCCGCTGCCGATCTCGAGGATGCGGCCGGCACCTCCGAGTAACTCGGTGAACCGTTCGATCTGCGCCCGAATGTGGACTGCCAGCTCTGCTGCCTCGACGACATACTCCGCGGCCGAGGCGTCGTACGCCGCGATCGTCTCCTGTTGTGGGCTGAGCCGGCCGGAGTCGGCGTTCTGACCCATGTCTACGACGAGGTCTGACTCTCGATCGAGCGCTCCAGGCGCTCGACCTTCGCGGTGAGCTGACCCGTGTAACCCGGTCGGATATCGGCCTTGAGGACGAGCCCGACCCGCGGCGATGCTTCGGCGACGACGTCGACGGCACGTTTGACCACCGCCATGACGTCGTCCCATTCGCCTTCGATGTTGGTGAACATCGCGTTCGTCTCACAGGGGAGGCCCGACTCGCGTACGACGCTGACGGCGCGGGCGATGGCCTCGCTGACGCTACCGGAGTCGTCGGCGGTCGACGGGCTGATGCTGAAAGCGACAAGCATGTGCCTACCGTACGACGACCCCAGGCAACCTCACTCGGTGAGCGTTCCGCCGATGCCCGTCATGAGTTGGTCGATGGTGAGCCCGAAGAGGGTAGCGAGCTGCGCCGCCTCGCCGGCCGACCAGCCGCCTTTGGCCAGCCGTCGGTCGAAGGTGGCAGGTGCCATGTCGATCCCGCTCGCCACGTCGTACAGCTTCAGTCCGCGTGCGGCGGCGATGGCTCGGACGGTGGCGCTGATCGTGTCGTCGGTGCTCACGCCACCATTCTAGCCAGGTCACCCTTTAGTGATGCTAGGCACACCATCGTCAAAAATGGCTCATCTATCAATATTGATGGTAGAATCTTCAACAACAAGGAACGAGATTCGCTCGTTCTCGGGTAGCCGAGTCAGGACGGAAAGCGAAATGGATGTCATCGTCACGCCAGCCCACACGCACAGCTTCACCGTCACCCGCAGCTTTCAGCGCCAGGGTGAGCCGAAGCGGTACGTCCGTGAGTGCGAGATCTGTGCTCAGTCGGTGATGACGCAGACGCCCGTCGAGGAGGCCGAGGCCGCATAGCGCGGCCGCGTTCTACGCCTTCTCGGGCTTGCGATCGGTGTCGCGGCTGGGCTGAACACGCTTCGGCTCGCCCGGCATCTTCGGATAGTCCGGCGGGTACGGCATATCGCCGAGCCCGGCTTCCTCGTCTCGCTCGTACATCGCGAGTAGGGGCTCGATCGAGTACGCACGGTCGTCGATCGCGGCGTGTACGTCACCACGCTCGGCGAACCGCGCGGGCACGGTGAGGAGGTTGAACTCGCTCGGCTCGTCGATCGTCGCCAGTTCGTCCCACGTCATCGGCGTAGACACGGGTGCGCCCGGTTTGGCACGAAGGCTGTACGCACTGGCGATAGTGCGGTCGCGGCTGTTCTGGTTGTAGTCGACGAACACCTTCTCGCCGCGTTCCTCCTTCCACCACTTCGTCGTCACGTCAGGAGTACGCCGCTCGAGCTCGCGCCCGAAGGCGATCGCGGCGTGGCGGACGTCAGTGAAGGTCCAACGCGGCTCGATGCGTACGTAGATGTGCACACCGCGGTTGCCGCTCGTCTTCGGGAACCCTTCGATGTCGTGCTCCGCGAGCAGCTCACGGGCGAGCCCGGCGACGCGCACCGCGTCGCGGAAGTCGGTGCCCGGCTGCGGATCCAGGTCGATGCGGAGCTCGTCGGGATGGTCGACGTCGGACTTTCGTACCGGCCAAGGGTGGAAGGTGACCGTGCCCATCTGTGCAGCCCACGCCGGCACTGCGACCTCAGTGGGGCAGACCTCGTCGGCGTGACGCCCGGACGGGAACTGGATGCGCGCCGTCTCGACGTACGAAGGGGCGCCACGGGGAACCCGCTTCTGGTAGAACGCGTCGCCTCCGTGATCCTGTCGAGTCGAGAGCACGAGCCCGTCGAGAACGCCCTTCGGCCAGCGCTCCAACGTCGTCGGGCGATCACGCAAGGCGCGCAGGATGCCGTCTCCGACCGACAGGTAGTACTCCACGACGTCGAGCTTGGTCACGGCTCGGGTCCGCTCGGTCGGTGGGAAGATCACCCGGTCGGGGTTCGACACACGCAAGGTGCGCTCGCCGGCCTCGATCTCGGTCGCAGGGGACGCCATGCGCAGAGCCTAGTGGCGTCCCCTGTCAGGCGTGTCCCATCAGGTGCTCCGCCGCCAGAAGTTCGGTGCGAATTGCACCATGTAGCAGGGTGTCGCTGGTGCAATTCGCGCCGAACTCCGCAGCCGCTACGCAACGACGGCGGCTCGTTCGCGTACGGCCAGCTCGGCATCGTCGTCGACGAGGTCGGCGTTGAGTGCCGCTGCCGCCTGTACGCCCGCTCCGTTGGATGCGGCCACCATCGCGTGCAGCTCACTTGCATTGCCCGCCGCCCAGACACCCGGCACCGCGGTCTGCCCGCGCGGGTCGGTCTCGATGAGGCGCCCCATCGGGTGTTCGGTCGGGGTGCCTCCGAGCTGTTCGTAAAGGTCAGTGCGCGCAATGAAGCGGGGTGCCACGACGGCCGCGTCGATCGCGAACTCACGGCCGCCGACGACTGCCGCGCGTACGCCTTCGTCGTCGACGCGCAGTCGCTCGACGGTGCCGTCCACCAGCTGGATGCCGCGCGCGGCCAACCGTTCGGTGGTCTCGTCATCGAGCTCGGGCATCGTGTGAGCGAACAGCGTCACGTCGTCGCTCAGCTGGCGGAACAACAGCGCTTGGTGAACGTTCATCGGGCTGGTTCCGAGCACGCCGATGCCCTGCCCGCGTACCTCCCAGCCGTGGCAGTACGGGCAGTGGAGCACCGACTTGCCCCACTGCTCCGCGACGCCGGGTATGTCGGGTAGCTCATCGGCGAGACCGCTCGCAAGCAGCAGGCGGCGTGCCTGCAGCGTCGTACCGTCGGCGAGGCCGATCTCGAACCTGTCGTCGACGCGACGCGCTGTCGTTGCGTACCCCTCGCGGATCTGGGCTCCGTACGCCGTGGCCTCGCGTCGCCCGTTGGCGAGCAGATCGAGTGGTGCGATGCCCTCCTGCCCGAGCAGGTTGTGTGCGCCGGATGCGGGTGCGTTGCGCGGCTCGCCGGCGTCGACCACGGCGACCGAGCGCAGTGACCGCGCCAGCGCGACGGCAGCGCTGAGCCCGGCAATGCCTCCGCCGATGATGACGACGTCGTGGTGGTTGTGGTCGGTCATTGGCGCTCCTCGTGGTCGCGGGTCCTCTACGTCACAAGGTTAGGCACGCTGTGCGTGAATGACATAGACTCTTGCGTATGACGCAAGACGCGATCGACATGGTCATCCGAGAGCGCATCCGCGGTCTACGCCGAGCCCGCGGATGGTCGCTCGACGCGCTCGCCGCCCGCTGCTACCTCAGCCCGTCGACCCTGAGCCGGATCGAGACCGGCCATCGCCGCATCGCGCTCGACCAGCTCGTACCGCTTGCCCGGGCACTGGGCACCTCGCTGGACGAGCTGGTCGAACCCGCGGACGACGAAGACGTCGTCATCCGACCGGAGCCGACGCACGAGGCGGGCTGGACGGTGTGGCTGCTGTCCCACGAGCGTGCGCTCAACGGCGCGACGGCCGCGAAGGTCCGCATCCCCGCCGACGCCGCGACGTCGCAGGACGACCTGCGCGTACACCCCGGACGTGAATGGTTCACCGTGCTCTCCGGAACCGCGCGCGTGCAACTGGGCGAGCGTACGATCCTGGTCGAAACCGGCCACGCCGCTGAGTTCTCGACGATGATCCCGCACCGGATCGGCGCCGAGGGCGGAACCGTCGAGTTGTTGACGATCTTCGACCCCGAGGGGGAGCGGGCGCACCTTCCCGGCGGCGTCACGACCTGAGGGCCTCGTACATCGCGGTTCCCGAGGGTGCTCAGGCGAGTGAGGACTCCAACCGCTCCACCGTCCACCGCTCGACCGGTCGGCCCCTGCTGTCGGCAAAGTGCGCGACCGTGAGCTCGGGGTCGACGACGATGATCCGATGTCCGTTGTCGATCAGCTTCGTGGCGGTCGCCGAAGACGTACGCCGCGCGACCGGGCGTACCTCGTCGACTCGGCTCATGTCGAAGACGACCGTACGGGTGGATGGCGGGTTCTCGATGATCTCGTGGACCAGCGACTCGATGCTACTGAGGATGAGGTCGCCTTGGAGTTCGTACAACGTCGCCGGCTCGCCATCGAGCGCAACCTCTTGGCGCTCGCGCAGCGACGACCGGGCGGGACGGCTGGGCTCCATCAGATGAAGACCGAGGTCATCCGACAACAGCTCCATCATCGCGACACCGCGTGAGCTGTTGCCGTGCTGATCGAGCCGCGGCGAGAAGACGGCGACCCCGACCTGGCCGGGTAGTACGCCGATGATGCCCCCGCCGACGCCGCTTTTCGCGGGAATCCCGACGTTGGTGAGCCAGTCGCCCGCTGAGTCGTACATGCCGCAGGAGGCCATCACGCTGAGCAGTTGCCGGCATCCCGAACGGCTGAGCAGGCGCTCTTCGGTATTGGGCTGTACGCCGCCGTTCGCCAGCGTCGCGGCCATCAGGGCAAGGTCGCGGACCGTCACCGACGCAGCGCACTGGCGTACGTAGCCCTCAACCGCCGCGCGTGGTTCGCCGGCCAGGTTGCCCGACGCGTCCAAGAGGTACGCAAGCCCGAGGTTGCGACTCGCGGTCGCCAGCTCGGACGAAGCGACGGTCTCATCGACGGTGATCTCCCGCTCGGCCATCCGAGAGAGGTAGTCGAGTAGCCGGTCGACCGACGACGCCTCGTCGGTCTTGATGAGTGCGTGAGTGGCGATCGCACCCGCGTTGATCATCGGGTTGCGCGGGGTTCCGGAGTCGGGGTCGAGGGAAAGCTCGTTGAACGCCTCGCCGCTCGGCTCCACATCGATGCACTCCACGATGCGTTCGAGCCCGTTGTCCTCGATCGCCAGCGCGTACGCGAACGGCTTCGACATCGACTGGATGGTGAACTGATGATCGGAGTCACCGCTTGCGTACACCGTTCCGCCGACGGTGCACAGCGCGACCGCCGCCCGATTCGGGTCGACGGCGGCGAGCTCGGGAATGTAGTCCGCGAGCGCACCGGAGTCGATGTCGGCCGTGTCGGCGAGAACGTCGTCCAGGTAGTCGAAGATCGGTGAGCGCAACGTGTGGTCCTTCCGGCCGGTGGCGTGTCAGACCATCGTGCCGCAACCCCACGCGCACCTTGGTGAGGCGCGGTCAACCGAACAGTGACCGCGTGTCCGCGACGTCGTACTCGGACACCGAAGCCGACCTGATCGCGGCGCTCTGGTCGTCGCTCGGACCGCTGTTGCGGAAGGCGTCCACCGACTCCTGTGACTCCCAACGCTCGAGGATGTTGATGCGACTCGGGTCGAGTAGGTCGGCGCTGATGGAGAAGTCGAGGCACCCGGCCGCCGTACGGCCCTGCTCGACGATCGTCGTGCAGCCGGCGAGATAGGACTCGCGCGCGGCTGGGTCAACGGTGATGTGTCCGGCGACGATGAGCATCGATACTTTCCTCCGTGTGGTTGCGCCTCGTACGGCAGATGGTCGCGGTCACCAGTCCTGACGTGCGTTGTGACGAGAACTCATCGCCGCGGACGCCTGCCGAAAGCACGCCATCGTGTCATTGCTTACCCTCAATGGGACTCCGCGTACGTTCGACCAAGGAGAACGCAGATGACTCGTATCGTTGACCGGCACCTGTTCGGCCCGGGCCCGACCAACGCGTACCCGGAGGCGACGAGCGCGCTGGGGCTGCCGCTGCTCGGTCACCTTGACCCGCAGTTCATCTCCATCATGGATGAGACGTGTGACCGGCTGCGTACGGTGTGGGGCACCGACAACGCGCGTACGTTGCCGTTGTCGGCGACGGGCTCTGCCGGGATGGAAGCGGCGTTCGTCAACACGGTGCATCAGGGCGACGTCGTCGTGGTGGCGGTCAACGGACTGTTCGGCAAGCGTATGTGTGATGTGGCAGCACGGTGCGGAGCCGAGGTGATCGCAGTCGAGCACGACTGGGGCAGCCCGGTCGACCCCGAGCGAGTGGTGGCGGCACATCCGTCCCCGGCGATCGTCGCCGCCGTGCATGCCGAGACCTCGACAGGTGTGCAGTCGGACATCGCGGCGCTCGGCGAGGCCGTACACGCCTCCAGCGACGCATTGCTCATCGTGGACGCCGTCACCTCGATCGGCGGCGTCGAACTGCGCGCCGACGACTGGGGCATCGACGTCGGGTATGCCGGTACGCAGAAGTGTCTGGGTGTCGCGCCCGGCCTTGCTCCCTTCACGATCAACGATCGCGCGTTCGAGCGGCGCGTCGAGCATCCGCAGTCGTGGTATCTGGACCTCGGGCTGCTCGGCGGGTACGTCGGCGAGGCCGGCGCCCGCGGCGGAGGGGCGCGTACGTATCACCACACCGCACCCGTCGCGATGGTTGGCTCGTTGCACGCCGGACTCGGACGCATCCTCGACGAGGGTCTGGACAACGTGTGGGCACGCCATGCAGAGGCCGGGCAGGCGTTGCAGGACGGCCTTGAGCGACTCGGGCTCGAGTTGTTCGCGCAGAAGGGATCTCGTCTTCCCGACCTGACGACGGTCAAGGTGCCGGAGGGTGTCGACTCGGCCGCCGTGCGACGTACGCTCCTGGAGCGGTACGACATCGAGATCGGTGCGGGGGTGGGCGAGTTCGCGGCGACCGTCTGGCGGATCGGTCTGATGGGGCCGAATGCCAGCCCGGACTCGGTCGCCCTCATTCTCGCCGCGCTGGGCGACGTACTCGATCGCTAGTTCGGGCGGGCATCCGTTCGTTTGCGGTGTTGACCTCTGGGCATGCTCACGAAAAGCTGTCCGCCACGCTCGACTCCGAGGAGAGTGCGCCCATGAAGAAGGTCATTCGCGGTCTGACGCGCCGCAAGGTGCTGGTCGGCAGCGCGGCGGTCGCAGCCGGAGGCGTTGCCGGCATGGGCAACGGTGCCGCGGTCGCGTCGTCGAGGGTACGCAGGCCTGCGATGTTGAAGCGCGGCGATACCGTCCGATTGATCTCGCCGGCGAGCTCGCCAGATGCGAAGGAAGTTGAGCGGGGCGAAGAGCTCTTGCGTGGCTGGGGACTCGAGGTGGAGTACGCCGAGCACGCGCTCGACGAGTTCGGCTACCTCGCCGCCCCAGATGCGCAGCGCCTCGCCGATCTGAACTCCGCGCTCTCAGACCCGAATGTACGTGGGGTCATCTGCACTCGCGGTGGGTACGGCGTGCAGCGGATCATCGACGGCGTCGACCGCCAGGCCGTACGCCGGGATCCCAAGCCGGTCGTCGGATTCAGCGACATCACCGGGTTGCAGCAGTGGTTGTGGTGCCACACGGGTCTCACCACGATCCACGGACCGATGGCGGCATGGAACGACGATCGCAATGGTCCTGCCTCTGCCGAGGCGTTGCGTGAAGCGCTCATGACCACGAAGCCGATAACCCTGTCGGGCGACCCCGACGAGCCCGGCGGCGACGTACATGCGCCGGGCCGCGCGACTGGAGTCCTGCTCGGCGGCAATCTCAGTCTGCTCGCAGCGGCGGTAGGCAACCGGGAGCTGGCCAGTCTGCGCGGCGCGATCCTGTTCATGGAGGACGTCGGTGAGTCGCCGTACCGCCTGGATCGGATGCTGACTCAACTGCGCCGCAGCGGAGTGCTCGACGGGGTGGCCGGGTTCGCTCTGGGGCAGTGGACCGACTGCGAAGGCGCCCCCGGCGAATGGACAGTGAGCGAGATGTTTCGTGACCGGCTCGGTGACCTCGACGTGCCGATCCTCGGTGGTCTGCCGGTCGGCCACGGCAACGGACAGCTCACGATGCCGCTCGGCGTACGCGCCGAACTCGACGCTGACTCGGGCACGCTGACCGCCGAGCCCGCCGTACGAGCAGCCTGAGGGCGATCACTTGCTGGTGGTCGATAGCTGAGCGTACGGATGCTCCTTCGCTGTCGGCACTCGCCCATAGTGCGACAAAGGTGCCACTGACCGGGGCTTCACGGTGTGAAATCGTGTGTGCACAATGCGAAGTGAGGCGTTTGGAGGCCCCGTATGACCGATGGCAGGAGTGCCCGTGCGGACGATCGGTCGAAGGTCGCCGAGTCGGTGTTCGACGAGGTCGTCGACCGCCGGCACTCGAACTCGATGAAGTGGGCGTACGCCGAGCAGATGCTCTCACCGGAGGAAGCAGCGGCCGATCCGCTGCCGATGTGGGTGGCCGATACTGACTTCAAGGCGCCCAAGGTCGTCATCGACGCACTGCACGAGGCTGTCGACCATGGCGTGTTCGGGTATCCGGGCGGCGCACCCGACAGCTACCTCGACGCGATCATCGGATGGCAGGCGCGGCGTTACAGCTGGGAGGTTCCGCGTGAGTGGATCGTGCAGACCGCGGGTGTCATCGCAGCCCTGAAGACGGTCGTACAGGCCTTCTCCGCTCCGGGCGACTCGGTCCTCATCCAGCCGCCCGTGTACGTGCATTTCCACCACGATGTGCAGTTGAACGGGCGACGCCTCGCATACGCCCCGCTCGAGCGCGTCGACGGCGGCTATCGGCTCGACGCGGATGCATTCGAACGCGCGATCCAGCCCGATACGAAGCTGTTCATCCTGAGCCATCCGCACAACCCGACAGGCAACGTGTGGTCCCGGGACGAACTGCAGACGATGGGCGAGATCTGTGCGCGGCACGGTGTACTCGTCGTATCAGATGAGATCCACCAGGACCTCGTGCTGAACCCGGGCAAACGCCATGTCCCGTTCGCGTCGTTGGGGGAGCAGTTCGCGCAGAACAGCATCACCTGCACGGCCCCGAGCAAGACGTTCAACTTGCCCGGACTGCAAAGCGCGAACGTGTTCATCCCGAACCGCCGCCTCCGCGAGGACTTCGCACGCCAGTACGAGCGCAATGTATTTCCCGTGGTGAACGTACTCGGCATGGTGGCTGCGGAGGCGGCGTACACCCACGGTGAACCGTGGCTGGAGGCGCTGCTCGACTACCTCCGCGCGAACCACTCGCACTTCGCAAAGGCGGTCAACAGCGGGCTTCCTGCGCTCGAGGTGCTACCCGCCGACTCCCTCTACCTCGCCTGGATGGACTGCCGCGGCCTCGGCCTGGACGCGGAGGCACTCGACCACTTCATGCTCACCAAGGCACGGCTCTGGCTCGACAAGGGGCAGAAGTTCGGTATCGAGGGCCACGGCTACATGCGGGTCAACCTCGGCTGCCCGCGTAGCACCGTCGACGAGGCGATTCGGCGCCTGACGGACGCCGTGCACGCGTACGCCTGAGAGTCGGCGACCGTCGGGGGCCGGCTCGACCAGGTGTTTGGTGCGAATTGCACCACCGACGCCGTGCTTCGACGTGCAATTTGCGCCGAACTCCTCCGACCTCGGTTGCCGTCAGTCGTCGAAGAGGTACGTGAAACGCCCGTCGGGTGCTGCATCGCCGCCTGTGTAGAAGTCCATGACGTCGCCGCTGTTCGGGACGTTGTCTGCCACCTTGAACTCCAGATGTAGCGTTCCTTGGACCTTCGGACCCATCGGCTTGCGCGGAACCGACAGCTGAAGTTCGTTTCCGTCTGTCCGATAGCGGACGGTTCGGATCTGCTTCCACGTGCCGTTGGACCGTGCGGCTTCGAGTGAGGTCGTGTTGTTGTCGACGCCGCGACGATTGATGGCGAAGTCGTATCCCTCCCAGCCGTTCTGGTCATTGCCATCGACGTTGAGGTACAGCGTCATCCAGCGCCCTTTGTCGGACCCGATGATCGGATCGACTGTCCGCATGTAGAAGGAGATGTTGCGCGAATCGCGTGCGACCTTGACCTCGTCGATGTCGTTGCGACCGCTGTTGTTCTTGTACGTGATGCCGCCGAAGCCCTCGTGTGAGCGCGGCTGAGTGTCACCGACGAAGTCTCGGTACGAAGGACGCACGGTGTCCCACTGCGAGAAATCACCGTCGATGTCAATCCGTTGACGCTTGCTGGGCCCGGGCGCAGGTGCCACGCCCTTGTAGCGACGGATGTAGTCGACGAGTTGGAGGTAGTAGTTGTCGTTGTACCCGCCCTTCATGGGCTCCACGTCACGACTGAACTCGGTGGTTGCCTGGTCTACGAAGAAGATCGGTCGATCTGCGGGCCGCTCCTTGTTGTCCCAGCCGGGGAAGTCACCTCCGAGTCGTTGCGCCACCCATTCGTTCCACCCCGTGACCGCGACGATCCGCGGGTCGACCTGCAGCGCCCGCTCCCATTGCTCGGAGAAGTTGTTGCCCCATTTGTACGCGCCGGGGGATGTGTCCAGGGCACCGTCGTGAAAGCTGCGCGACCAGTTGTTGCCCGCTCCATAGAACGGTTGGTCGCTGAACGGGAAGTTGTTGTGTACGGCCGCGGCGACGTTGACGATGTCGGGTTTGCCATCGAGCATGAACACGTCTTGTGGCCGTTCGAAACTGATCCAGGGAAACCCGCCCTCCTTCTTCGGCTCGTTCGGCCATTGGTTGCGGCGCCAGGTGAAGAAGTCGCGGATCTCGGTCGAAACCTCGTCGGGGTTGCCGATGATCATCGGCTTCCCATCGAGCTCGAACCACAGCTCGCGGTAGCGTCCTGGCTCGTACAGATCGTCGTACAGCTTCTGGATGGTCGCTCCCGAGCTGCTGTTGGTGTAGAAGACGACCTGTGGGACGTCCCACCCCTGTTGGCGGACGTCGTCGAAGACTTCCAATAGCCGGTCATACACGCTTTTGTATGTAAACGCGTTCGTGACGTCGAAGTACAGAAAGTCCACCTTTGCGGCGGCCAACATCTGCGCATGCTTTCGCAGAACCCACGCGTCGTCGCTGAAGTAGTAGTCGTACAACGGCTCACCCCAGTGGTGATGTGCACCGGGCGGCCCCCAGGCAGGGTGGTCGGGGTCGTGAACCGCCTCGGGATGCTCCTCGAGGATCTTGGTGATGTTGTACGGACCCGTCTTTCCGTGCTGGCCTAGCCAGAGGAAGTAGAACAGACCGACGTAGCGGTCCTCACGTGGCTTGGGGACTTCCCCGGGCTCCGAGACGGAACGTCCGAGGTCGTCGGTCGCCGTGAGTTGACCTGGGTCGAAGGTGCCGCGCGGAGGCGCCGCGCTGTGCGTCGGAGACCCCGCCGTCCCATGATCGCCGTCGGCCTCGGCCCCAGTCGCGACGGACGCAAGTCCCGTCGAGGCCGCCAGTGCACATGTCGCGATCGGGATGCGCCAGCCCGCAACAGAGTGGCGGCGTACTTCTCGAGGGTGCCTTCGTCTGATCACGTTCATAGGTTGACGACCTTCGTTTAAAGGTTTCACTCCCAATGGCGTTGACCATAGAGCGAACCCAACGAAACCGTCAACGTTCCGCTTCGACTGTTGCTCTGATCGGCGTGGCCTAAAACGGACACGACGGTTGCAGTCGGCGCCGACTACTGCCAAGGTCTACTGAAACATTTCAAAATCTGGTCGAGGAAGCGGTGCGGTGGTACCGCCGAAGGGACACTGCGATGGGTACACGTCGGCTGGGCATCATCGTCACGCTCGCGCTCACTCTCACTTTCGTCCTTGCCCCGAGCTCGTCTGCCGCGACTGCACCGGCTGGCGGCGTACGTGCCTACGCGCTGGTGAGCGACCACATGAACAAACCGCTCGGAACCGACGACCGAACCCCCGCTTTCGGATGGAAACTCCGATCGCGTGAGCGGTCTCAGACCCAGAGCGCGTACCGCGTTCTGGTCGCGTCCAGCAGGTCGGCGCTCGCGCGCGGCAACGGGGACATGTGGGACTCCGGCAAGGTGGAGTCATCGGAGTCCTTACAGGTCATCTACGGCGGTGACCCTCTTGAGTCGAGGCACCGTTACTACTGGAAGGTCATGGTCTGGGACGCATCCGGTGACGGGACCGGTTGGAGCGCGCCGACCTGGTTCGAGACGGGGCTGCTCGAAGCCGACGACTGGTCGGCGAAGTGGATCGCGCACGACACCGAGCTCCCGCTACCGACGTCCAACAATCAGCAGAACGCTCCCGCGTCGCTGCGTTCGGACCACACCCTCGGTCAGTCACTCACCGCTGACCGCCCGTTCGACTCGGTCGGCGGGAGCTTTCCTACCTGGAGTACGAACGACTCCGACTTCACGCTGACCCTGCGCCGCGGAGGTCCTGACGGCGAAGTCATTGCCGAGAAGCGCGAGGCCGACCATCCCGACAACACCTGGGCGGACTTGAAGCTCGACACCCCAGCGCCCGCCGGTGACTACTACCTGGAGATGTCCGATCTGGAGGGCACTGCGGGTTGGTGGAGCCATACCGACGACGTCTACTCCGAGGGGCAGGCGTACGCCGACGGGGAGCCCGTTGCGGGCGACCGAACCATTCGCTGGAACCCCACGACCGACGCTGAGGCGGAGCTGACGTCCCAGCTTCGTACGACGTTCGACGCGAACAAGCGCGTGAAATCGGCGCGACTGTACTCGACAGCACTCGGTATCTACGACGTCAATATCAACGGTCGCGCGGTCTCTAGCGATCGGTGGGCTCCAGGTTGGACTGACTACAACAAGCGCACCCCGTACCAGACGTACGACGTGACGTCGCTGGTCAAGAAGGGCGCGAATGCGATCGGAGCACGCCTCTCCACCGGCTGGTACGCCGGCAAGATAGCGATCTATGGTCCGAACCTCTACGGCAAGATCCCCGGTTTGCTCACACAGCTGGAGATCACGTACGCCGACGGCTCCACGCAGCGCGTCGTCTCTGACACCGCGTGGAAGAGCACGGCCGGACCCGTGACGCACGCCGATATCCTTGACGGCGAAGAGTACGACGCACGCCGCGAGACGCCTGGCTGGGACAAGCCCCGTTTCGACGACCGGACCTGGGCATCCGTGGTCGAGAAGACCGACGTCGACACGGCGCTCGTGGCGCAGTCAGCCCCGCCGGTGACGGTGACCCAGCGGATGCCGGTCAAGAAGATCACCGAGCCTACGCCCGGCACGTACGTCCTTGACCTCGGTCAGAACTTCGTCGGCACCGTCGGGCTGTCCCTCCGTGGCATGAAGTCAGGTCAGAAGGTCCGACTTCGCTACGGAGAAGAGCTCAACCCCGATGGCACTCTGTACACCGCGAACTTGCGTAGCGCGCGAGCGACCGACTTCTACACGGCACGTGGGCGCGGCGTGGAGACGTACGAGCCGCGGTACACCTTCCACGGCTTCCGGTACGTCGAGCTGAGCGGCCTACAACACAAGCCGTCGAAGCGTGATCTGGTAGGCAAAGTGCTCGGCACGGACGCGCCGATGTCCGGCAGCTTCGAGAGCTCCGATCCGATGCTCAACCAGCTGCAGAGCAACATCGTGTGGTCGCAGCGCGGCAACTTCCTCAGCGTGCCGACCGACTGCCCGCAGCGCGACGAGCGGATGGGCTGGACCGGTGACATCAACGTGTTCGCACCGACGGCGGCGTACAACATGGACATCTCGACGTTCCTCGGCGACAAGTGGTTGCAGGACCTTCGTGACGCGCAGCGGCCGGACGGCGCCGTGACCGACGTCGTGCCATACGTGCCGGTGGTCGGCGCGGGCAACGCAGGTTGGGGCGACGCCGCGGTCACCGTGCCGTACACCGTTTGGCAGACGTACGGCGATACGAAGGTGATCGAAGAGAGCTACGACTCGATGACCGCGTGGATTGCGTACCTGAAGAAGAACAGCACCGGGCTCATCAGACCCGACGCTGGCTACGGTGACTGGCTGAACCTCGATGACGACACACCGCGCGACCTGATCGGTACGGCCTACTTCGCGCACGTCACGGAGCAGTTGTCGGAGATGGCCGCTGCGATCGATGAGGACGACGACGCCAAGAAGTACGAGGGGCTCGCGAATGACGTGCGCGAGGCGTTCGTCGATGAGTACGTCGGCGACGACGGTGCACTGCCCGGCGACTCACAGGCGGGTTATGTGCTCGCCCTGTCGTTCGATCTGATGCCCGACGGGCTGGTGGACGCGGCCGCCGACAGGCTGGTCGCGAATCTCGAGCGGCACGACTGGCATCTCGCCACAGGGTTCCTCGGGACGCCGGATCTGCTGCCGGTGCTCAGCCGGACTGGTCACACCGACGTGGCGTACAAGCTGATCAACCAGAAGACCTACCCGTCGTGGGGGTACGAGGTTGATAAGGGCGCGACCACGATTTGGGAGCGTTGGAACTCGATCAAGCCCGACGGCAGCTTCGGCGACGTCAGCATGAACTCGTTCAACCACTACGCGTACGGCGCGGTCGGCAACTGGATGTACCAGACGATCGGCGGCATCCAGCCAGATCCGTCGGCTCCCGGCTACGAGCACTTCACGATCGCGCCGCAGCTCGGTGGCGGACTCGACCAAGCGGAGGCATCGTACGAATCCGGCTACGGCACCATCGTCTCGCGGTGGGCACGTAAGAACGGGCGCTTGACGCTCGAGATCCAGGTGCCGGTCGGCTCTTCGGCGACCGTCCGGATCCCCGCAACGAGCATCGATGCTGTCACTGAGCGCGGGCGTCCGATGGCCAATGCCCAGGGCGTGAGCGACGTGCGCGTCGAGGACGGCACCGTCGTCGGCGAGCTCGGCTCCGGGAGGTACAGGTTCACTGTGAAGGAGGACGCATGAACTGGCGCTCGACCACGCGTACCAACCGTGTGATGGCGGCGGTTGCTGCGGCTGCTCTGACCGTCGGCTTGGCCGGAGCCGTGGACGCGGCACCGGTCACCTCCGCAGAGGCGTCATCACGCCAGCCGGCTTGGGATGACGCGACTGGCCGTCTCGACCCCGCTGCGTTCGCCGACCCGCCGTCGACCGACCGGCCGCATGCGTTCTGGTTCTGGAACGGCAAGCTCACCGAGAAGGAGCTGGAGCGTCAGCTCGAGGAGATGCAGGGCAATGGGGTGGAGGAGTTCTTCATCCATCCGCGTCAGGGCCTTGGCGGCGAGTTCGGCAAGACCGAGAACGACTACTACCTGTCGAAGGACTACTTCGACAAGGTCGGGTTCGTGCTCGAGGAGGCGAAGGCGCGCGGGATGAAAGCGTGGCTGTACGACGATCTCAACTGGCCGAGCGGCTATGCGGGCGGACGTACCGTCCGGGGCGGAGTCGTCGACGGACGTACGATCGAGGCCGACCCCGAGTACGTTCCGTGGTACCTCGCTCCGAACGCGCACGACGTCGAGGGCGGCACAACCTACGACGAAGACGTACCCGCCAGCGGTAACGAAGCATCGGACGATGCCGATCCCCTCGAGCCCGAACTGGTGGCCACGCTAGCCGCCCGAAAGGCCGCCAGCGGAACGTGTGTGACCGACGGTGATGCCCGAGGCGTGCGCCTCGATGGTTCGACCACCATCGAACTGACCGACCAGATCAAGGACGGGCATCTGTCCTGGGACGTACCCGATGGCAACTGGTGTCTCGTGCACCTCGTCCAACGGCCGCTGGAGAACTATCATCCGGACCTCGAGCCGGACGAGCCGTATGTCGACATGCTGAACCCCGATGCGACCGAGAAGTTCATCGACGTCACGCACGAGACTTACGCCAAGCGGTTCGGGCCGTACTTCGGTCGGACGATTCAGGGCATCTTCAATGATGAGCCCGGCTTCTACAACAACTTTCCGGATAACCGTGGTGGGCTCGACTCTCGCGGTTCGATCCCGTGGACTCCTGGCTTTCGGGCATACCTCGACAAGAACGCCGGCTACGACCTGACGAAGCACCTCCTCGGGGTTTGGTACGACGCGGGTGTCAAGACCACCAAGGCGCGCGTCGACTACTACGACGCACTATCCGACCGATACAACGAGGCGCACACGAAGCCACTGGCCGACTGGGCAGACGATCACGACATCGCCCTGATCTCGAACGCGCTCGTAGAGGAAGACCTCGGCAGCCACAAGCTGATCGAGGGCGGCAGTTGGTTCGAGATGAGCAAGCATTACCAACTTCCTGGTATGGATCTGATCGGTGGTCTGAACACTGGTGCGATCACACCAAAGCTCAACTCGTCGGTCGCTCACCTCTTCGGGCGCAAGCGCAACCTGGCGGAGACGTTCGGTGCGTTCGGCTGGGACCTCTCGATGGAGGAGATGAAGCGCACGGTCAGCTGGGAGGCCGCGGGCGGCGTCGACCTGATCGACAACCATGCGTTCTACTACTCGATCGACGGTAAGCGGGCTTCGGAGTCGCCACCGAGCCAGTTCGACCAGAACACGTTCTGGCCGAGGTTCTCTCAGTATGCGAACTTCGTCGGACGGCTCACCGAGCCGGCGCGCGATGCCACTGCTGTGAACCCCGTCGGCGTCATGTATCCGAGCTCGTCGGTGATGGCGACCGGCACACCATGGGACGTCCGCGGCTTTGCGGGCAATGGGCCGGACCTCGGGCCGATCGACGACTCGTGGAAGGGCACATCGAACGACTTGCTCGAGGCTCAGCTCGACTTCGATTACCTCGACGAGCTTGCCTTGGCCGGTGATGAAGATCTCGACGTAGACCTGCGGGTGCGACACGGGTCTCTCGCACTACGTGATCAACGCTGGCAGGCGGTCGTGGTCCCTCGTACGTCGGTGCTCTCGCTCGACGCTGTCCGTACCTTGCAGAAGCTTGTCGCCGACGGTGGCACAGTCGTCGCGGTGGACGGCTTGGCGACGCGTGAAGCATCAGGACATGACGCAGCCCTACGTACGCGGCTGAAGTCGCTGTTCGGCACCGACCCGTCCGACCCCGCGGCGTCCACCCGCCGTCACGGGCGCAACGGGCTGGCGGCGTACTTGCCTGACCGGTCTGAACTCACCGGTCTGTTGCATGAGCGCGTGACGCCCGGCGTGACGCTCGACAATGCGCCCGACGTTCGCGTGCGACACGTCGAGCGCAAGGCAGATGATGCGTTCTTGGTCGTCAACCTGTCCGGGAAGGAGAAGCGGACGACTGCGCGCTTCGATGTCGCGGAGACTCCGGAGTTCTGGGACCTTGAGACGGGCGACGCCACGGTCGCCCCGGTGTTCAGGCGCAGTAGCGGTCAGACGGTCGTCCCGCTGACACTTGACCCGTACGAGGCGCGCTGGGTGACGTTCCGGCCCGGGGCGTACCCGGAAGGCAAGGTCGCGCATCTGACGGCGACGAACGCGAACCCCGAGTCGATCAAGGCGTCCCGCGGCGAGCTTCAGACGACGTTGGTCACCGACAAGCCCGGCGAGGTCTATGCGCGGGGCGAGTACCGCGGGCACTCGTACGGAGCGGTCGCGACGGTCGACGATCCGCTGGAGCCGCTTGCGCTCGACGGCGACTGGGACTTCCGGTTCGACGACTCCGCCGACGAGACGGCGTCGGAGCCGCTCGGGTCGTGGACGGAGTTCGACGCGAAGTATTCGGGCTCCGGTACGTACACGAAGCGGTTCACGGTGCCTGACGGCTTCCTCGCCACGGGGCGGCGTGCGCAGCTTGACCTCGGGCGCGTACGCGACCTCGCCGACGTCACCGTCAACGGTGAGCATGCCGGGGCACTTGACTGGGCGCCCTGCACCATCGACGTCACGGATCTCCTACACGAGGGAGACAACGTCGTCGAGGTGATGGTGACCAACACTCCGTCCAACGAGATCGAGGGGCGTGATAATCCTTCCGGGCTGCTCGGACCGGTCGAAGTACGGCCACAGCGCGAGGTGACGCTCGATCTCAGGGAGGGAACGGAGGTGCGGTCGATCGATCTGGCTGTCGAGCCGCGATCTGCGTCGGTTTTGCCCGGGCGTCCGGTGACCTTCACGGCAGTGGTCGACGGAATCGCTCCCGCAAACCTGGAAGCTTCCCTGACGACGTCGGCTCCCGACGGATGGAAAGTTGATCCCGCCTCGGCCGACATCTCAGTGCCATCGAACGGAGCAGAGGTCAGGACTACGGTCGACGTGATCATGACGCCGCCGGCAGACGCGCCTGAAGGCTCGACGACAGTCGACTTCCGGTTGACCGGCACCGACGGTCGTACCGTCTCGCGGACGGCGAAGGTCACGGTCGCCAATGCGTACGCCGCCTGGGAGTTCGACACCGACGGGGACACCGAAGGCTGGAGCGGTGAGAATCAGATCGAGGACCTCACCGCCTCGGACGGGAAGCTGCGGTTTCGCTCCGTCGGCGGCGACCCGTACCTAGTCGGTCCGAAGATGTCCGTCCCTGTCGCGGACGGAGTCGCGGTGGAGATGACAATGTCGGCGTCTGTCGGTGGCAGTGGGCAGCTGTTCTGGGCAACCGAGGGTGGCGGATTCGGCGAAGCCCACAGTGGGCGGTTCACGGTCGAGCCGGGCAACCAGCGTACGTACCGGGTGGAGATTCCAGGTGAGGCCACGTCGCTGACTCAACTCCGCCTGGATCCACTCACCAGCACAGGTGACATCGCGATCGACTCCGTACGGATCGTCCCCTAGGCACAAGGCCGCGGCTGGCCGATGACCCCCGCTCAGGGAGGCGACGGTCGCTCTGAGGAGGGATGCAACAGGAGCTCGACGGTCGCAGCATGATCGTCATGAACAACAGTCGAGCCAATGGCGGCCAACGTCTGCCGAAATCTGCCCACCTGGAGCAGCCGTGGCGCATTCACGAGATCGCGTCGGACTTCACTCTGGAAGACGTCTGGTCGTTGCCGACGCCTGGCGGACCCGACGATTTCCCGCTGCTGCTGGAGCTGAACTCAGACGCGGACGCGTACGATCACCCGAACTTCATCGTGCGTACGATGCTCAACATCCGTTGGAAGCTCGGCGCGATCCTGCACTGGGACGGCGACGACGACGGCGTCGGACAACGGGTCCCATCCGTGCGTGACCGATTGCCCGATGACCTGCGGAATGGCCCCGAAGGGGCCGGACTCCAAAAGTGCGCTGTTCAACGCCGTCTACCTCACCGACAACGAGTACGCCAACAAGACCGTGCAGCTGCTGGGCCACATGAGCTGGGTGCAGACCCCAGACGGCAAGTACCGCGGACAGATGGCGGTCCTGGTCAAGCCGAATGGGCGATTCGGCCAGTTGTACATGGCGGCGATCAAGCCGTTCCGCTACTGGCTGGTCTATCCCGCACTCATGCGGCACATCGCCAAGGACTGGGACCGTCGCCAGGCAGAGCGCGCGTCGGCAGGTACGGCCACGACGGTGTCACCGCGACCTACCGACGAGACGTAGGCGCCGGAGCGGTCGAATGGCCGCTCGGGGTCGTGAGCGTTCGGCAATGTTGTCCGTATCAATTCACCGTCGAGTCCTTGACGAGTTGGCAGATGTGTGGCTAACTAGCCAAGATTGATACGAACCAATTTGTCGCTCGGGCGACGGCACGACGCCCACGTCTGGGAGGACCGATGTCGAACCGGCCCCGCCTTGCCCGTCTCCGAATCGCTGCGGTCGTAACGGCCGGTGCGCTCGCAGCGACCATGCTCGCCACTCCGGCGCAGAGCCGCACGCAACCGAGCCCGGGCGACGCCGTGGCGTCGGTAGCGGTGTTCGGGTCGGACCGCGCCGACGCGTACATCGAGCTGCTCGAAGATATGGAGGTCGACACGTCTCGGTTCTCCGTCGACGAGTTGGCTTCGGCCGATCTCGCCAGTTTCGACGCCCTGGTCGTGACGGCACCGGCATACCCCGAACCGACTCGGCTGTCCGCGGACGCTTCGTCGGCGGTCGAGGAGTTCGTCGCTGACGGTGGATCGGCGTACGTCGAGTTCGCGACGTCCGAGTCCGACCTGTTCCCGACGACCGGCACGACGCCGAGCCCCGCTCGCTTCGAGCGCATCGTGGCAGCCGAGCCCGATCCGGTCACCGAAAGCGCGAGCGACCTTGCGGTGTTCGAGGAGCATCAGTCGTACCGCCTGCCGGCCGCCGCTCCGGATGGAGCGCAGGTGCCGCTGGTGTACGCGAAGGTCGCAGGGGTGTACGACGCCGTGTTCGGGCTCCCCGACGAGGTCGAACCCGCGCTGCTACGCGTACCCGTCGGCGACGGCACGCTGCTCTATGCGACCACCGCTCTGTCGAACTACGAGCGAGGCAATTACGGCCTACGCACTGCCTGGCAGCAACTGAACCGTGATCTGTTGCTCTCCTTGCTTCCGAAGCCCGCACAGGATCAGGTCCGCGCGAACGAGGCGCCGATCCGGGCCTGGACGACGCCCCGCGAATGGGCGAATCTGCGCCAGCCCGTGCGGCTCGTCGTCGAATCGGCGCCGAACACCGAGGTCATCGCCCAACTGGGCGGGCGCCGGGTCAGGCTCCACGAAACGGCTGCGGGTCGCTACCGTTCCGGCGCGATGCGGCTGCCCGAGGGGCGGCATACATTCCGGATCACGGCGGGCAGCGGCGACTGGACGCGGACGGACACGGTGGGGCTCACCTTGAAGCCGAGGCGCCAGATGTATCGGCGGATGGTCGATCGCACCATGGATTGGTACGACCGGGCAGGGATGCTGTACTACCGGCGCAACGGCGAGGCCGGCGCCGCCGAAGGTCTGGTCTCGGAGCTCCGACCAGACGGCACCCACCGCTTCCGCGAGCGTACGCGCGGTGACAGTTTCGTACAGAGTGCGTACGCGTTCCGGTTGTACGGCGAGCTGACCGGGCAGGGCCGGTACGCGCAGACCGCGGAGACCCTCTCGGACCTGGCGCTCGATCGCATGCTCCTTAAGGAGAACAACTATCTGTACGGGTCATGGTCGACCCGCGGATACGACACGAAGGAGCACGGCGATCTCGGATGGCTCTACCCAGACGACCAAGGTTGGCTGAGCCTGATGTCGCTCGTCCGCTTCGGTCAGGATGGCGATCAGGCAGCGCTTCGTGACGGGCTGCGCGGCACCGAGGCGCTCCGGCGTACGGCCAACGCCGAGACCGGCCTGTACCCCGTCAAGCGTCCGAGCGCTGCCGACCTGCTCGAACGCGGCTGGCAGGGCACGGCAGCGATCCCCGATCAAGACGACATCGCGCTCGATCCGCACTGGCAGAGCCAGCCGCAGACGGCGATGATCTATGCGTACGCCGAAACCGGGGAGCAGAAGTACCTGGATGCAGCGACCAAGGGCCTCGACCGAATGATCGCGGAGTTTCCCGAGGTGGGTATCGAGACCAGCCGTACGTCAGCGCTCGGACGCTACCTGCTGCCGCTCGCGGGCGCGTACACCTACACCGAGCAACCCCACTACCTGCGGGCGATGCTCGACATCGCGAAGTACATCGAAAAGCACCAGGATGCCGAGACGGGTGCGATACCCGAGCTCGACGGCCACAACCCGGCGAGCAATGAGGCGTACGGAACGGGCGAGAACAGCATCTTCCAGGAGAACGGTGACCCGGTCACCGATCAGCTGTACAGCCTCGGGTTGCTGTCGATGAATCTGCAGGTCTCGTACGAGGCGACCGACCGTCCGGTGTTCCGACGCATCCAAGAGCGCCTGCTCGACTACCTTGCTCGGATTCAGATCGAGAGCCCCGACGAGTCGCTCGACGGTACGTGGATGCGAGCGTTCGACTACAAGAACTGGGAGTACTACGGCAGCAGTGCCGACACCGGCTGGGGCCCGTACGCCGTGCAGGTGGGTTGGACGAACGCTCCCATCGCGATCAGTACGCTGCTCTACCTGTCCGGTGACCGCTTCTTCCCGAAGAAGCCGACCGATCGGCAAGACGTTTCCGACGAGGTCTCGGCTGAGTTCGACGCGATCGAAGACGGGGCAGCCCCTGCGCGGAAACGTGACACTGCCCGTCACGCGGATAGTAGCGAGCGCGAAGAAGCAAGCCTCGTTGGATCCTGGAGCCTTGATGAGGCCGACGGGTACCGAGTTCGCGACAGTTCCGGCCGTGGCAACGACGGCGTCTTGATCGGTGGCGACCGGGTCGCCGGCCAGAATGGTGGCGGCGTAGCCAATGACGGTGACGACTACGTCTACCTGACCAACCTGCTCGGTAAAGACCTGGACGGTGCGCCTGGGGTGACCATCGGCGCATGGGTCAAGCCGGCGGCCGTGACCGACGGCACGCAAAGTCTGTTCGCCTCCCGGATCACCAATCGCCGGCCCGGTATTGACCTCACCCTGAAGGGCGACGGCAGCACCTCGAAGCTCGTGGTCGGTGCCCGCAGCGACTACCCGGGCGGTGCGGTGGGCCGGACCTTCGACGCCACTGGCCTGGCGCCCGGAGAATGGCATCACGTTGCTGTGACGATCGACTTCACTGAGTCTGAGATCCGGGCGTACGTCGACGGAAACCAGCAGGCAGCGGAGTCCGAGACCGGCACGTCGTTCCCGTCCGATCGCTACCACTGGGGCAACCCGGCCGTTCCCGACACGTTCGGTCGCACGCCCAACGGTGGTCAGTACTTCGTCGGCAGCTTGGACGAGCTGCGCCTGCTGCGGACGGCGCTGGCGCCAGGTGCCGTGGCCCGGCTGATGCGGTCGACAGCGGGCAACTGATGGTTCGGCTCCGAACACCCGATGCGTTCGCGAAAGCCTCGTTCTGACCTTTGACAGGAGACCAAAATGACCAAGTACGCACGGCTAGCTGCGCCAGTCGCCGCTGTAGTGCTGATTGCACTCACGGGCTGCACGCCGAGTACTGGCAGCGGTGACGGCGGGGGCGAAGGCGACGGCACGGGCACCGTGAAGATGGTGCTGTGGCCGGGCCCGGAGGGGGAGGCGATGGGCGACGTCGTCGACGAGTACAACGCCACGCGCGGTGACGACGAGGGAATCAAAGTCGACATGACCCTGCTGTCGCGTCAGGACACCTTCTCCAAGGAATCGACCCTGATGGCGGCGAAGTCCGACGAGCAAGACATCTACTTCGTCGCAAGCTACAACGTCGGACAGTTCGCGAACGCTCTTGAGCCGCTCGACGATATCGACGCACAGAACTACTTCCCGGTCGCCGCATCGAGTCTGCAGTACGAGGACGAGCAATATGCGCTGCCTCTCGACATCAGCAGCCATTTCCTGATGTATCGCAAGGACTTGATCGACGGCCTGCTCGATGACTCACAGCAGAAGCGCGCCTATGAGCGGATCGCGAAAGAGGTTCTCGGGGAGGCGCGAGCGCCCAAACCCCCACAGGAGTGGGACTGGGACGACTACAAGGTGATGGCCGCGTACTTCTCCGAGTCGACGAATAGTTCGTCGCCGACGGAATACGGAACGATCTTGCAGGCAAAGAACCTGCTGTACAACACGATGGTGTGGGACGACGTCCTGTGGGGCATGGGCGGCAGCTGGACGACACCGGACGGCGAGGCGAACCTCAATACACCCGAAGCGAAGGCGGCCGTCCAACTCTATGCCGACATCTACCAGAACGGCTGGACGTCTCCCGACAGTTCGCAGGCGGAGTTCCCTGAGACGCAAGCGGCTCTGCAGTCAGGCAACACGGCGTTCGCCATCCATTGGTCCGCCGGATTCGCCGAGCTGAACGACAAGGCCACGTCGCCCAAGGTGGCTGGCAAGATTGCGCTCGCACCCGTGCCGGGGCGGAAGACCCACGTGCACGCTCTCGCGGTCGCGCTCAACAAGTACTCGGAAAACAAGGATGCCGCGAAGGACTTCCTGGAGTACCTCGCCGAGCCGGAGGCGATGAGCGTCTACGCGAAGGCGGGTGGGATCCCGGCGATGCCGGAGGTTCTCGAGCAGGAGGCCGACGTGAACCCCGTCTTCAAGAAGATCTCGTCGTCGATTGCAACTGACGGGTACAGCCCACCGGTGCTGCCGAACACCTTCCAGATCTACAGCAAGCTCGCCGAGCGCTTGAGTCCCGCCTGGGTTGGAGATGCCGAGCCCGATGAGGCTGTCGCCGATGCGAACGCCGAACTCGAAGCGTTGCTGGAGTGAAACCCATTTCCACAACCCGAATACGGATTGGAATGACGACACCAGAGACAACCCTGCGGAAGGTACGATGATCGCGCGCTCCAGTGTGCGGCCGAGGGTCGCGAAATGGATTCTCGGGTCGCCTCTGATTGTCTTCTCGCTGATCTTCATTCTGTATCCGGTTTATCAAGGGATCCAGACCGGCTTCTACGATCTGTCCTTGCAGAAGCCCGAAGCATCTTTTGTCGGCCTGCAGAACTTCACAGACGTCCTGGGGTCCCCTGGCTTCCTTGAAGCCGTGCGGTTCACCCTCTTCTTCGCTCTCGCGACCACCCTGATCGAGGGCGTACTCGGCGTCGGGCTCGCGCTGCTTCTCAACCGCGCGTTCCCGGGAAAGAAGATCCTGTTCACAGCACTGCTCCTGCCGATCATGATCGCGCCCGCGCTCATGGGGGTCACCTTTCGACTGATCCTGAACGGCGACATCGGACTCGTGCCCGCCGCACTCGAGAACGTCGGACTGAATGTGTCGCTATTCGACCCCGACTCCGTTGTGCCGCTGTTGGTTCTGCTCGATGTAGTGCAGTGGACACCGTTCACGTTCCTCGTGGTCTACGCAGGTCTGCAGTCGTTCCCCCGTGACGTGCTGGAGGCGGCGCAGGTGGACGGAGCCGGTCGTACGCGAACCCTGGTGTCGATCGTCTTGCCGCTGATGCGCCCGATCATCGTCGCCGCGGTGTTCCTCCGGCTGATCGACGCGTTGCGGACGTTCGATGTGATCTACGTGCTCACCGGTGGCGGGCCCGGCACGTCAACGACGACGCTGAGCATCTACATCTACAAGGTCGCGTTCGAGACCGGGAGCTATGGACTCGCGGCCGCGGCATCGACGATTGTGATGGTGGTCTTCCTGCCGTTCGTACCGCTGTTCGTCAAGCGGATCGCGCGTTCGGAGGAAGCATCATGAACACCCAGCAGTCGCGGTCGCCGCGCCGGTGGCTCCTCACCGGTGCAGTCGGTGTAGTCGTTGCCGTCATCAACCTGCCGTGGTTGAACGCAGTGTTTGTCAGCCTGCGTACCGATGGCGACATCTCGTCCGATGCGACGAGTATCGAGGATGGGCTGACACTCGATCACTACGCGAACGCTCTCGGTGCTTCCGGGTACGACTTCCCGCGGTACTTCCTGAACTCGGCGATCATCGCTCTCGGCGCCGTCGTACTCGTGCTGCTGATCGCCGTACCCAGCACGTACGCAGGGGTTCGGCTGGGCTTCGGTGGCAGGCTGCTGATGAACGCTTCCAGCGGCCTACGGCTGCTTCCGGCGATCTTCTTCATCGTTCCCTATTTTCTGCTCATGTCCAATCTCGGGCTGATGGACACGCAGCTTGGGCTGGTGCTCGCTAACACGTTCATGAACCTGCCGCTCGCCATCATTTTGCTCAGCGCGGGTTTCAGAGATGTCCCGGTCGAGATCGAAGAGGCGGCCATGGTTGACGGTGCAAGCGTCTACCGGACTCTCGTATCGGTGATCGTGCCCGTTATCGCACCATCGCTCGTTGCCGTCGGCGTCCTTGTTTTCGTGTTTTCGTGGAACGACTATCTGTTCGCCCTTGTACTGTCGTCATCCGAAGCAACGCCGATCACTTTGGGGGCATCGAATTTCGTGACGAGCACTGGCGTGCGCTGGGGGGACATATCTGCGGCCACAGTACTTTCGACGCTTCCGCCGATACTCTTTGCCGTGTTCGCGCAGCGGTATCTCGTGAGCGGGCTGTCGTCCGGCGCAGTGAAGGGCTAGGTGGATCGTGAGTCAACCATCCAGTCGACGCTCCCGACCGAAGTACGAGCGCCTGGCCAGCTCGCTCGAGGAACGAGTGCACGAGATGGAACCGCACGCTGCGCTCAGTACCGAGCGCCAGTTGATGGACGAGTTCGACGTGAGCAGGATGACCGTCCGTCAAGCGATTCAGGTGCTCGTACGCCGTGGGCTGGTGTACAACGTTCAGGGCTCGGGCACGTACGTTGCCGACCCGACTGTTGTCGCCAAGTCCCTTCGCCTGACCGGGTTCTCGGAAGACATGCGTCAGCGAAATCTGGTTCCGGCCAGCGAGGTCCTCGCTGTTGAGCCGGTCGAGGCGACCGAAGAGCTGGCTTCGCTACTCGACATCGAGCTCGGAACCGAGCTGATCGGCGTACGACGGCTGCGCTTGGCGGACGGCGTGCCGATGGCGTTGGAGAGCGTCTACCTGCTGCGCGATCTGGTTCCCGTGGACGAGCTCGACATCTCGAGCTCGTTGTACGAACAGTTGGAGGACGCAGGAATCAAGGTCGATCGCGCCGCGCAGACGATCAAGTCGGTCAATCTCGAGGCCGAGACCGCCAAGCATCTCGACCAGGCTGTCGGCGCCGCCGCGATGCTGGTCGCGCGAGTCACCTACTCCGACCGTGGCCGAGCCCTGGAGTACGCAGAGACGACCTATCGCGGCGACCGGTACAGCTTCGAGCTCGTGGTCCGGAGAGATCCGTGAACGCTGTTGCGGTCGACATCGGCGGCACCAAGATCGCGGGAGCTCGGGTATCGAGCGACGGTACGGTCATCGAGCCCGTGCGTCGTGTCGAGACACCGCAGTCGAGCCCGGACAGCGTTGTCGCAGACGTGGTCGCGATTGCGCGTTCCGTGGCAGACGCGCGCACTGCGGTCGTCGGCATCGCCTCTGCCGGGGTCATCGATTCGGCTGCAGGGCGCGTACTCGCCGCGACGACGAGCATTCCGGGTTGGCAGGGAACGCCCCTCGCCGATCGCGTCGCGTCCGAGCTGGCCTTGCCTACATACGTTCTCGGCGACGGGCACGCATTCGCGCTCGGCGAGTCGCAGTCCGGTGCCATTCGAGATGCCAGCGCCGCGGTGGTGATCGCAGCCGGCACCGGGATCGGCGGCTCATACGTGGTCAACGGTCAGCCGCAGCACGGGCAACATTGGGCGGGAGGTCACCTTGGGCATTTAGCGGTGCCGCAAGCCGACGGACTGGAGTGCTACTGCGGCAGGACCGGCCATTTGGAGGCGATCGCGAGCGGTGCCGGAATCTTGCGTTGGTACCGAGAGAACGGGGGAGAACATGATTTGCGCGGCACGCGTGAGCTGTTCGAGCGCACTGATCGCGATCCGATTGCGGAGCGCGCGATGACACTCGGCGCAGCCGCGCTCGGCACCGCGGCAGGCGGACTCGTCAACGTGCTCGACCCAGACGTCGTGGTGCTTGCTGGAGGCCTCAGCCGCGGCGGCCCTAGCTGGGAGAACGCGGTACGAGCGGCGTACTCGGCCACTGTTGTCCCGTACCTGACGGCAACACCGCTCGTGGTCGCCGAACCCAGCCGTTGGTCAGCCCTGAGAGGGGCCGCCCACTACGCCGTCACTCGGGAGTCAGAACGGTGAAGAAGATAGTTGAGTCGCTCGCGGGCGGACTGATCGTCTCGAGCCAGGCTTACCCGGGCGAGCCGCTCCGCGAGCCGCGGATCATGACCGCAATGGCCCAAGCGGCCGTACTC
This sequence comes from Nocardioidaceae bacterium SCSIO 66511, assembly GCA_023100825.1. Taxonomy (NCBI): domain Bacteria; kingdom Bacillati; phylum Actinomycetota; class Actinomycetes; order Propionibacteriales; family Nocardioidaceae; species Nocardioidaceae bacterium SCSIO 66511. The sequence goes on along the minus strand of CP095846.1, from coordinate 3,882,515 downwards.
GGTGGCGCAGTTGCGATTCGGGCCCAAGGTCTCGCCGACATCGAGCTGATTCAGAGCACACTCGACGTCCCGGTCATCGGCCTGGTGAAGGTCGGCAGCGAGGGTGTGTTCATCACCCCGCGGGTATCGGACTGCGAATCCGTTGCCCGCACGGGCGTCGCAATCGTCGCCTTCGACGGCACATCGCGACCGCGACCCGATGGCTCGACACTCACCGACTGTGTCGCTGCGATCCAGTCCCATGGCGCGCTGGCCTTAGCAGACTGCGGCTCGTTGGAGGACGCCGACGCCAGCACGCAGGCGGGGGCAGACTGCGTCGCCACGACACTCGCCGGATACACGGGAGTCCGGCGACGAACCGTCGGACCCGACTTCGGGTTGGTCGAGGAGTTGGCGCAGACGTGCGACGTGCCGGTGCTGGCCGAGGGACGGATCCGAAGTCCGGCCGACGCCGTGCGCTGCCTCGAACTCGGCGCGCACGCCGTCGTTGTAGGCAGCGCGATCACCCACCCGACCACTATCACTCGCACGTACGCGAATGCGCTCACCGCCGCGACCGAGCCTGGCAACCGCATCGACTGATTGCGATCAGGATGCCGCGATCGCTTGGCTGCACACAGTCTTCGGGCCTGACGTATGTGGCCGATCTCGGAGCGGACCCGCAGGACACGAGGACCGTTGGGCGCATCGATCATGCCGTTCGTCGCGGAGTCGCTGTCGAACCGTTGACCGATACGACGGCCGCCCGACAATCTCAACAGGTCTGAGTTACTCGCTTTCTGAGGCACGCCACCGGTGAGGAGAACCGACCATGATCGAGACCCGCAAGAGGACTGCCACCGGATGGCGGGGGATGATCGCAGCAACCTCTGCAGCGTTGGTCGTTGTGCTCGCACCTGCTGCCGTCGAGAGCAACGCCGCCGCGGGCGGCAACACCCGTCACGTCGTGACATGGGGTGCGAGCGCCGACCGAACCGATGGCACGATGTCGAACCAGACGGTACGAAACATCGTGCACACCAGCGTTGCGGGAGCAGACCTTCGGGTATCGCTGTCGAATGCCTTCGGCACTGCGCCGGTCACCTTCGATTCGGTGTACGTGGGTGCTGCCTCGGACGGCTCTGCGGAGGTGACCGGAAACCGGCGCGTCACGTTCGACGAGCGGACCTCGATCACGGTGCCGGCCGGCGCCGAGGTGCTGAGTGACCCTCTGCCGGGCAAGGTACGTGCCGAAAGCACGCTCGCGGTGAGCGTGCACACGAGCGGTGACCCGGGTACGGCGACCGGGCACAACGTGGCGAACCAGACCTCGTACGTCGCCACTGGCGGCGACCATGCCGGCGACGCGAGCGGACAGGCGTACGACGCGACGACCAAGCATTGGTACTGGGTCGACGGGATCGTCGTCGAGGAGCCGAAGCAGGTGGAGACAGTTGCGTTGTTCGGCGACTCGATCACCGACGGAAACGGCTCTACAGCGGGCGCGAACCGCCGGTGGCCGGACTACCTCGCCCGCCGAATGAACGATCAGCCGCGGCCGAAGCAGTTCGGCGTGATGAACGAGGGAATCTCGGGCAACAAGGTTCTCGCAGACGGCTCAGGTGTCAGCGCCCAAGCCAGATTCGACCGGGACGTCTTGTCGCAGCCCGGCGTCGAGACCGTGGTGATCCTGGAAGGGATCAACGACATCCGGCACGACATCGCAACCGAGCCGGAGGATCTCACTACTGCGTACGGACAGCTGATCAAGCGCGCTCATGCCAAGGGGCTTTGTGCGGTCGGTGCCACCTTGACGCCCTGGGAAGGCGGCAGCCTGTACAGCGAGGAGCGCAACACGCTGCGTACTGAGGTCAACCACTGGATTCGCACAAGTGGGCAGTTCGACTCGGTCATCGACTTCGACAAGGCGACCCGCGACCCCGACAACCCGAAACGATTCCTCCCGGCGTACGACAGCGGCGACCACCTGCACCCCGGCGACGAGGGCTATCAGGCGATGGCCGACACGGTCAGGCTCCGGCAACTCGACTGCAACCGCTGAGGGTTACTGACCTTCTACTTCCGGATAAGGCCTTCCGCGACGCGGTCGACTTCGACACCTGGCTCCGCGTCGAACGGTGCGCACTTACTTGATGGCAACGAACGGCGAGTATTCGTCGCAGCCTGTGCTCGCGGCGGCGGCATGCGTGGTCTCGTTGGTGTGGGCGACGATTCGGTACACGCCAGGCGCGTCAACAGCGACGGACTTCGCGTACTCACCTTGTTTGTCAACCTGGACGGTTGTTGTCGCACCAATCGGTGCGCCTTCTCCGCAGCCCGCTGCAACGGCCTCGGGTGTGGAGTCGAATGGGCCGTACCAGACGATTTCGACCGGCCATACGTCGTCTTCGGGAGGATCGTTGGACACTGTGAGTCCGACCTTGTACGGCTCACCGGTGCGCCCCGAGCGACTGCCACTGGCCTCTTGGGAGGATGCCTCGTTCGTGCTGAGCGCGAGTTCCGGTATGGCTTTGTAGATCGTGGATGCGGCGCCGCACTCGCTGGTGTATCCCGGGGCGATGACCTGCCACCAATATCGCCCGGGAGCCCCGGGCAGTGTTGTGGAGACAGGTTCGATGCCGTCCGAGGTGACGGACAGCTCACCGACCGGAGCGGGATCGCCCTGGCAACTCGGCTCGGCCTCGTCGAATGCCGTGCGGTACGCATAGACGGAGACGGTGTCGCTCGCTTCGAGGCCGGCCTGGTCGACGATGACTGTGAGAGACGATGTGTCTACGGAATCGGGGACTGACATGCGTACCCCGTCGCGGGTTCCGGCGGCCGTGCCGCTTGATCCGCTTCCACATGCGGTGAGGGGCAGCATCACAAGGATCGCGGCCGCCGCGGCCAGGTTGGTCGTGCTCATAGCGTCACTCCTCGTTCCTGCAGATACGGCTGTGGGTCTACATCCGCGCCGTCGACTCGGACCTCGAGGTGGAGATGGTCGCCGGTGACGTTGCCGGTGGCACCGACCGTCCCGATGACCTCGCCTGGTCCGACTACGTCGCCAACCGCAACGCGTTGCTCGGTTTGGTGTGCGTACCAGACCTGTACGCCGTCGTGCAGTTGGACGACCGTGAGGTTTCCGTACGCGCTGTCGTACTCCGTGCTGACGACTGTGCCGCCCGCGATGGCGTGGATTTGCGTTCCGGAGGGGCACGCCAGGTCCACGCCGGTGTGGTACGTCTGCCAGTACGGAGACGTCTCGCCCCATGTGGCCGTGATCGTGTACGGAGCCGTGATCGGCGGTGTCCATGACCCGGAGTTCTCCGTCTGCCCGGCGGCGTTGCCGTAGACGCTGACGTGGACATGGTCGCGATGCAGGCTGGTGTCGTCGGTGGCGCCCGACGGGTGTTCGTACGGCTGCCAGCCGGTCTCGTCGTCGTTGGGGCTGACCTCCCAGATTTTGGCGTCGAAGATGACGTACTTGACGCCGAGGCCTGATGCGTTGGCTTTGACCCACTCGGCGACCTTGCGTCCGTACTGACGGCCGGTATCTGTGCCGTAGTCGGGGATCATCGCGTCGACGGCACGCCCGGTCGGATGGTCGGACTCGGGGTTGTCGGGCCGTGGTGAGACTCCGGACCAAGACTCGATCTCGGGAAACTGCTCGTGAATGCAGCGCAGCACGCGCAACGCATCGGGCGTCAGACCTTGCTCGAGGTCGGGCCATGGAGACTCGGGGCAAGTCATTGCCTCGCCGTTGCCGCATTGCACTGCAATCGACTCGTCGCCGCCCATCTTGGCGACGATCTCGCGAGCGGTGTCCTCGTGGCGGCCGTACCAGGAGCCGAGCGGGTCGCCGGACCTCTGGACCGCTTGGCCGGCCTCGCCGACGGTCATCTCCTTCCAGCCTTCGATGTCGAGCAACCCAGGTTCGTTGCCGTCGCCATCGACGCCCGGCACGGTCCGGCCTCCGGTGTAGAACATCTTCGATGCCGTCGCCGGTTCGAGGCGATCGGACTCAGGAGCCCAGGCGTCGAGCTGTTGGAACAGCCCCGTTGCGGATGAGTCGTCGTTGCGGGCGTCACTGGTGAGCGTCGATTCCTGAATCGCCACGGCGACGGCGATCACCTGGCCGTATTCGGGGATGCCGAGTTGTCGGCCGGTGTCGACAATGGTCTTGGCGTTGCGCAGTTGCTCGTCGTTGAAGTCTCCGATCTGTGGAGGGGTCCACGGGAGGTCCTCGTCTGCGTCCCCTACGCCCGGGTCCGCGGCGGGAATGCAGGGGTTCGATGCCGCGGCGGTCTGCTGGCCACCGAACAGGATGACGACGAAGGTCGTGATCAGCCCGACGAAGATCAGGATCAGCGCCACAACCAGTGCGATGATCTTGGGTGCGTGCTGCTTCGCCGCCAGTGCGACGATCGGTGCCGGCATGCGCGGTCACCTCGGCGACGACTTCTGTACCGGTGGGATCACCTTCGAGACCGCCCATCCCGAGCCCGTCCTGGTGACACCGAGGACGAGTTTCCCGGTGTTGGTCGGTACGACGATCCGACCGCCCATGTCACCGAGTGAGTCGATCGTGGTCTTGCCGGTGATCTTCCTGGCTCGGATGTTCTTGGGGTTGACCGTTTTCAGAGGCTTTCGTAATGCCTCGACGGCATGAGGGGCGACCTTCGCGTACCAGGCTTTCCGGGACCGCTCGGAATGCACGTACGACTTCGCGAATGCGTACGCGGCGGCTTTGGCCTTCTGCTGCGTCTGCTTGCTCGGTGGCTGGTGGGCCGCATGGTCGTCGTTCGATTCGTCTCGTGACTCCTTCGGGTCGGTGTCGTTGGTCGGGGGCGGCGTGGTGGTTGGTGCCTGAGTCACAGGCTCGGTCGCCGGGGTATCGGTTTCGGGATGGGCCGTCACGACCTGCCAGTCCTGCCAGCCACCAGGTAGGTCGTCCGAGGCATAAGCACCTTGAGTCTCGTCGGACGGCAGAACTGGCCCGGTACCGCTCAGCTGGGTCCACCCGATCACGATCGCGATAACGGCACCCACGACGGCGCCGAGCCGACGCGGTGACCACACGAGCCAACGCCAGGTTCGTGACCACGCGAGCCGCGCGATGTCGGCGATGTCGTAGACGCTCATCGGCCGTCACCGTCCGGCGGGATGGCTGTGACGTCATTGTCGGTGTCGTCGCGGTCCGGCCGGAAGATCTCGTAGCTGAGCTCCCCGGTGCTGGTGTACTCAGGTTCGGTCAGCGTCACCTCGTGCGTCGTGTGCGTTCCTGTGGCGAGCACCGTCACCTCGGGCGAGTCAGCTCCAGGGATCTCGACGTTGAGCGGTGCGTACTCGCGGGCGGCGCCGACGTCGGCGGGTCCGTCGTTCGATACCTCCTCCTCCGCGAGGTCCGGCTCTGGCCGCCAGTGGGCCGTCGAGGGTTCCGGCTCGACGGGTGCGTCCGCCGAGGAGGCGCCGTCTCCGTCCGCCATGGGCACTGTGGGCCCGTCGAAGGAGCGGGAGTAGTCGTCTTCAGCGGCTTCACGGAAGAAGTCGGCAGGTACGAAGTCGGGTATCTCCACGTTGATGTCCGGCTCGGGCGCAGACTGCGCGTCGTCGTCGCTGTCGCTATCGCTGTCGGGCGTACGCGGACTGCCGTCCTCGCCGGGCCCATCCTCGTCGGGGCCGTCATCGCCTCCGCCGTCCGACCGACCGTCGGGACCGTCGTCGGGCCGGGTGTACGTCTCGTCGCGGTCTTCACCGGAGCCGCCAGGACGCTCTCGGTCGTCGTCGGCGTCGTCCTCCTGCGAATCGCCGCGGTTGGCCAGGGCACCGCCGATCTTTGCGCCGACGAGTCCCATCACGAGCTGGGACATTCGGCTCGTATCGCCCATACCGGCCATCTGCTCGCCGGCCTCCGAACCGCTGGCCAGCTTGGTCGGAGAACGGAACGGCTTCGACAGCTTCCAGAAGAGGACGGTGAGGATCGTCACCAGCACCAGCGCGGCGATCATCCCGGGGTCGGCTGCGATGACGCCCGCGATCACGGCCGTGTGCAAGGCCGCGATGATGCCGTAGACGGCGACGTTGATCACCGAGGCCAGCACCATGCGGAACGCGGCGATCGCGATGGATCGGCTGGCCTCGAGGATGCCTGCTAGCGCGAAGATCGGGCCGAGCATCACTGCCAACCGCATTACCAACAGCCCAGCAACCATCAGAATCTCCGCCGGAATACGGATCAGCGCGATCATCGTCATCATCAGGAATCCGATGAAGCCCTGGCCAGAGCGGTTGTACTGCTTGCCCTTCAGCGCGTCGTAGTAGCTGTCGTCCTCGTCCTCGAGGTCTTCGGCCACGTCGTTGTAGTCGTTGCGGTAGTCGTCGGAGTCGTAGTCGTCGAGATCCGCGTACGCGACGGCGCCCGCCTCGTAGAGGGTCGGGCAGTACTCCTTGCCGATGTTCTCGTTGGAGAGGGCACCGCGGCACCACAGGCGATAGAGGATCTCGTCGTGGAAGGTCGCGCCGCGCGCCTCCTCGTCGGAGAGGTCGGCGTTGCCCGTCACGTTGACGATCGATTCGTCGACGCCGCCGACTATGGACGACACGGCGTCGTCGAATGTCTGGGCGGCCTTGACCGGTCCCATCATGATCCAGCCGACCACGCCACAGGCGATGAGGATCGCGACCACGGTGTTCAGGGAGCGTCGTACCTGCTGAGTGTTTGCGTGCCAGGCGATCATGATCGCGGCCAGGATCAAGAAGACCGGTGCCCACTCGTTCCACAGGGCGCGTCGCAGGATCTCGGTGACTTTCGCGACGACCTTGTCCACTGGCTCGAGCAGCTCACCGGGATCGAGCGCCCACTCGTGTAGCTGCGTCATCGATGACGACTCGACTGTGGCGGTGCCCATGCCGAGGTTTCCGAAGAACGTGTCGAGTACGGCGATGGGGTCGGCTACAGCATCGGGACCGGTGCCTAGGTCGCAGGTGTACCACTTGAGCCCTGCCCAGCCGTACTCGCCGTAGTACGTCTTACCCGACGGGTTCGCGATCGGATCGTCGATCAGGCCCGGCACTCCGGATCCGGCAGCGTTGGGCACCCCGCTCGGCTTGCAGTCGGCGGCTTGGGCGGTCGATGATCCCAGCGGACCGAGTACGACAGCGAGGACGAGACCGCCGACCACCAGCAGCCGCACCACCCAGCCCCTTGACATCAGGCTGCCTTCCGCGTGGAGTCAGGAGTGGTCATCAACGCCTCGTACACGTGCGGATGCGCCTGCAGGTCGGCGAGGACCTTCTCGACACGGTCGCCGATGCGGGCGACATACTCCCGACGCTCCGCCGGGTCGGGCTCCTGGGTGATCGGTACTTTCACCACCCGACCGTCGAGCCGCAGCGTCAGCTCGCGTTGGCGCTTCGCCCTGTTCGGTTGGCTTCGCGCGCTATGACTCTTCTTCCGGCCACGGTCGATCGCGCGTTGAGACAGCTTGTTGAGAACCTTTACGTACGACTCCTCCTCGGCGACGCCGAGGAGCTTGAGCGATGCCGGTGCCGTGACGTCGCCGGACGTACGACCGACCAGAACCGATCCGACGAGGTTGGCGAGATTGTCGAGATCCCAATGCGTCGGGTTCTGCGATGCGAGGATCACCGCGTTGTTGTGCTTGCGGGAGTCGGTCGAGGACTTGTCCGCGAGGTGGCGGCCGCTGTCGAACAGCGACAGTACGTGGCCCTCGTCTATGAACAAGCCCTTACGGACGTTCGCATCGCCTTCGTAGATGGACCGTTGAGTGAGCCACGCCGCCAGATTGAACAGGGTGATGCTCATCCGCTCCTCGTCGCCCGGAGCCGTGAGCTGCTTACCGGTCGGGATCTTCAAGCCTGCTAGCGAGTACACCCGTAGGCGGGGCACGGCGCGGTGGGTCGCTGAGCGTGCGTCCTTGTGGTCGTTCTCGTACCCGGCGGGGAAGATGAGCTTGCCGCGCGGAGTTTCGGCCAGCTCGGACAGTTGGTCGTGGATGTCACGTGCAAGGACGCGATGTTTTGCGGTGAGGTCGGCCTCGACTTTTCCCTCCGCGATGTCGCGCAGCCGACTCAGGACCAGATGCGGCGACGCCGTCGGGGCGCCGCCGACGGCCCTGATTGCACGGCCGAGAACCGACTCTGTCTCGGTGTTGTCCCGGGTCGCGTCGGGGAGCATCGTACGAAGGGTGTCGCGGCACAGCGACTTGCGGATCGCGGCGGCCTCTTGGCGTGCCTCTTGCCATTCGTCCTTTGTGTCGAAGTGCTCCAGTTTGGGCTCGGCGACGACACGGTACGGCGAGAGCTCGCCATTGCGGCCGTGCAACAGATTGACGTAGTCCGCGTACTCCGCAAGCTCGGGGAGCTCGCACAGCGACCCGAGCCGCCCCGACGGGTCGAGGACCGTCCAGCTGGCGCCGAGCATGGTCGTCCGGTACACGATCGCACCGCCGAGCATGGACTTGCCCGACCCCAGTGTTCCGCTGAGCATAGTGAGACCCGATGCGTTCGCGTACTCCATGTTGAGCCACGGGTGCCAGACAACGGCACGTTTACTGGTGCCCGAAGTGGGGCCGACGAACGGTCCGATCCGATCTCCGATCTCGGCTGCGACCGCTGGCAGAGCTGCCGCCAGGGCCGTCACGGACATGCGTCGCCGAGCCGCGGTGTTCGCGAGGGGCTCGCCGGGGATGAACTCGCGTCCGGTACGCAGCTGGTCGGCGTTGTGCCACCAGTTCACCGATCGGCCGTAGAGCTTCTTCACTGCCGCGACGCGTCGCAAGGCTTCTTCTTCGGTGTCACCCCAGACGGCGAGCCGGTACCAGCCCTCGGTGCGTACGGCGGTTCCACCGAGGCCTTCGGAGACGTCGTCCTCGATCGCGAGCGCTTGCGCGCGCTGTCGCTTCAGCGACTCCGGCGGGTCGATCTGATGGTCGGATACGTAGTGCTCGAACTGGTCGCGGATCTTGTCCATCTGCGAGCGCAGCTTCCCGACCACCTGGTCAGTGGGAAGTATCTCGACCCGCGCGGACCATTCAACCGGGAAGGGGAGACGATCGGTGCGCTGCATCCAGCCACCGCCCGGCTTTTGGGGGATCGTCGTCGGCTGCATCCGCCCCATGGTCAACACGGCGACATGGCGGGTGACCCGCTGACCGTTCGGGCCATCCCCCGTGACCTGGAAGGTTCGACCTCCAGGCAGTGCGGTCCAGTCGGCGCGTTCACTCAGCTCGGGCAGGTCCTCGTCGTCGTAGTCGCCGACGACGGAGTGCTCCACCGGGGGCACCGGCATCCCAAGACATACCGAACGACGTAGCAGCCACTCGACGTCGATCTCGCTTGCCGGACGTGCGTCCAAACCGTAGGTGCTGACCTTCTCGGTGACCTCGCGTGCCTTGTCCGCGAGAGCATGGATCTCGCGCCGGGGGTCGCGCGGGTAACGACGATGCTTCGCGATCCGAACACCGAGGTACACGTACTTGTCGGCTAACGACAGCCCGTGCATCTGGCGTTGTTCGCGATCGAGGAAATCCGACACCCCTGGCAACGGCTCCCCATGCGTCTTCGCGTCGTGGAACGTGTCCTCCGCCCAACGGCGGATCGGGTACGGCCGGGTCGAGACGCGCCAGTAGAGGCGGAGGCCCACCAAGTCGCCGAGTGCCGCCGCGGCTGAGCCGATCTGGTTCTCGACATCAGAGTGGGGACGAAAGCTCGTCGAGAACGGCTCGACGACGAACCACAGCACGACCTCGTTCATCGTCAGGTGTGCGTTACCAACGGTGGCGCGTAGTGCCATCCGCTGGGAGTACGTACGCTCCCGGCGGCTGCCCTTCTTCTCAAGCCGTCGAGCTTTGCGCTCGGCGCGACTTGCTTCCTTCTTGGATCGCCGCGTCTCGCGGTCGGTTTTGCTTCCAGACCAGGTCAACCGGTGCATCTCAGTGCTCCTCGCGGTTGCGCTGCCACCAGCGACGGCGAGGCTCCGCGCCTGCGGGCCACCGCTGGATGCGCAGCTTGACGATGTGTCGCTCGTGTCGCTGTGGCTGCGGTCGTGGCGCCGTCAGCTCGTGCCACCCCATGACCGGCAGCGTTACCAAGGGACGGTCGGAGTCGAGACGCTTCATGACGTGGATTGTCAGGAATATCGACGAGAAGAACGCTGCGGCGACCGTCGACGCGTTGATCGGGAAGATCTGGAACGTGACGAAGCCGATCAGAAGCACCATCACGAGCCACACGCCATAGGCGCGGTAGGTGGCACGCCACGGCACCCGGCGCCCTTTCGGTCCCAGATATACGCGGTCGACGCGGTAGAGCTCGTCGTCGGTGTGGATACGCACGACTCGGCCCGACTCAGGTGAAGAGGTTCGCGACCCAGGTGCTGACGTGATCGATCTGGCTGGCGAGACCGACGACGCCGAGTCCGAGGATGACCAACCCGGCTGCCGTTACCGCCTTTCGTACCGACCCGTTCAGTGCGAACACACAGATGGTGATGCCCGCGACGATGATGACGATGAAGAGGATGTTGTTGGTGAGGAAGTCACCGATCTCCTGGCCTTTGAACATGATGTGAGCCCTAACTCGTGCGAGACGGATTCAAAGGTTGCTGCGGGTGGGTACGCAGCCAGACTGTCCCGAGACCCACGTGTTCTTTGAGGCTGCGATCAGGCGCTACGGAGGGTGCCGCGACCGCGGCGTGCGCAGCATCGTGTCCCCGACGAAGGAACCTCGGACGACGAATCGAGCCATGAGAGCATCACCGCAACACAGCCATCACGGCGCGGGCGACAAGACCCTTGCGCTCGGGGCGAATGACCACGCGCGGTTGCGCACGCAGCAGCGGATCAGTGCGTCCCGGCCAGCGGGCAGTCAGCGACTCGCCGACGCCCTTCTCCAGCCGCATGACGACACGATCACGCCACGCCGAGTCATCGACCTCGCACTCGGGCGGCAGCGAGATGGTCATTTTGCGCGGGCGTACACCGAACCAGCGCCGAACTCGGAGGTGGCTGCTCTTGTACGTCCTCGGCATGACCGGACGAACCGCTGAAGCGTACCTACGGAGCAGGTAGTCGCGCCGTTTGCGGATGCGCCGTGCGATCACCAACATCCCGATGGCGAAGGCCAGGATGACCGCCACGGGGAGTATGAGCGAACGTAGGCGGGATCCGGTGTCGGCGACCTGCGTACCTGCGTCAGCGGGCTGCCACGACGAGAGGAGCTCTCGTGCGAGGAAGACCGCGACCGCTCCAACGAACACGAGTAGGACCAGTTCGTAGGGAGACAAACCTCCGCCGTGACCGCCCGAGCCGCTTCCGTGTGTCGAGGCTGCCATGGTGATCTCCCGCCTACTCTGATGTTGATTGTTCCCAGATTCGGCCGCTTGTCAATCACGGCGAGTAGTCAAACTTTTCACAATCGACACGATGGCAGGGTGTTGGAGCGGTCTATGCGTGAGTCGCTGGAACCCTTTGCGTACAGAGCTTCTCGCGTTTTCGATGGTGACAGCGGGGCGTTGTTGCCCCGGTATCCTGGGGGCTACGGTGTGTGAAGGCCTTCACAATCGGTGATGGCTTCAGAGTCGCGTGATTGAGGGAGTGGCCGCCCGAAACCTGCTGCGATCGGGTGCGGAGAAATCTCTAATCCCGAGACGGCCGGCCGGCGACTGTGCGGTAACCGTGACGCCACTGAGTCACGCCTCCCAGCGAAGGTTTCGCGTCACGACCGTGTCGCGAGAGTTTGGAGCAAAGGGGTTCCGCGGCCAGATTTTGTGTCTGGCTCGCGGAAACTGCTGCGCCTCCGGCAGGATTCGAACCTGCGACACCCGCTTTAGGAGAGCGGTGCTCTATCCCCTGAGCTACGGAGGCCAGTTGACCAGCCAAGCGTAGCGGCCTTGGTCGGATTCGACGGCACCGGACGGCGCGCCACGCTGAGCCGCACGTTTCAGCCTCAGAATCGCGATTTTTGGGGCTGAAACGTGCGGGCCAGCGGGCGGGCGGCCCAGTGCGCGGGTGGGCCAGCGGGCGGGTCAGTCGAGGGGCGGGCGGCCCATCAGCGACCTAGGGGTCGGAGGAGTGGCCGGGGAAGACGTGGGCGTCCGGGTCGATCACGACGGCGGCGTTGTTGACTGCGGTGGCGGCCTCGCCGAAGCCGACCGCGATGAGCTTGACCTTGCCGTCGTACTCGACGATGTCGCCGGCGGCGAAGACCCGCGGAAGGTTCGTACGCATCGCCTGGTCGGTGACGATGTGGCGCTTGCGCTGCTCGAGACCCCAACGGGTGAACGGACCCAGGTCGGCCTTGAACCCGAGCGCAGCGACGACCGCCTGTACCTCGAGGCGCTCACGTACGCCGTCGTCGGCGTTGCAGAAGATCTCTGCCGCCTCGATCCGGTCGCCGCCGTGCAGTCGTGCGACCTCGTACGGGACGAGCATTCGTACCGATGACGCGCGTACCTTGTCGACGGTGCCCTGGTGCGCACGGAACCGCTCGCGGCGATGGATCAGCGTCACCGAACGCGCAGTGGGCTCGAGGCTGAGGGCCCAGTCGAACGCCGAGTCGCCGCCTCCCACGATGAGCACGTCGAGGTCGTCGAGCTCGGACAGATTCGGTACGAAGTACATCAGCCCGTGCTTCTCGAAGCTCTCGGCATCCGGGAGCGGGCGCGGGGTGAACGTGCCGATGCCCCCGGTGATCAGCACCGTACGCGCCTCGACGACGTGACCGCGGTGCGTTGTGACCTCGACATGGTCGTCCTTGACCGAGAGCTCCTCCGCACGGTGTCCGAGCAGGTACGCCGGGTCGGCGGACGCAGCCTGCTTGACCAGGTCATCGACGAGATCCTGACCCTTGATCGCGGGCAGGCCGGCCACGTCGTAAATGAGTTTCTCGGGATAGAGCGCCGAAACCTGTCCACCCGGCTCCGGCAGCGAGTCGAGCACCGCGACGCTGAACCCGCGGAAGCCCGCGTAGTAGGCACCGTAGAGCCCAGCGGGCCCGGCGCCGATGATCAGCATGTCGTATCGCCCTGGGGAGTCGGCCATACCGCTGGATCCTACGCAGCAGGCGTACGTCCGGCGAGCCGAGAACGTCATGCGTTCGCATCGCCGATGTGCTCCGTTGTGACGCCAGTCACTGTTACGTTGTCGCTGTGTTGACGACCGCGGGGGCGGGAGGAGGCTCGAAGATGACTGTCGTATTGCCAGCACGAGTGGCGAACCCACAGGGAGCGACGTACCGCGCGCGAGTCGTGTACGCCGCCGCGCGTACCGTCGCTCGTCCGGTGCTTCGGGCGTGGCCGATCAGCGTGCCCGGTTTCGTCGCCGCCTCTGCGCTGGACGTCGCAATGCGGTTCACGCCCAAGCCGCGTTACGCAGACGTCGAACGCGTCGACTTCGACGGGTTCAAAGGCGAGTGGGTACGCGCGGGGGAGACCGACGACGATGCCCCCATCCTCTACTTCCACGGCGGCGCGTTCGTCTTCTGCGGACTCAACACCCACCGTCGAGGAGTCGCTCGGCTCGCCGAGGCGAGTGGCCGACCCGTCCTGTCCGTCGCGTATCGCCAGCTCCCCGCCGCTCCGATATCGCGCTCGATCGCCGACTGCCTCGAGGCGTACGAACTGCTGCTCGAACAGGGTTGTGATCCCGAGCGGATCACGCTCGCCGGCGACTCGGCAGGCGGTTACCTGGTGTTTGCGGTCGCGCTTGCCGCGCGTGAGGCCGGGCTGCCGTTGCCGGGCGGTCTGGTGGCGCTCTCGCCGTTGCTCGACTTCTACTCGAAGGAGATGCTCACGCATCCCAACCTGCGGCGCGACGCGTACTTGCCCGGTACGCGGATCGCGCGACTCGCTGAGGCCTTCGCATCCGGCGGCGAGCCGATCGACCCTGAGAGCGCGCCGTTGCAGCAGGACGTTGCCGGACTGCCGCCGGCGATGATCGTGGTCGCGGCGTCGGAGGTATTGCGCGTCGACGCCGAGGCGATGGCCGCTCGGCTGACCGAGGCGGGCGTGCCGTGCAGTCTGAAGATGTGGCGTGGTCAGGTACACGCGTTTCCCGTGCTCGGCAATCTGGTCCCGGAGAGCCGTGCGGCGATCGCAGATATCGCGTCGTTCGTACGCCGGATCTGACGACGTCAGATCTGCGCGAGGCGCGCCTCGAGTACGCGCTCGGTCTTCGTACGCGCCATGCCGCGCGGGTCAACCAGGTGATGGATGGCCAGGCCGTCGGCCAACGCGATGAGCTCGGCCGCGGTCGTCGCCGAGTCCAGGTCGTCGATCTCGACGAGGAGGTCCGCGACCAGGCGCCGAAGCAACCGATGGCCCTTGCGGATCGCTGCCGCCGACCCCGATCCGTCCGTGTCGTACGCGGCGAGCCGGAACCACGCGATCGCCTCGGTACGACGCACCGTGTCGAGCGGGAGCAGTTCACGTAGCACGGCGTGGAGTGCCGTTCGAGGGTCAGCCAGATCGACCGCACGCAGACGGTCGGCGAAGCGTTCGGTCATCGACGTCACTGCCAGGGTGATCATGTCGTCCTTGTCGCGGGCGTAGTGCGCGAGCACTCCGGTCGACCAGCCCGATACTGCCGCGATCTTACGCACGGTCAGGCGTTCGAGACCGTCACTCGCGATCAGGTCGAGGACGGCGTCACCGATCTCGAGGCGGCGCTGGTCGTGGTCGACGATCTTTGGCATGCGTTCCACCCTACTGTATTATTTCGGACGCTCGTAATAAAAAGGGGGATTGTTGTGATCATCGGATTCGTCATCGGTGGCGAGATCGCGTTCTGGGTTCTGTTGCTCGCCGGTCTTGTTGCTCGTTACGTGTTGCGGATGCGGCGCACCAGCTCCGTGCTGCTGATCGCCACGCCGTTCGTCGACCTCGTGCTGCTGACCGCGACCGCCATCGATCTGCGCAACGGTTCGGAGCCTTCTGCGGCTCACGGTCTCGCCGCCGCGTACCTCGGCTTCTCGGTCGCGTTCGGTCCGAGTCTTATCCGTTGGGCCGACGCGCACTTCGCGCACCGCTTCGTCGGTGGGCAGAAGCCGGCCAAGCCTCCAGCCTCGGGTAGCTGGGGTCGAGTCCGCTACGAATGGGTGCAATGGCTGCGCATGTTTGCGGCCGCAGCGATTTCGTCCGTGCTCCTGCTCATTGCCATCTGGTACGTAGGCGACAACGCGAGCACCGATCAGCTGTGGCAGTGGATGGGGCTGCTCGGTGTCATCACCGGGATCTGGCTGGTCGTGGCGCCGGTGTGGGAGACCGCGAAGGCCTCTGCAACGCCCGGCGCGAGACAGTCTTAGCGCCGCCCCCGTCGACGGCGCTACGACGGCGATCACGCTGCGGTGATCAACCCGATGCCGAGCGTCGCGAGCCCGGCTGTCAGGAAGCCTGCTCCGGTCGGGATCAGCACCCACCACCGCGATGGTGTCGTGCGGTCTTTGCCCATCGAGCTGAAGAAGAACCCGGCCGGCATCACGATCGCCGCGATCGGAACTCCCGTGCGCGCGAGCCACGCCCAGAAACCGTCGAGCGTCGTCGCGTCGGTCAGCACCGCAGTCACGATGCCGAGGGTCACGAACATTCCGGCGTGGCCGTGCCCCGCCCGCGCGTACGACTTCTGGAACTCGGTTGCGGGCGCCTTGCCGCGGGAGAGCGCGGTCAGGTACGCGCCGCCGGACTCGACGGTGATCAGGGCGAGCAGCAGGATGCCCGCGAGCGTGCGGGCCTCGGAGCTGAGTTCCAGCATGGTTCCCTCCAGTTCTATGACACTGTTATAAAAACACTGTTACGGTACGCTGTCAAGTATGGGACGACCACGGATACACGACGAGGCGCTGAGGGGTCGGCTGCTCGACCTGGCGGCCGCCGAGGTCGCGAGCGGCGGCATGGACGCCCTGTCGGTACGCTCACTTGCTCGGCAAGCCGGTACGTCGACAACCGCGGTGTACACGTTGTTCGGAGGCATGCCGGGGCTGATGGAGCAGCTGTTCGCAAAGGCCTTCGGACGACTCGGTGCGGGCCAGCGCGCCGTCGGCGCAAGTACGGATCCGGTCGCCGACGTCATCGCGCTCGGCCGCGCGTACCGTGAGTCCGCCCTGGCCGACCCGAACGCGTACCGGATGATGTTCGGCGTCCACGCCGTCGGCGACCACCTCCCATCGGCTGTCGGTGACGAAGCAGCGATGACCTTCGAGCCGCTCGTCGACGCCGTACGAAGGGCCGTCGATTCCGGGCGATTCCCTTCGTCACCCGATGTCAACGCGATCGCAACCGCTCTGTGGGCCAACGTGCACGGCCTGGTGAGCGTCGAGCTCGGCGCGTTCCGGCCACCCGCCGCAACCGACCCGGCGGACTTCTTCGACCATGCCGCGCGGACGTACGTCGAGGGTTGGTGCGCACAAGCCTGACCCACTGCCGCGGGCCTGCGATACTGCCACTATGAGCGAACCCAAGCCCGTGGAGTCGTGGCTGACCGATATGGACGGCGTCCTCGTACAGGAGGAGAAGGCCATCCCTGGTGCGGCCGAGTTCATCGAGCGGTTGGGCACTGCCGGCAAGCGATTCCTGATCCTCACCAACAACTCGATCTATACGCCGCGCGACCTGCGAGCACGGCTCGCGGCATCCGGCCTCGACGTTCCCGAGTCGGCGATCTGGACCTCCGCTCTTGCCACGGCGCAGTTCCTCGACGACCAGCGCCCCGAAGGCTCGGCGTACGTGATCGGCGAGGCGGGGATGACCACCGCGCTGCACAACATCGGCTACGTGATGACCCAGCGCGATCCCGACTACGTCGTGCTCGGCGAGACCCGTACGTACTCGTTCGAGGCCATCACTCGAGCGATCCAGCTGATCGAGGGCGGCGCTCGCTTCATCGCGACGAACCCCGACGCCACCGGACCCTCACCGACCGGGCCGATGCCGGCGACCGGCTCGGTGGCCGCGCTCATCACCAAGGCGACCGGTGTCGATCCGTACTTCGTCGGAAAGCCGAACCCGCTGATGATGCGCAGCGCGTTGAACCAGATCGAAGCGCATTCGGAGACGACCGTCATGATCGGCGACCGGATGGACACCGACATCATCGCCGGGCTCGAAGCCGGGATGCGCAGCGTGCTCGTGCTCAGCGGCAGCACCCGGCGCGAGCAGATCGAGCGGTTCCCGTACCGTCCGTGGAAGGTCGCGGACTCGATCGCCGACCTCGTCGAAACCGTCTGAAAGAACGAATCAGGAGCAAGCACATGGCCGAGGGACCCCTCGATCTCTACCGTGCCGCCGACGACCGGTACGACCGCTTCGCGTACCGCCGGGTCGGGCGTAGCGGGCTGCAGCTTCCGCCGATCTCACTCGGCCTCTGGCACAACTTCGGCGACGATGCACCGCTGATGACCCAGCGCGCGATCCTGCGACGGGCGTTCGACCTCGGCGTCACGCACTTCGACCTCGCCAACAACTACGGGCCGCCGAACGGCTCGGCGGAGATCAACTTCGGGCGGATCCTGCGCGAGGACTTCGCCGCCTACCGCAATGAGCTGGTCATCTCTACGAAGGCAGGTTGGCAGATGTGGCCCGGGCCGTACGGGTTCCTCGGGTCGCGCAAGTACCTGCTGTCCAGCCTCGACGACTCGCTGAGTCGAATGGGCATCGACCACGTCGACATCTTCTACAGCCACCGATTCGACCCCGACACTCCGCTCGAGGAGACGATGGGTGCGCTCGACACGGCAGTGCGGTCGGGTAAGGCGCGGTACGCGGGGATCTCTTCGTACTCGCCGGAGCGTACGCGCGAGGCAGCGGCCATCCTGCGCGACCTGGGCACGCCGATGCTGATCCATCAGCCGTCGTACTCCATGCTGAACCGTTGGATCGAAGACGAGTTGCTCGACGTACTCGAGAACGAAGGCGCCGGCTGCATCGCGTTCTCGCCGCTGGCGCAGGGCGTACTCACCGACAAGTACCTCAACGGCGTACCCGAGGACTCTCGTGCTGCGCAGGGTAAGTCGCTGAACGATTCGATGATCAACGACGAGAACCTCGCCCACGTACGCGCCTTGAACGAGATAGCCAAGAGGCGCGGTCAGTCGCTCGCGCAACTGGCGATCGTGTGGGCGCTGCGTGATCCGCGGGTGACCAGTGTGTTGCTCGGAGCCAGCAGCGTCGCCCAGCTCGAGCAAAACGTCGCAGCCCTCGACAACCTCGCCCTCGATGACGGCGAGCTGGCCGAAATAGACGAGCACGCGGTCGACGGCAACCTCAACATCTGGGCGGCGTCGAGCGAGGCATGACCACCACGCAACCGGAGACCGGCGCGCCACTCGCGCCTCGTCGGGTTGCGCACGAGGCCAAGCACACCCTCGGCGGCGCGTGGGTGACGACCACGAACGGCCGATACCGCATGCTGCCGGGCGCTGGTGCGGCTGTCACCGTCACAGCGGACGGCGCCGTACGCATCTACGGGCCGCAGACCCATGCTTGGTGGGCCGATGTGCCAGGAGGCGCGACGGTCGGCGTCGACGTCCGGCCGGGTCGTCTCGGCGGCAAGATCTGCGGAGACGTACGCGAGCTCGCCGACCAGCAGATCGACCTGCGTGACCTGCTGCCCGGCCGGCAGGTGAGCCAGTTCGTCGACGCCATCCTCGCGAGACAGCACGATGCGGACGAGCGGGTAGGCGCACTGCAACGCGAGACGCTGCGTCTGTTCGGGGCAGCCGACCCGCGGGTCGTCGCCGTCGAGGAGACGCTGTGGTCGGGAGGGCCGGCCCCCGTCCGTACGCTCGCCGCAGACGCCGGACTCAGCGTGCGGCAGTTCCATCGCTTGTGTACGCGGGCATTCGGGATGGGCCCGGCAGCCCTGCGCCGGTTGGCCCGATTCGAGCGGTTCCTTTCGCTGGTCGGACGCTCGCCGCTGCCGCTCGCACAGCTGGCCCATGAGGCCGGCTACTTCGACCAGCAGCATCTGGCCCGCGACTGTCGGCTGCTGACCGAACGTACGCCGACCGAGGTGTTGGGGGCCTGCGGCTCGGCGCACTGAGGGCTTGCACGTGGGCTCCGTCGCGAGGAGTTTGGTGCGAATTGCACGATCGACGCCGTGGTGCGTGGTGCAATTCGCACCAAACTCCGCTGGGCGGGTAGCAACCGTGTCCGATCGGTACAAGAACGTGTCGCAACGACCCGGGCATGATCGAAGCGTGAACGAGACCACTGACCGCAGCTACGGTACGCCGCGGGCGTACGAGGCGCTGAAACGTGAGCTGATCGGATCCCTCGCCGGCACGGTGCTCGAGATCGGCGCCGGTAAGGGCGCCAACCTCGCCGCGCTGTCGCGGGTCGATCGCTGGATCGGCCTGGAGCCGTCGCGGGCGCGGTTCCGCACACTCGGCAAGGCGTCGCAGCGGCTCGGCGCAAGGGCAGAGGTGGTCCGCGGGCGCGCCGAGCGGCTGCCGCTTGCCGACCAGAGCGTTGACGCCGTTCTCGCGACCATCGTGCTCTGCTCCGTACGTGACCAGGACCGCGCGCTGGCTGAGATCGTTCGCGTACTTCGCCCGGGTGGCACGTTCGTGTTCTTCGAGCACGTGGAGCCGCAGCCTCGTACCTGGAGCCATCGTGCGGCAAAGGTATGGGCACCGATCTCGCGCGTCGTCGACCACGGATGCGATCCCACCCGACGTACGTGGGAGGCGCTGGAGCGTTCGGAGTTCGATGATCTGAGCGTGCGCTGGTTCGAGTTGCCTGCCGGGTTCGGCTTGCGGATGCCGTACATCGGGGGTGAAGCGGTCAAACGCTGAGCCGTATGCTCAGGCGATGAGATTGACCCTGCTCACCACCGAGCATGCGAGCGTCGTCCAGGAAGTCATCGAGTCGCAGAGTACGTACACCGAGCGGATTTCGGGCTCTGCACCGGGCGAGCATGACGGTGAGGAGCTCTTCGCCATTGGCCCGGACGGAATCGACGCCAAGCTGGTGTACGGGGCATGGCAGCGCGATCGCCTCGTGGGCGTTGTCGACGTACTGCTCGGCTATCCGCGCAAACACGTCGCCTTCATCGGTCTGCTCATGGTGCACGGCGCGGTCGGGCGCGGCGGCTACGGGCGACGGATCCATGAGGCGGTGATCGACGCGGTACAGGTGCGTGACCCCGATGCAGACACCCTGCGACTGGCGGTCGTCGACACCAACGCCGACCAGGCCGCGCCGTTCTGGCGAGCGCTCGGCTATGAGCCCACCGGCGAGGTGAAGCCCTACAGCAACGGCACGGTCGAGAGCGTCGCCCGACTCTGGGAGCGTCCGCTCGTCATGCCGGATCACCCCGCGAAATCAGGCTGATCTCCTCGGCGTCGAGGGCATCGAGTGCGCCGGTGAGCACCTCGGCGTTGTACGTGCCCTCCGCGCGGACCTCCAGCAGCGCCTCACGCCGGGCGCGCACCAGCGCGAGCGCGTGTTGGCGTGGGTTCAGGTCGTCGGCCGGCACCTCGACTCCGCGCAGGAGGGTCAGCAACGCACCTCGGTCGGCCCGTTCCTGCTCGGGATCGGGCATCGAAGGTCGAAGCATGCGGACGACGAGCGCGAGCGTGCCGCCTTGGAGCAACAGCGAGAAGGTCGCCACCGAGTAGGCGATCAGGACAAGTACGGACCGGTGCGGCGCGTCCTCCGGCAACGTCTGCGCCGCGGCCACCGTGACCGCACCGCGCATACCGGCCCAGACGAGCAGCCCGCCGTCGCGCCAGCTCAACGGCGATGCGACGTAGTAGTCGACGTCGGCCATCATCCGCCCGATGCGTACGCGGAACCGCTCGATGTCGAACGTGCGGCGCCTGCTCCTCGCGGCCGCGCGTGCCTCGATGTCCGCGACCCGGTCGGGATCATCCAACGCGCTGCGTATCTCGTTCAGTCGAGGGCTGAGGCGTTCTCGGCGATCGGCACGCCGACGTACGGCTCGAAGCAGCGGCGTCACGTACGCGGCTCTGATCACGATCGTGAGCAGCAGCGCGATCGCCGCCAACGCGACCGATGAGGCGATTCCGGTCTCGCTCTCGCGTACGTCTCCGATCACCGCCGAAAGCTCCAGCCCCATCAGCAAGAAGATGGTGCCTTCGAGGACGAGCTCAACGGTTCGCCAGTTCTGTGCATCCGAGAGTCGATGCTGTGGTGACAGGTCGCGTGGGGCGTGCCAGCCGGTCACGACGCCGGCGACGACTGCGGCGACCAGCCCCGACGCACCGATCTCCTCGGCAGGTATGGAGGCCACGAATGGTGCCGTGAACGAGATGACGGTGTTGATCGCGGAGTCCTCGACCCGCGCACGGGCGGCCACATTCAGATGACCGACGATGACACCGATGACGACCGCGGCCAGCACTGCGAACGCAAACTTGCCGATCGCCTCCCAGAGCGCGAACGACGCTGCCGCACTCGCGACAGCCGTACGCAGGAGTACGAGTGCCGTCGCGTCGTTCAGCAGGCTCTCGCCCTCGAGGATCACCATGACCCGAGGGGCGACGCCCATCCGTTTCGCGATCGCGTTGGCCGCGGCGTCGGTCGGGCTGATCACTGCCCCGAGGGCGACTCCCCACGCGAAGTCGAGGCCCGGGACCGCCCAGGAGAAGAATGCACCCAGCACGAGCGAGCTCAACACGACCAGGACGACCGAGAGCCCGCCGACCGCACCCAGATCGCGACGCAGATTCATCGTCGGTACGGAGACGGCCGCCGAATACAGCAGCGGCGGCAGCAGTCCGGCGAGCACGATCTCGGGTTCGATCTCGACCTCCGGCGTGAACGGGAGCACGCTCACGGTGATGCCGAAGAGTACGAGCAACAGCGGCGCAGCGACACCGAGGCGATTGCCCAGCACGCCGCATCCGGCGATCACCAGCAGGCCCAGGACGCCGACGATCATCAGGTCCACAGTGGCTCTCGCCTCCGGTCGGGTCGTTCAGAGTCGCGCGGCACGAAGCTCGTCGTACGCCGAACGGCAGGCCTCGGCCACCGCTGCATCGTGGTCCGACAAGGTGAACTCGCGAGGTCGCCACGGCGAGAAGCCCGTGGACGCGTGCACGGCGTCGTACCAGTACTTCGCCCAGACGCCGTCGCTGTCGCGCGGACCTTCGGGCCACGCGAGCATCGCGGGCTCGAAGTCGATGCCCGCCCAGGCGCACAGTCGGCGCAGGTACGCCTCGGGATCGGCGAGGAAGTCTGCGGAGTCGATGACGGGCACCTCGAGACCTTGCTCTCGCCAGTACCTGTGCAGTCGGACCTGCTGGAGCAGTCCGATGTCTTCGGGCTCGCAGGACTCGCGGGCGCGTACATAGGACGCGACGACCTCGCGCGGCTCGCGGATGAGCAGCGCGTTGTGCTGCCGCAGTGTCCAGGCGAGGTCGAGGTCGTCGGGGACGTGCTGGGCCATGTGCTTCGCGTACAGGACCGCCGTGTCATCGCGGTCGAGGAGCAGCTCGATGACCCGATTGAGATCGGTGTCCTGCGAAGCGATGATCTCGTCGCGCCCCGGATGGTCTAGCTGGGTGCGGGAGAGGTACGCCGCGTACATCGGTTCGTCCAGGACCGCCGTGTCGGAACGGTTCTCCCACGAGCGCATGAGCGCGGTCGAGATGTTCCTCGGACCTGACCACATCGCGACGCGTACGGTCATGGCGTCACCGGGGCGGTACGCGGGCCGACGTCGGCGGCGACGAACTCCCGATAGAGGCCCTGCAATCGCTCGACGATCGGTCCGCGGGTACCCGTGCCGATCGTGCGGCCGTCGACGGTGTGGACGGGCACGAGCCCGGCGAACGTACCGGTTACGAACGCCTCGTCGGCCGAGTAGACATCGGTCAGGCTGAACGTCGTCTCGCGAGCGGTGATGTCCGCATTGCGGCACATGCGCAGTACGTTGCCGCGGGTGATGCCGCCGAGACAGAACCGGCCGTCGGACGTCCACACCTCGGGTTCGCCGTCATCGTCGTGGCGAACGATGAAGAAGTGCGTGCTGTTGCACGTTGCGACGAACCCGTGCGGGTCGAGCATCAGAGCTTCGTCCGCGCCCGCGGTGTAGGCCTGGATGCACGCGGTGATGTCGTTGAGCTTGCTGTGCGCGTTGAGCTTCGGGTCGAGGGTGTCCGGGGTCGCCCGGCGTACGTGCGTCGTGAACAGCGAGATGCCGCGCGCGACCGTCTCCGGGAGCGGGTCCTTGTGCTCGCAGATGATCACGATCGTCGCCGGGCCGATCGTCACACGCGGGTCCTGGTACGGGGTGCTCTTCACACCGCGGGTGACCATCAGGCGTACGTGGACGCCGTCGGTCATCTCGTTGGCCTGCAGCGTCCGGTAGATCGCAGCGGTGAGCTCGGCGCGGTCGAGGCCGACGTCGATCATCAGCGCCTGGGCACCCTCGTACAGCCGATCGAGGTGTTGTTCGAGGAACGCGGGATGCCCGCCGCTGACGCGCAGGCCCTCCCAGATGCCGTCGCCGAGCACGTACCCGGCGTCGAAGACCGACACCGTTGCCTGGTCGCGTGGCACCAGGTCGCCGTTGACGTAGATCAGGACGTCGTCGTTGCGGGAATCGTCCTCGTAGTCGTGGGTTCCGTGTGCCATGACGGGACTGTAATCCCGGCGCGCGGCCATGCGGTGTCCGGGTCGGGGGAGCGCCAGGTGCAGGACATTCGACCTGATTGGTTCCCTGCCGGCCATCTTCCGTTATCATTCCGTAATCGGGGCTTGTGGGTGATCCTCGCGAGCACGTGATTGAGGGAGAGTTATTCAGTGAAGGTCTTCGTGACCGGGGCGACCGGTGCCATGGGGCGGGCAGTCTCCAGCGCGCTCCATCTGGCCGGCCACCAGGTGGTCGGTCTCGCGCGGCATCCCGAGCGGGCGCACGTCCTGGAGAGCATGAACGTCGAGCCGGCTCCGGGGAGCCTGTTCGACCGAGAGAGTCTTGCCGAGGCGATGTCGGGCTGCGATGTCGTCTGCAACCTGGCAACGCATGTCCCGGTGAGTACGACCGGCCTACGGCCGCGCGCCTGGCGGGTCAACGACCGAATCCGCTCCGAGGGGTCGCGGGTCGTCGCGGCCGCGGCGCGCGACGTCGGTGTGCCCCGGCTCATTCAGGAGAGCGTGTCGTTCTTGTACGCCGACGCGGCCGAGGAGTGGATCACGGAGTCGAGCCCGATCGAGGTGACGCGCGTTGCCGAGCCCGTCGTACTCGCCGAGACCCACGCCCAGGAGTTCGCCTGCGCATCCCGCGAGTCGGTCGTCCTCCGCTTCGGCAACATCATCGGCGATGACGCGCTCACCCGGCGTCGGATCGCTCGTGCACGGGCGGGGCACGCCGTCGGCATGGGCAATCCCGAGAGCTGGACGCACGTCATCCACTCCGACGATGTCGGGTCGGCCGTGCTTGCCGCCCTGACCGCGCCGACGGGCATCTACAACGTCGGGGCTGCGCCGATCCGCCGCGGTGAGCTCGCCGCGGCGTACGCCGAGGCGGCCGAGCAGGAGGAGTGCTCGTTCTACCCTCGGCTGGTGGTCAAGCTCGGCGGCGAGCGGCTGGAGTGGATGACCCGCTCGCAGCGCGTGAGCTCCGACGAGTACGCACGCGCGGCCGGGTGGAAGCCGACAATGGACGAGTTCGGCGCGCACTGGCTGCGGCCGTTGATCGAGGCCGGCGTTGCCTGAGTCGACGGGCCGGCCTGAGCCCGGCGCGAAGCGTCGCGGACGCCAGGAGCAGGCCACCGATGTGTTCGGTGACCTGCTTCCCGATACGACCAGCGATGAGTCCGCGCGGGCCTGGGGCGATCGCGACGGATCGCGCGACGACGATCTGCTACGCGACGTACCGCCCCATCACGGCTAGTGCCCTGCGCTAGGCGGAGTGGTTGCCGCCTCCGGCATTTCCGTCCGCATCGCGGGCGAGAATGTCGCGGATATCGGTAAGTAGATCGACATCGGTCGGGGCGAGCTCTTCCTCCTTGCCGAAGCGCTCCTGGAACTTGTTGTAGGGGAGCACGACGAGGAAGTAGACGGCAGCCGCAATGATCAGGAATGCGACGAGGTCATTGATGAACTGCCCGACCGGAATTTCGGCGACCTCGATGCCGCTGAAGTCCGGCTGGCCGCCGATCTTGCCCACGAGCGGCATGATGATGTTGTCGACCAGCGAGGTCACCACCGCGGCGAATGCAACGCCAATGACGAAGGCGACTGCAAGCTCGACGAGGTTGCCGCGCATGATGAAGTCTTTGAATCCCTTGAGCATCTGAAATCCCTCGTTCCGTTTCACCCGAGATCGGGTAATTCCAGGCGGTACGCTACCCGATTCGGCGCCGAGATTTCGGTTAGCAACCCGCTACTGAATGTTTCAACTACGAGAAACCACGACTCCGAGCTGCATTCTGGTGGCCGCGTCGGTGAGGGTCACCGCTTCGTCGGCAGGCACGTTCAGGACCAGCGCCGCACCCGCTGTCATGCCCGTGGTGGGCTCTTCCTCGGCCTCGGGCATCGCCACGACTTGGGCATGAGTGGCCAGAACTCGGCCACGGCCGCGCCCTTCGACATCGACGCCGACCACGTCGACGTACGTACCGACCTCGACGCCCCACAGGGACTGCGGGTCGGTGACTCGTACGGTCGCGAGCGACGAGTCGGCCGGGTAGCCGTCGAGCACATCGGTGGTGAGCAGGCGCAGATCGGTGATGGGCTCGCCGTCACGCACCGGGGCACCGACGACCTCGCCGACGACCGGCTCGAGGTGCTCGTAGGAATGCGTGGCAGCGTCGTCGGCGCGTACCTCGCGGATCTCGACATCGTCGTCGGAGAGCGTCACGCCCGAGTCGAGATCGTGCGCTGCGACGACGACCGGCCGGGTCGCCGGATCGTCCGGGCGCAGCGCGGACAGGCCGGCGGCCACCGCCAAGGCTGCGCAGACACCGGCGACGAGCCTGCGGCGGGCGAGGACGAAGC
Organism: Nocardioidaceae bacterium SCSIO 66511; assembly: GCA_023100825.1. Lineage (NCBI taxonomy): Bacteria > Bacillati > Actinomycetota > Actinomycetes > Propionibacteriales > Nocardioidaceae > Nocardioidaceae bacterium SCSIO 66511. The sequence goes on along the minus strand of CP095846.1, from coordinate 3,856,555 downwards.
GGCGCAGACCGCGCCAGGCGGGCCGGAGAAGGTTGGGGCTGGAATAGGACGTCGGTGGTTTCACATGGGAGCACTGTAAGTGCCTACGCACGAGATGGCGCAGTTATCCACAGCCCGATCCGCCGTCACTCGAGACGGTGCCGGGAGGAGCTACTCAGGCAGACGCGCCGCTGGTGGCCTTCGTACCCGAGCCGGACTTGGAGTCGGTCTTGGAATCGCTCTTCGATCCACCCGAGGAGTCGGAGCTCGACGCCGTCTCGGACTTCTTCTCCGAGCTCGACGAGCCCGACGACGACTCGCTCTTGTCTGCTGCGCGGCTGTCGTTGCGGTAGAAGCCGGAGCCCTTGAATACGACGCCCACAGCGTTGAAGACCTTGCGCAGCCGACCGCCGCATGCGGGGCATTCGGTCAGCGACGGGTCACTGAAGCTCTGCTGAGCCTCGAGCGGCTCGCCGCATTCGGTGCACTGGTACTGATACGTGGGCACAGTTGGTTCCTCTCCAGACAGACGCCCCTAGGTCGATCTGCCGGTGTCGATTCCCGGCCGATTGCCGCAGGGGCTCCACCGTCCATTATGAGTGGTCCGCGCAACCCGGTGAGCAGGGGCCCGTAGACTTTGCCGGACATGACCGCGCATCCCGCCCCGGCAAGTCACGGAGTCGCCAGATGACCGAGTGGCTGTTGCTCGGCCTCTCCCTGTTCCTGATGCTGTCGTGCGGTGTTTTCGTCGCCGCCGAGTTCTCCTTCGTCACCGTCGACCGAGCGGGTGTCGAGCGCGCCGCCGAGCGCGGCGATCGTGGCGCCGCCGGCACTGCCTCGGCGCTTCGGAGCCTGTCCACCCAGCTCAGTGGTGCGCAGCTCGGCATCACGCTGACGAACCTGTTCATCGGCTACCTCTCCGAACCCGCGATCGCCGGGCTGCTTCGTACGCCGCTGCGCGACCTCGGCGTGAGCGACGGCACTGTCCCCGGGCTTGCCGTCGCCCTGGGCATCGCGATCAGCACAGTCGTGACGATGCTCATCGGCGAGTTGATCCCGAAGAACCTCGCGATCGCCCTGCCGAGAGGCACCGCGTACGCAACACAGCGCCCGATGCGAGCGTTCACCGCGGCGATGGCCTGGCCGATCGGCTGGCTCAACGGCGCGGCCAATCGGATACTTCGGTCGATGAACGTCGAGCCACAGGAAGAGCTCGCGTCGGCCCGGATGCCCGAGGAGCTGTACTCCCTCGTACGCCGCTCCGCGGAGGAGGGCACCCTCGAGCCGAAGACGGCTGACCTCGTCGCGCGCAGCATCACGTTCGGCGACCGTACTGCCGCCGACGTGCGCACGCCGCGGATGCAGGTGCGCTTCCTCGACGGCAAACAGAGCGCACTCGACCTCGTGGAGGCGGTACGCGAGACCGGCCACTCGCGGTTCCCGGTGACGGGTAAGACGACCGACGACGTACTCGGCGTCGTACACATCAAGCAGGCCGTCGCGATCGAACCCGACCGGCGCCGCTCGACCCGACTCGAGTCGCTCGTCACTCCCGCCGCCGTCGTACCCGACACCCTCGAGCTCGACCCGCTCCTCGTGCTGTTGCGCCATCAGGGCATGCAGATGGCGGTCGTCGTCGATGAGTACGGCGGTACCGACGGCGTGGTCACGCTGGAAGACCTCGTCGAGGAGATCGTCGGTGAGATCGCCGATGAGCACGACCGCGCTCAGCTCTCGAAACTGCGGCCGAACGCCGACGGCTCATGGCGGCTGTCGGGGATGCTGCGGCCCGACGAGATCGAGGATGAGTCCGGCATCGCGCTGCCGACCAGTGAGGACTACGAGACCGTAGCCGGCCTGGTGCTCAAGGAGCTCGGGCGCCTGGCCGAAGTCGGTGACGAGGTCACCGTACGAGCAAGTGAGCGACCCGATACCGACGACGACGATGACGACATCGCGCACCGTCGGGTCGACGTGCGGCTTCGCGTCGAGCGCGTCGCCGGGCGCCGGATCGACCGCATCACGATGCGCCGGCGGCCGGCAACCACGGAGGAGGCGTCATGACCGGATGGTTCGGGATCGTCCTGACGCTCGTACTCCTGCTGCTCAATGCGCTGTTCGTCGGCTCGGAGTTCGCGCTCGTATCGGCTCGGCGCGACCGGCTCGAACCGAGTGCGGCGGCAGGGTCTCGGCCCGCGCGGTTGGCACTGCGTGCGATGCGGCAGGTCAGCCTGGTGATGGCCGGTGCGCAGCTCGGCATCACGATCTGCACGCTCGGCCTCGGCGCGATCTCGGAGCCGGTGATCGCTCATCTGATGGAGCCGGTGTTCGAGCTCGTGCAGGTGCCGCACGGCCTGGTGCATCCGATCTCGTTCGTCATCGCGACGGCGCTGGTGGTCTGGGCGCACGTCGTACTCGGCGAGATGGTGCCGAAGAACCTCGCGCTCGTCGATCCCGAGCGGGCAGCAGTGATTCTCGGGCCGTTCATGCTGGTCGTCGTCTGGATCCTCCGGCCGGTGGTCGTCGTGCTGAATGCGGTCGCCAACCTCGCCGTACGCGCCATGCGCATCGAGCCGAAGGACGAGGTCGCGTCGTCGTACACCCGTGACGAGGTGACCGGGCTGGTCGACGAGTCGCGGCGCGAAGGTCTGCTCGACGAGGATGAATACGGGTTGCTGTCGCAGGCGCTGGAGTTTCGGGAAGGCACCGTCGACGACGTGCTACTGCCGCGTTCCGAGCTGGTCACCTTGCCTGAGGGTGCGACCGGCGTCGAGGTCGAGGAGGCCTGCGCCGCCAGTGGGTTCTCTCGGTTCCCAGTGGTCGACGCCGACGACGAGATCATCGGCTACCTGCACGTGAAGGACGTTCTCGAGACCGACGCCGATGCGCGCCTTCTCCCGGTCGCGGCCAAGCGGGTACGCGCCCTTCCGACCGTCCCGCAGGGCTGCGGGCTGTACGAGGCGCTACGTGCGATGCAGGCCCGGGAGTCGCATGTCGCGCGCGTCGTCGATGCCGAGGGCACGATGGTCGGTGCCGTGATGCTCGAGGACGTACTCGAGGAGCTGATCGGCGAGGTCGCCGCTTAGCGTCCCGTCAGCGGTCGATCTGGCAGCTCACCGTGCGTACGGGTGTGACGACGATGTGGACCGGTGCGTCATGCGGCTCGACCGGCACCCGCGGCAGTAGCTCGTCGTCGAAGATGACCGCCACCCGCGGCGTACTCTCGCCGACCGTTGCGAGCGCTCGGTCGTAGTAGCCGGCGCCGCGGCCGAGCCGGTGACCCATCGCATCGGCCGCGAGCGCGGGTACGACGATGACGTCCACATCGCGCAGGGCTTCGCTCGGCAACACAGCGGTCGTCGGCTCCGCGATGCCGTACGCCGCTGTGCGAACCTCGTCCGGACCGACGTACTCCGCCCAGCCGAGCACGCGGTCGGGCAGCGTCACCGGTGCGAGGACGCGTACCCCGGCGACTGCCAGCCGGTCGGCGAGCTGCCACGTTGGCGGCTCGGGTCCGGTCGAGAGATAGAGCGCCACCGACGACGCGGAGGCGACCTGGGGGAGTGCGATGAGCCGGTCTGCGATCAGCGTGCTCGCGTCGGCGAGCGCCTGAGCACTGCGAGTCGCCCGCTGCCGCGACAGATCCGCACGCAACGCCGCCTTGTCACTCACCGTCGCCACGCTACGCCTACCATGTCGTGCCATGAGCGCTGACGGGTTGCGGCAGGCACGGACGAAGATGGCAGAGGGAGGCGTGCACGAGCGCGCGATCGGCGTGTTCGCTCACTACTACGAGCAGGTCGAGTCGGGAGCCACCGGCATGATCGCGGAGGCCGACGTCGACCCGCTCGTCGATCCGCCCCGACTCGTTGACCTCGACCCCGCCCCTGCGCAGGTACGCGAGGCGCTCGACGCCACGGCGGTGATCAAGCTCAACGGCGGCCTTGGCACCTCGATGGGCATGGACCGCGCCAAGTCGCTGCTGCCCGTGCGCGGCGAGCGTACGTTCCTCGACCTCATCGTCGAGCAGGTGCGTGCACTGCGCTCTTCGTACGACGTGCGGCTACCGCTGGTCCTCATGAACAGCTTTCGTACCCGTGACGACACGCGCGCCGCGCTCGCTCCGTACGCCGATCTCGCCGTCGACTCGCTCCCGCTCGACTTCCTGCAGAACCGCGAGCCGAAGCTGCGCGCCGACGATCTGACGCCCGTCGAGTGGCCGGCCGATCCAGACCTCGAGTGGTGTCCTCCCGGGCACGGTGACCTCTACACCGCCCTCGAGGTCTCCGGCCTGCTGCAGCGGCTGCTCGATGAGGGCTACCGGTACGCCAGCGTGTCCAACTCCGACAACCTCGGCGCCGCGCCCGACCCGCGGATGGTCGGCTGGTTCGCGGCATCGGGAGCGCCGTACGCCGCCGAGGTGTGCCGGCGCACGCCCGCGGACCGCAAGGGCGGCCACCTCGTCGTACGCAAGAGCGACGGCCGGCTGATTCTGCGCGAGACCGCACAGACGCTTCCCGACGACCTCGCCGCCGCGAGCGATATCGACAAGCATCGGTTCTTCCACACCAACAACCTGTGGTTCGACCTGCGGGTGCTGGCTGAGACGCTCGACCGCACCGGCGGCGTGCTCGGCCTGCCGTTGATCCGCAACGAGAAGACCGTCGACCCGACCGACTCGTCGTCGCCGAAGGTGATCCAGATCGAGACGGCCATGGGCGCGGCGGTCGAGGTGTTCGATGGCGCCGTCGCGGTCGAGGTACCCCGTTCGCGGTTCCTGCCGGTCAAGACGACCAACGACCTGCTGGTGTTGCGTTCCGACGTGTACGACACCGACGATCGCGGCATCGTTTCGCTGCAGTCGGAAGCCGCGCCCTTGGTCGATCTCGACCCGTCGTACTACAAGGTGATCGCCGGCTTCGACACGCGCTTCCCGAAGGGTCCGCCGTCGCTCGTACGCGCCGAGTCGCTGACGGTGCGTGGCGACTGGACCTTCGGGAGCGAGGTCACCGTCGAAGGCGTCGCGACGCTGGACGACCCGGGCGTACCGTCCGCCGTCGACGACGGAGCGAACCTGACTGGCGGCTGAGCGCTGCTACCGCCCCACACGTGGTTGGGAGTTCGGTGCGTAGTCGTTGGTGTACACCGTCCGGATCAACGACTACGCGCCGAACTCTCACCGCACTTCGCCGGATCGCTAGGACCACGGTCTACCCTTGCTGACCATGGCCCCACCATCAGGACATGCGGCCGAGGGCATGCTCTCGGTCGAGGAGCACCTGCGCAACATCCTCGAACGTCTCGGACCCCTTCAGCCGTACGACCAGCCGCTGCTCGAAGCATTGGACCTGCCGGTCTGCGAGGACATCGAGAGCACCATCGACCTGCCGCGCTTCACCAACTCGGCGATGGACGGGTACGCCGTGCGTCACGCCGACGTCGAAGGCGCGACGGACGACCGGCCGGCCGTGCTGCCGGTCGTCGGTGAGTCGGCCGCGGGATCGGCCACCTCGTACGCGATGTCGCCCAGTGCGGCGATCAAGATCATGACCGGCGCGCCCGTGCCGTCCGGTGCAGACACGGTCATCCCGATCGAGGCGACCGATGGCGGCGACGGCCAGGTGACGGTGTACGAAGACCGTCCGCGCGGCGCGCACATCCGCCCGGCTGCCGAGGACGTACGCGTCGGAGATCTGGTGCTCGAAGAGGGCACCGTGCTCGGGGCCCGCGAGATCGGTCTGCTCGCCTCGTTGGGTCGCTCGCAGGTTCGGGCTCGTCCACGACCACGCGTCGTGGTGATGTCGACCGGAACCGAGCTCCGTGAGCCCGGTCAGGACGTCGGTGACGACGCGATCTACGACGGCAACAGCTACATGCTCGCCGCGGCGGCGCGGTCGGCCGGCGCGATCGCGTACCGCGTCGGAATCGTCCCCGACAGCCCCGATGACTTCACCGCTGCGCTGTCCGACCAGCTCGTACGCGCAGATCTGGTGATCACGAGCGGCGGCGTGAGCATGGGCGACTACGACGTGGTCAAGGAGACACTCTCGCGGTTGGGCACCGTCGACTTCGTGCAGGTTGCCATGCAGCCCGGCAAACCCCAGGGCTTCGGATTCGTCGGGGACGAGGGCACGCCGATCCTCACCCTTCCGGGCAACCCGGTTTCGGCGTACGTGTCGTTCGAGGTGTTCGGGGTCCCGGTGTTGCGCCGGATGATGGGCCGGCTCCCGTACCGTCGTCCGCTCGTGCACGCGACCCTCTCCGAAGACCTCACGTCTCCGGACGGAAAGCGCCAGTACGTCCGTGCCCATTTCGAGGTCAACCACCGGGGCGCGAAGGTGACACCGGTCGGAGGCGCCGGGTCGCATCTGATCGGTGGCTTGGCCGGCGCCAACGCATTGATCGTCGTCGACGAGCACGAAACCGCGCTGAACATGGGAGATACCGCTAACGTGCTCGTGCTGGATCAGAGTTTCTGAGGAGAGCAGTGAGCGAGCCAGGCGAAGCGGGTCTCACGCACGTCGACTCGCGCGGCGCTGCGCGGATGGTCGATGTTTCGGCCAAGAACGTCACGGCACGGTCCGCGACCGCCTCCGGTCGGGTGCGCGTATCGACCGAGGTGGTCGAGCTGCTTCGCGGAGCGGGCGTGCCGAAGGGCGATGCGCTCGCCGTTGCGCGTGTCGCCGGGATCATGGGCGCCAAGCGCACGCCCGATCTGGTCCCGTTGTGTCACCCGCTCGCGATCAGCGGTGTCACGGTCGACCTTGAGGTGGCCGATGACGCGGTCGAGGTGAGTGCGACCGTACGTACGGCCGACCGAACGGGTGTCGAGATGGAGGCGCTGACCGCGGTGATGACCGCCGCGCTGACCGTGATCGACATGGTGAAGGCGGTCGACAAGCATGCGATCGTCTCTGACGTACGTGTGACGGCGAAGTCGGGTGGGCGTTCCGGCGACTGGAGCGAGTCGTGAGGGCCTGCGTGATCACGTCATCGAACCGCGCGGCGGCGGGGGTGTACGCCGACACCGGCGGCCCGATCATCGCGGAACGTCTACGTACGTGGGGATTCTCGGTCGACGACCCGGTCGTGGTGGCCGACGGTGATCCGTTCGGCGATGCCCTTGGGGCGGCGGTTGCCGACGGGTTCGACGTGATCATCAGCACCGGCGGCACCGGCCTGACGCCGACCGATGTGACTCCCGAGCAGACGCGTCGCGTGATCGACCGGGAGATTCCCGGCATTGCCGAGGCGATCCGGGCGTACGGGGTGGCGGCCGGCGTTCCGACCGCGGTACTGTCACGCGGCCTGGCCGGGGTGGCCGGTACGTCGCTCGTGGTCAACCTTCCCGGGTCGAGCGGCGGGGTGAAGGACGGACTCGCGGTGCTGGAGCCGCTGCTCGCGCATGCCGTCGACCAGATCAACGGCGGCGACCATCCACGGACGAGCGGTGATGCATCCTGATTCCCGGATGGCCGGCGACGTTGGAGCATGGCGCGCTGCAGCTCAGGCCGCTGAGCCGGCGTGACGCGGGTACGTGGCAGCGACTGCACCAGTCCAACCGCGACTGGCTGCAACGCTGGGAGGCGACCGTGCCGCGCGGCGGTCCGCACGCGCCGCAGTCGTTCCGCCGGCTCGTCCGTTCGCTGCGTCAGCAGGCCCGCGACGGTCGAGCGTTACCGTTTGCGATCTGCTACGACGGACCGATGATTGGCCAGCTGACGGTCGCCGGCGTGACCTGGGGGTCGGCGCGATGGGCGCAGATCGGCTACTGGATCTCGGAGGCGTACGCCGGCCGCGGACTCACCACGCTCGCCGTCGCGATGACGGTCGACCACTGCTTCAGCGCAGTGGGGCTGCACCGGATCGAGATCGCGATCCGACCGGAGAACGCCGCGAGCCTTCGGGTCGTAGAGAAGCTCGGCTTCACCGAGATCGGGTTGTCGCGCGCGTACCTCCACATCGACGGCGACTGGCGTGACCACCTGCTCTTCGCGATGACCGTCGACGAGGCGGGCGGGCGGCTGGTCGATCGGGTGGCTGACGCCGCCGACGTCTGAGCGGGCGCTCGGCGAGCCGAATCACACCAGTCACACAAGTTCTCAGCCGACACACCGCTCGGTGTACGGGACCTCGACCCCCGTACCGCATACGGTTTCTTACGTGGTTACGGGACTCATCTACGCAGCGATCGTCGTGCTGTGGGCGGCGTACTTGGTGCCGCTCGCGCTTCGTCGCTACGACGAGGCCTCGCACGACCGTCCGGTCGAGTCCTCATCGCGGATGAGAATCCTGCGGAAGGGGCGTACCCACTCCTCCGATGCCGACTCCGACGCTGACGCCGACGAAGCTGCCGAGCAGACCCCGCAGCCGAAGTCGACAACCGAGCCGGCCAAGAAGTCGGAGCCGGTGCCGAGCACGCAGCGCAGGTCGGCACCGACCGTCACCGCCCCGGTCGTGGCCGAGCAGCGCGAGTCGACCCGGATCGCGATCCGGCGGCGGCGCCGTACGCTCGGTGCCCTGCTGTTCGCCACCGCGCTCGTCGCGGGTTCGGCGTACGCGCTGATCGTGCCGTGGTGGTCGGTCGCGATACCGGGCGGTCTCGTACTCGCCTGGTTGGTCGCCTGCCGAATCCAGGTGCTCGGTGAGATCCAGGCTGCCGATGCGCCGAAGGCAATGGGTGACGAGCCGGACGACGAGCCGACCATTGTGATCTCGGCACAGCTCGAGGACTACCAGCCCGCCCGCAAGAACGTCATGCTCGATGAGCCGCTCGCCGACGACGCGCTCGATGAGCAGTTCCACGAGGCCGTTCCGGTGGCGACCGCCGAGGGTGGATCGCTGTGGGATCCGGTGCCCGTCACCGTCCCGACGTACGTCGACAAGCCGCGCGCCGCGCGTACCGTTCGTACGATCGACTTCAACGACCAAGATGCCTGGACCTCCGGCCACGTCGAGGGCGAGCAGACCGAGCTGCCTGCCGACGACAGCGATGCCGAAGACCAGAGGCGCGCTGTCGGAGACTGACAACCAGCGTGGTATCTTCGACTCCGGCGTAAACGCCTTGGGGCTGTGGCGCAGTTGGTAGCGCGTCTCGTTCGCAATGAGAAGGTCAGGGGTTCGATTCCCCTCAGCTCCACCCCACGCAAACCCCTCGTTGATGCAGGTCAGCCGGGGGTTTTCTGATTCCGTCACGGCTAGCGCGCCAGTGGCTACAGCGCTTCCTCGCTTCCACGTGTGCCCGTGGCGTGCCCGGGGCTTCGGTTGAGGCGTTTCGAGGCCGGCTGAATCGGCTCCCGTGCCGAGGAAATGCAGGTACCGGTTCGTGGTCGCGATCGACTCGTGTCGGTCGCGGGTGGCCGTGTTGCGTGCCACTTCTACACCCCGTCTAACTCTTGACGTTGTAACGCATTATCGATAAACTCTTGACATATCGCAAGAGAACGGGGACGATGAACAGCGACATCAAGGATTGGGCCGACTGGGCGGTCACGCAGGGCTGGAAGGTCGAGGATGACAGCAAGGGATACACACGGTTCTTCGACCCGAGCGGCGACTACGTGGCGTACTACCCAGCGACGCCGAGCAACGCTCGCCGCCGCATGGCAGACCTGAAGGTCGCACTCAAGAAGGCGGGGCTACAGATACCGCCACCGAGCAAGAAGGAACAGCGCGCGATGCGCCGGAAGCAGGGAGGGAAGTGACGATGATGTGGGCTATCTCGATGACGTTCGATATCGAGCCTCTGACGTTCGGGCGGATGGTCGAGCTCGAGGAGAATCACGATGCTGTCGCCGCGAACGTTCCCGGGGGTGTCGACGTCACGCTGCACGAGTCTGGCGACCCGGTCAAGGCGATCGGCCTGGCGTACGACTTTGCCCGCGACGTTATGCACGCCGAGCCTGTCGCGTACGAGATCACGGATGAGGAGCGACGCATAGTCGATGCAGATGCACCGACGCTGCCTCGGATGGTGTCAGCGCCCGAGGTTGGAGAGATGCTTGGCGTGAGTCGCCAGCGGGTGTACCAACTGCAGCAGACGGGTGGGTTTCCTGAGCCGTTGTTCCGGTTGCGTACCGGGCCGGTCTGGGATGCGGCTGCGGTTGAGGCGTTCGCGCGTACGTGGGATCGTCGGCCGGGTCCGAAGTCGAAGGCGTCCTGACTTCGCAGAACGAACGAAGGTGCGGCAGTGATCGCTGTCGTCGAGGTCGGGGTGGCCCTGCGCCGTCCGCCTCGCGAGGATGCCGTGGTCCGCTGCGTCGTGTCGTCGGACATCGAGGACGAGAGCGCCGCTCAGACTGACTGTGAACTGACGGCGCATGCTCTCGCGTACGTACGGCCAAACGTCGTGATGCCGGTTCGGGTGGAGACCGTCGACTTCCTGGAGATCTAGCGTTCGAGGTCGGAGCGGGTGAGTCTGCGGGGGCATTTCGTCGACTGGTTCTCGGCCCGCGAATTCGGATGCGAGCGGCGGATCCGTATGTGATCATCGGGCTTGCTCGTACGTACGGGGAGGCGGGGCTGATGACGACAGTCGAGCAGCTGCGGCCGATCGACGTCTCGGACTGGCCGCGGTACGAACACTTCGAGCATTACCGCCGGCAGGTGCGGTGTACGTACGCGATCACCGTCGAGGTCGATGTCACCGAGATAGCCGCAGCGCTGCGGGCCAAGCGACGCAAGACGTACGTCGCGCAGATCTGGGCGCTCGCGTCGCTGGTGAACCAGTACGCGGAGTTCCGGCTCGCGCTGGCTGCCGACGGTGCCCCGGCAGTATGGGATGTCGTCCATCCCGCGTTCACGGTGTTCAACCCGCAGCGCGAGACGTTCGCGGCCGTGTGGGCGCCGTACGACCCCGATTTCGCGTCGTTCCACGAGCGCGCTGCGGAACTCCTGCGAGAGCACCGGACGGCCACGACGATGTTCCCGCAAGGTGACCTGCCCGCCAACTGCTTCGACGTCTCCAGTCTCAGCTGGACGCCGTTCTCGTCGTTCAGCCTGCAGATCGACGGCGGCACCGAGCACCTGCTTCCGATCTTCACGCTCGGCAAGTACGTCGAGCGCGACGGACGCACCCTGCTACCGCTCGCCGTTCAGATCCATCACGCCGCGGCAGACGGCTTCCACACCGCCCGGCTGATCGAAGGTTTCCGCGCCCTGGCCGCCGACCCACATTGGATCCGCTGATGCAGATGCACGCCGATCAGCTCTACATCGACGAGGCGATGGGGCGCCGGATCGTCGACGAGCAGTTCCCGCATTGGCGCAGCCACGACGTACGTGCGGTCGACGGTGGCGGCACCGTCAACGCGATCTTCCGCATCGGTGAGCGGCTGGCTGCGCGTTTCCCCTTGCAGGGTACGGATCCCGAGGCGATACGACGCGACTTGGAGAGCGACGCGGAGGCCGCTGCGGAGTTCGCGACTCTGGTACGGGTGCCGACGCCGGAGCCGGTGGCAATCGGTGAGCCCTCGGAAGAGTATCCGCTGCCCTGGAGCGCGCAGACCTGGCTCCCGGGCACGGTTGCCACGGTCGACGACCCTGCGGCGTCCGTTGCTTTCGCAGAAGACCTGGCCGCGCTCATCGAAGACCTGCGCGCCGCCGACGTACGCGGTCGTACGTATGACGGCAGCGGTCGCGGCGGCCACCTGCCCGACCACGACGAGTGGCTGGACACCTGCTTCGCCGAAAGCGAGGGCCTGCTCGATGTCGCGCGCCTGCGTACGTTGTGGGCCGACCTGCGCACGCTCCCCGAGAACGACCCAGACGCCATGTGTCACAAGGATCTGATCCCGCCCAACCTCCTCGTCAGCGAAGGTCGTCTCGCAGGCGTACTCGACTGCGGAGACTTCGCACCGGCCGATCCGGCACTCGACCTTGTCGCAGCATGGCATCTGCTGGACAAGCCACGTCGGCGGATACTGCGTGACTTGCTCGGCTGCGATGACGTGCAGTGGGCGCGCGGCATGGCGTGGGCGTTCCAGCAGGCGATGGGACTCGTCTGGTACTACCGTGAGTCGAACCCGTCGATGAGCCGGTGGGGCAGACGTACGCTCGAACGCATCCTCGGCGATCGCGACGACTGAGCGCCGGCGTCAGCGCGCGTAGCGCACCTCGCCGCCGACAACCGTGCTGAGCACCTCGATGCGGTGCAGGTCGGTTGCCGGTTCGGTGACAGGATCCCGCTCGAGCGCGACGAAGTCGGCGTACTGCCCGGGCGCGATGCGGCCGACGCGGTCATCGATACCGGCGGCGTACGCACCACCGAAGCTGTACGCGAGCAGCGCCTCGCCGACAGTCAAGCGCTGATGCGGCTCCCACCCGCCGGCGGGTTCACCGGCGCGGTTCTGCCTGGTGACGGCGGCATGGATGCCGTACATCGGTTCGGCCGGCTCGACGGGGGAGTCGGATCCGAATGCGAGGTGAGCACCCGCGTCGGCGAACGCCCGCCACGGATAGTTAGCGAGATCGCGCCCGGCGAGGAGCCTGCCGGCGAGCCGGAAATCGGTCGTGCAGTGGGTCGGCTGCGACGACGGGATCACCCCGAGCGCGGCGAGACGGGCGACATCCTCAGGGCGCAGATGTTGCGCATGTTCGATGCGGTGGCGGAGACCGTGCCGCTGAGTGAGCCCGCGGACTGCCTCGTACGCGTCGAGTACGAGACGGTTGGCCTCGTCACCGATCGCATGGGTGGCGACTGCGATTCGGTTTGCGGTCGCCTTCTCCACGAGTTCCTGCAGCTCGTCGTACGAAAGCACGGCTATGCCGTGGTTGTCCGAGTCGCCGGTGAACCCAGCGCCCATGTGGGCGGTGTGCGATCCGAGCGCGCCGTCGGCGAAGATCTTGACCGGCCCGGTCGTGAACCACGCATCGCCGTCGCCGGTGCGCCGCCCGTCGACGACTGCCTTGTCGAGTGCGGAGACCGGGATGCCCTTGTGAACCCGTAGTGCGAGCGTCCCGCGGTCGCGCATCGTGAGGTACGCATCGCGTACCTCCTCGCCGTCGAGATCGGTGATGTGGGTGATTCCGTACGAGAGCAGGCGGTGCTGTGCATTGGTGAGTAGCGCTTCGACGTCTCGCCGATCGGCCGCGCCCGGTACGTGGTCGAGCAGGTCTAGGGCCGCCTCGCGCAGGATGCCGGTCGGAATGCCGTCGGAATCGCGAACGATCTCGCCGCCCGCGGGGTCCGGTGTCGTCGAGTTGATGCCTGCTGAGCGCAACGCGGCCGAGTTGACCCAGACGGTGTGTCCGTCGATGCTCGACAACGCGACCGGACGTACGGGGGAGACTCGGTCGAGGTCACGGCGGTTCGGCTGGACGGGAACAGCCCAGGTGTTGGAGTCCCAGCGTCCGCCGAACATCCAGTCATCGCCGGGGTGCGCATCCAGGTAAGCGCGCAGACGGTCCAGCGCCTCGTCGAGGTCGGCGACGCCGCGCAGGTCGAGTGCGTCGAGCTCACGGGCGAAGGTTGCCGAGTGGATGTGTGCGTCGTGGAATCCGGCGACCACCGCTGCACCCGGCAGGTCCTCGGTACGCGTACCCGTTGGCGCCTGCTCGCGCAGTCGTGCGTACTCGCCGATCGCAGTGATGGTGCCGTCGACCGTGAGGATCGCGTCGACCGGACCACCCGACCCGTCGAAGGTGTGGATGACTGGGTGACGGAACAGCACGGCGGCCATCGGAACTCCTTCGGCTCAGTTGGCAGGTGCGCGGTCGGCGCGATCGGTCAGTACGAGTGTCGGCGCTGCAGAACGGAGCGTACGGTGCGGTCGTCGTACGACTCGCCGAGCCACTCGAACAACGGCTCGAGCGTACGTGGGTCGCTGACGTAGTCGTCGTACCTGACGTGATGGGAGCTGTCGCCCAGATGCTCGTGGGCGGCGAGGATGCGCTCCTCGTGCTTGCTGAGCTCGGCGATCGGGTCGGGGAGTCGTGCCCACCACTTGGACTTCGCGACATCCTCGAGACGCCTGGTGTTGACGACGAAACGCGCGCCCGGAAACACGTCCCGGAAGAAGTCGAGGTACTGCGGCAGGTCGTCGTGCTGCCACCACCGGATCTCCTTGAACCCCACGACTCGACAGCCGGGCTCCGGCCGGAGGATGGTCGCGAGCGCGAGCTCTCGGATCTGGCGCAGTGACGGCGCAGTCGGAAACTCGTCCATCCCGAACCAAGGATCTGCTGTATCGCGCATCTCGGCCTCGAGCCGTGCTTCGCGCATCAGCACGGACTCGCGGTGGAAGTCGAACAGCGGTCGCATGGCGTCGCCGTTCTCGCCGCGTACCAGCCAGCCGGGAGTCGAGGACAGGATGCCTTGCAGCAGCGTCGAACCGGATCGTCCGTACGTCAGGATGAACACGTAGTCCAGCTCGGCTTCATCGTGGCGTTTCTGCGCCGATGCTGCCACCAGCTCTTGTTCGGCACGCTCCAATGAGCGGTTGAGGCGGTCGACCTGCTTGCGCAGTTTGCGACGGCGTTGGCGCGAATGCTCGAGCTCGGCGCGCAGCCGCTCCACGTCCTCGGTGAGCATGAGAGGACTATGCCATGCCGCCGTGTGCATGCGTTCGCTGCATCAGGGAAGCAGCAGAGCGGAGTCGCCGAACTCGTGCCAGAGGTAGCGTTCTGCTAGCGCTGCTTCGTACGCACGCCCGACCAGGCTGCTACCCGCGACGGCCTCCAGCAACAGCAGATGGCTCGCCTGCGGCTCGTGCCAGCCCGTGATGATGCCGTCGACGGTGCGTACGCCGCGATCGGGACCGATGACGAGATCGGTCCAGCCGCTCGCAGCTCGTACGCTGCCGTCGGTGTGCGCGGCAGACTCGATCGCGCGCGTGGCCGTCGTACCAACCGCGACCACACGCCCCCCGGCGCCGCGTGCGTGGTTGATCCGACGGGCCGCGCGATCCGTCACCTCGAAGCGTTCGGGCAGCGGAGACTCACCTGCTTCGAGCGACGAAACTCCTGTGTGCAACGTGATCGGCACGATGTCTACACCCGCAGCGACGAGCTCGGCGACAAGCCGATCGCTGAACGGCCTTGCCGCGCTGGGCATCTCGGCACTTCCTGGTTCGCGTGCGAACACCGTCTGGTAGTCGTGAAGCGGCCAGGGGTTGCCGACGTATCCGTACGTGATGGGCCTACCGTGCTCCTGCAGGTAAGCGGGCACATCGGGTACGTCGATGGTCGCGCGCCAGATGCGAGAGCCCTTGCGTATCGACGGATCGGGGTACGCCGACTGCAGTCTGAGCGACCCGTGGTCGAGCGTGATCTGCTCGCCCGGTCGGCTGTCGTGGATGCGGCAGGAGCCGTCCTCGCACCGCAGCTCGACCAGGTACGACGAGTCCGTGAGCGGGCTAGATAGGTGTACGGCGACATGCCTGCCGTCGGGGCGTACGCCGCGGAGCGCTGCCGGGAGCGTTGCCGAGTTGTTGACGACGAGTACGTCGTCGGGCAGGAGCTGTTCGGTGAGATCGCGGAACTGCCGATGTGCGATGCTCGATCCGGTCGCGACCATGAGGCGCACCTCGTCGCGGGCGAGGCCACGCGACTCCGGCGGTCCGGCCGCGCTCAACGACTCGGGCAGCTCGAAGATCGTCGCGGCCTGCGGGATCATGCGGCTCCGACCCGGTCGGCGAGATCTGCGGCGGTGACCCGACCCGATGGCGGGCGATCGTCGACGAGGTGGAGCACGGCGGGTACGACGGTTGCGGGCTCGGGGCGATCGGAGATGTCGTCGTCGGGGAACGCTGCCTGGTGCAGCGCGGTGCGCATATCGCCCGGGTCGAAGGCGTACGCGCGGATCTCGGGACGCTCTCGAGCGAGGATCGCCGTCGCGTGGTCGAGAGCTGCCTTCGACGGTCCGTAGCCGCCCCACCCTTCGTACGGCTCGACGGCGGCGTCGGAGCTGATGTTGACGACGATGCCCTGTGTCTCGGTGAGGTAGGGGAGAGTCGCTCTGATCAGGGAGAGCGGCGCGATGACGTTCGTGTCGTAGACCTGGCGCAGTGTCGCCACGTCGATGTCCGCCAATGCGGGCATGGGGCTTGCGCCGATCGTGCTCGCGTTGTTGACGAGCAGATCAAGGCGACCCGCGTCGCGTACCGCATCGACGAGCCTGCGCCGATGGGCGGGTTCGTTGACGTCGCCCGCGATGGCGGTCGTACGCGAACCCAGCTGTGCAGCGGCTTCGTTGAGCCGCGCGGGCGTACGCGCGTCGACGATCACGTGCCAGCCGCGGGCAACGAGTGCGGACGCGAGCTCGTACCCGAGTCCCTGAGACGCTCCGGTCACGAGTGCGGTGTGCTGTGGGTTGGTCATGCGGCGACCGTAGAACCTCAAGTGGAGTTCAGGTCAAGCGTGAAAATGTCCGGTAGTGGCGCGGAATACCACGGGCCCATAGGAAACCCCGCCACTCACTAGCAAATTTGCTGGGTAGCGGCGGGGATTGCCATGGGCCCCTGGTATTTCACGCCGCCGCACGGGCCGGCGGCGCGGCGAATCAGCTCGCGGGTACGTCGCTCCCGCGTGCGACGACGGTGCCCTGGCCGGTCGCGCACAGCGTCTCGCCGTCGTCGTCGACCGCGACCACGTCGCAGCGGCAGACGACCTGCCGTCGGGTCGCGTGCACGACTGTGGCGTGTGCGCGCAGCTCACGCCCCTTGGCAGGCGCCAGGTAGTTGATCGTGAAGCCCCCGGTCAGAACGGCCGGGCCGAGTACCGTACCGGCGGCGAAGGTGACCGTGTTGTCGACGAGGTACGCCATCACGCCGCCGTGTACGAAGCCGAACTGCTGGCGCAGATCGTCGCGGATGTCGAGCGCCAACTCGGCGCGCCCGTCTCCGAACTTGACCATCCGGGCGCCGAGCAGTCGGCTGAACGGCTGCGCATCGAGTACGCCTTGTGCATCCTCGATCGAGAGTGATGTCGACATTGGACCTCCGTGTCCGATTCAGTACGCGACAGATGTCTGTGCGATCGGGTAGAACATTGCCATGACGACGCAAGGCGGTCCGGTCGCGAAGGGTGTCGGCAGCATCGAGCTGAACGGCATCAACCTCATCGACGAGACCGAGCGCAAGGGCACGCCGAGGAGCCTGTTCTGGCCGTGGTTCTCGGCCAACGTATCGGTCTTCGGCATCAGCTACGGCTCGTTCGTGCTCGGCTTCGGCATCTCATTCTGGCAGGCGGTCGCCGCGAGCCTGATCGGCATCGTGTTCTCCTTCCTGCTCTGCGGTCTGGTCGCGCTGGCCGGCAAACGCGGCTCGGTGCCGACGATGGTCGCGAGCCGGGCGACGTTCGGCGTACGCGGCAATGCGCTGCCGTCGCTGTTGTCGTGGATCCTCACTGTCGGCTGGGAGACCGTGCTCACCGCGTTGGCGACACTCGCCACCGCCACCGTCTTCGACGAGCTGGGTTGGGGGAGCGGCGACGGCATCAAAGTCGCAGCACTTGTTGTCGTCACCGTGCTGATCGTCGGCGCCGGCATCCTCGGCTTCGACACGATCATGCGGTTGTCGGCGTACATCACCGTCATCGGCGCGTTGCTCACCGTCGTCTACATGGTGCTGGTCGCCGATCACATCTCCTGGTCGACGGTGAGCGACCTGCCCTCCGGCTCGACCGAGTCGTTCATCGGCGGGCTGACCCTGATGATGACCGGTCTCGGGCTCGGCTGGGTGAACATGGCCGCCGACTACTCGCGCTACCTGCCACGCGACTCCTCCAGTGCGGGCGTCGTCGGCTGGACGACGTTCGGCGCCGCGCTCGCCCCCGTCGTGCTGGTGATCTTCGGTCTGCTGCTCGCGGGCTCGTCGCCCGACCTGCAGGGCGCCATCGGCGTCGACCCGATCGGAGCGCTGGCCGCCCTGTTGCCGACGTGGTTCCTGGTGCCGTTCGTCATCGTCGCCGTGCTCGGGCTGGTCGGCGGGGCCGCGCTCGACATCTACTCGTCCGGGCTCGCGCTGTTGAGCCTCGGCCTGCCCGCCCCGCGCTGGGTCGCCGCCGGAATCGACGGCGTGATCATGTTCGTCGGCACCATCCTGATCGTGTTCGTCGCCGACGACTTCTTCGGGCCGTTCCAGGGCTTCCTGATCACCCTCGGCGTACCCATCGCCGCGTGGTGTGGCGTGTTGGTCGCCGACATCGCGATGCGCCGCCGCGACTACGCCGAGGCCGAACTGTTCGACCCGGCAGGTCGCTACCGCGCCGTCAACTGGGTCTCGGTCGGGCTCGTGGTCGTCGGCACCGCGATCGGCTGGGGCCTCGTCACCAACACCTCCGCCGACTGGCTCGACTGGCAGGGTTACCTGCTCGAGCCGCTCTCCTTCTCCGGCGGCAAGACCGGCACCTGGGCGTACGCAAACATCGGTGTGCTTGTCGCGTTGGTCATCGGTTTCGTCGGCTCCCTGCTGCTCAACCGGGCGGCTGTACGCCGCGAGGAGTCGCGATGATGGTCGGCTCCGACGATTCCTGGCTCGTCGTGGTCGACATGCAGCGCATCTTCGGCGATCCCGACAGCCAGTGGGCGACGCCCGGTTTTGACGAGATCGTGCCCGGCATTCGTACGCTCACCGAGCAGTTCGGCGAGCGGGTCGTCTTCACTCGGTTCATCGCTCCGGAGCAACCCGAGGGCGCTTGGGTCGACTACTACGAGCAGTGGCCGTTCGCGATGCAGCCCGCCGATGCGCCGGCGTACCAAATCGTCGATGCGCTCGACGTACGCGGGCGTCCGGTCGTCTCGCGCACGACGTTCGGCAAATGGGGAGCGGAGCTCCAGCGCGCGACCGGCGGGAGTCGCAACCTCGTCGTCACCGGCGTCTCGACGGAGTGCTGCGTGCTCACCACGGTGCTGGCCGCCGCCGACGACGGCGTGCACGTGACGGTCGTCCGCGATGCCGTCGCCGGCCCGACGCCGGAGCTGCGCGATGCCACGCTCGCCGTCATGGAGACGTACGGGCCGCTGATCGAGGTGCGTTCGCAGTTCGGGTAAGTGGTGTTCTGCCTCGCGGCGGAGACGTTCTCTCACTGCGTTCGCTTGAGGTTACGAGAACATCCCCGCCGCGAGGCAGAACACCCGGTGCTACTCAGAGCTCGGTACCTAGATCCAGCGCTTGAACCAGATCAGCTGATTCCAATGGTCGAGCCCGATGATCTGGTACGCGAGGATCGGGTAGAAGTACGCGAACGCCGCAACTGTGATCGCGACGTACGTGCCGATCGCGACAGCGCCCCAACGCCGTCGTGCCGGCGACGCGTTGGGCGAACCGAACATCACTCCCATGACCAACGTGATCGCGATGATCGTGAACGGCAGGATCGCCACGGTGTAGAAGGAGAAGATCGGCCGGTCGTTGTATTGGAACCACGGCAGCCAGGTCGCCGCGACTCCAAGCACCGGCACCGCGAACCGCCAGTCGCGGCGCACGATCCACTGCCAGGCCGCAGCGATCAGCGCGACCACGCCGACCCACCAGATCGCGGGGTTGCCGAGCCCGAGCACCTGTCGTACGCAGCCGCTCGAGTCGCAGCCCGCGGCGCCGGCGGGCAGGTCTGTTTGTGTGGCCATGCTCACCGGCCGGTTGAGCAGCAACCATCCTTGCGGGTCCGACTGGTACGGATGGGTTTTGCCCGCGAGGTAGTCGCCGGTGTGGAAGCTGTAGACGAGCTGGTGGTAGTGCCACAACGAGCGCAGCGCCTGCCACGCCTCGCCGAGGAAGCCGGACGGCTTCTCGTCGACGTACGAACCCCAAGACGGGTTGTCGTTGAATCCGTGCCCGAACTGCGCCTCGTACGCGTCGTGGTGGATGAGCCAGCCGGTCCAGGTGGCCAGGTAGACAACGAGCGCGACGACGACGATGGAGACGAACGCGGGTATGCCGTCGACGAGCGCCGATCTGAGCCAGGCCATGCGTACGCCGATGGCGCGTCGGGCTCCGACATCCCATAGATAGGTGAGGATTCCGAACACCGCGATGACGTAGATCGCGCTCCACTTGGTGCCGCATGCCATGCCGAGGCAGACGCCGGCGCCGATTCGCCACGGTCTGAAGAGCAACGCGCGTACGGGCCCGAACCCGTCGATCACGGCCGTGACCCCGTGTGTCCGCGCCAGCCGGGCGCGGCCCCAGTCGCGATCTGCCACCAGGCAGGCGACGCCGCAGACGATCCAGAACGTGAGCAGCACGTCGAGGAGGGCGATCCGCGACATCACGAAATGCAGTCCGTCGAAGCACAGCAGCAGCCCGGCGACGCAACCCAGCGGTACGGATCCGGTGAGCCGGATGACCAGGCGAGCAAGCACCAGCACGGTGAGGGCGCCGATCACGGCGGCGGCGATCCGCCAGCCGAACGGCGTCATGCCGAAGAAGTGCTCTCCGGCCGCGAGGAGCCACTTGCCGCCGTCGGGGTGCACGATCTCGCTGGGGACGTCCTTGAAGATCCCGTCGAACCGGCCGTCGTTGATCCTGCCGTCGGCTTGGTCGGTGAAATCGCGTACGTACCCGTACTTCAGCAGTGAGTACGCATCCTTGGCGTAATAGGTCTCGTCGAACGTGATGTGCTTCGGCTCGCTGATCCGCCACACCCGGATGCCCAGTGCGAGCAGTGCGATCAGTGACGGCCACAGCCACGCGCCGTCGAGTCGTACGCGCCGGCGTACCGGCGTCAGTCGTTGCGCGATCGCCGGCAGCAGTGCGCCGCTGCGGTCGCGGCCGAGTCGGGTGACGCGAGGCGACGCGTCAGTGCGCATTGCCTCCGAGTCCGCCGTCACCCGCTCGATGCTAGCGGCCGTGACCCATCGCCACGCTGAGCATGACGTACGCGCGGCGTCACGCCGGCAGGTTGCACTCGAACGCCAGGCTCACGGCGGGTTCGTACGCGGGGCTGCGACGATGGTTTCGTGCTTGTGCTCGCCGCCACCCCGATCGGTCGACCCGACGATGCCTCTCCACGGTTGGTCGAAGCACTTCGTACGGCCGACGTGGTCGCTGCCGAAGACACCCGCAGGCTCCGGCGGCTCGCGGCGGATCTCGGAGTCGAGATCGGGGGCCGCGTCGTTTCGTACTTCGAGGGCAACGAGTCGACGCGCACCGAGGAACTGGTCGAGCTGTTGGGCGCCGGCGACACGGTCGTGGTCGTGACCGATGCCGGGATGCCGAGCGTTTCCGATCCCGGTTACCGCCTGGTGGCGGCCGCGATCGAACGAGACATCCGGGTCACGGCAGTGCCCGGTCCGTCGGCGGTTCTGACCGCGCTCGCGCTGTCCGGCCTGCCCGTCGACCGGTTCTCGTTCGAGGGGTTCGCGCCGCGCAAGGCGGGCGAGCGTACGCGCGCGTTCGCCGAGCTCGCCGCCGAGCGCCGCACGATGGTCTTCTTCGAGTCACCGCACCGCACGTCTGCGACGCTGCGGGCGATGGCCGATGCGTTCGGCGCCGAGCGCCGGGCGGCGGTGTGTCGCGAGTTGACCAAGACGTACGAGGAGGTGCGCCGCGCGGGCCTCGCCGAGCTGGCCGAATGGGCCGAGGAAGGTGTACGCGGAGAGGTGACGATCGTGGTCGAGGGCGCCGCGACGCGAGGTGTGCCCGCGATCGAGGACCTGGTCGCGATGGTCGCCGACCGGGAGTCGGCCGGGAGGTCGCGCCGAGACGCGATCGCCGAGGTGGTGGCCGAGACGGGCGTACGTAAGCGGGTGCTGTTCGACGCCGTTCACGTGGCCGGCGAGAACCCAAAACCTGGTACGAGCCGCTGACGCCCGGCACCTAGTGCCCTGCGTTTGAAGTACCTTGACGTCTTTCGCCGCCCAGGCGGCGCCCCGCGGCGTCCTCGTCGTCGGAAATAGGGCCGACTATGCCCGTCCTCCTCGTCCTTGCGGATGCATCCACCTGGACGACGCCTTCCGTAAATCCACTTCAAACGCAGGACACTAGGATGGTCCTCATGCCCGAGCAGACCACCGAGCCCGACTCCGCCGAGAAGGCGTTCTACGTCACGACGCCGATCTACTACGTCACGGCAGCGCCGTCGATCGGCAGCGCGTACACCACAGTCGCCGCCGACGTCATCGCCCGATGGCATCGTCAGCGCGGCGAGGCAGCGTGGTTCCTGACCGGCACCGACGAGCACGGGCAGAAGGTCATGCAGGCGGCGCAGGAGCACGACTCCGACCCGCGCGAGTGGACGACCCGTCTCGTCGAGAACGAGTGGAAGCCCGTCCTCGACGTCATCGACGCCAGCAACGACGACTTCATCCGCACCACCGACCAGCGCCACGTCGAGCGCGTGCAGAAGTTCTGGCAGCGGCTGTACGACGCCGGCGAGGTCTACCACGGCGAGTACGAAGGCCCGTACTGCGTGGCATGCGAGGAGTTCAAGCTCGACAGCGAACTGCTCGACGGCGACGACGGCGTGAAGCTGTGCCCGATCCACGAGCGCCCCGTCGACATCGTCTCGGAGTCGAACTACTTCTTCGCGCTGTCCAAGTACGCCGACCGGCTGCTCGAGCTGTACGAAAGCAATCCGACGTTCGTACAGCCGGAGAGCGCGCGCAACGAGGTCATCTCGTTCGTCAAACAGAACCTCACCGACCTGTCGATCTCTCGGTCGACGTTCGACTGGGGCATCAAGGTGCCGTGGGACGACAAGCAGGTGCTGTACGTCTGGATCGACGCGCTGCTCAACTACGTCACCGCGATCGGGTTCGGTGACGACGATGACAAGTTCGACCGCACGTGGCCGGCCGACGTACAGCTCGTGGGCCGCGACATCCTCCGCTTCCATGCGGTGATCTGGCCGGCGATGCTGATGGCCGCTGGTCTGCCCGTTCCCAAGCAGGTGTTCGCGCACGGCTGGCTGCTCGTCGGTGGGCAGAAGATGAGCAAGTCGAAGGCGACGGCCATCCACCCGACCGAGATCACCGACACGTTCGGCTCGGACGCCTACCGCTACTACTTCATGAAGACCATCGCGTTCGGGTCCGACGGCTCGTTCTCGTGGGAGCACATGAGTGCGGTGTACGGCGCGGAGCTCGCCAACGGGCTCGGCAACCTCGCGTCGCGGGTCAGCTCGATGGTCGGTCGCTACTTCGACGGCACGCTGCCGACGCCGGGGGAGCAGACGTCGGCAGAGCGTACCCTCGCCGACACCCTGTCCGAGGCGGCTGCGACGGCCGACGAGGCGATGGACCGCCTCGCGATCCATGAGGCCCTGCGCGCGGTCGAGGGTTTCGTCTCCGCGGTCAACGTGTACGTCACCGAGCAGGAGCCGTGGAAGGTCGCCAAGGACCCCGAGGCCCGCGAGCGGCTCGCGACGATTCTCTACACCGCGGCAGAGTCGCTGCGCGCGGTCGCGGTGTTGTATGCGCCGGTGATGCCGAAGACCTCCGCAGCGCTGTGGGACTCCCTCGGTGCGGCCGAGGAGCTGGGCGACCTCGCCTCCCAAGATGTACGCGAGGCGGGGCGTTGGGGCCAGCTCGCGGCGGGTGCGACGGTGACGAAGGGTGCACCGCTGTTCCCGCGCATCGAGGAGGCGGATGCCTGATGACGGACGCGCACAAGCGCCCGGCCGCGCCGGACCCGCTGCCCCACCCTGTCGTCGACAACCACTGCCATCTCGACATCGACGGCGGCGAGAGCGAGAGCCTGCCTGCAGGGGCCGCGCTGGAGGCGGCCGCAGCGGTCGGCGTACCCCGCATCGTGCAGATCGGCTGTGACCTGCACAGCGCACGGTGGACCCGCGACATCCTCGACGAGTACGAAGGTCTCATCGGCGGAGTCGCGCTGCATCCGAACGAGACACCGCATCTGATGACGAGCGGCAAGCTCGACGAGGCGCTCGACGAGATCGAGTCGATCGCCACCTCGCACAGCCGCATTCGCGCGATCGGCGAGACCGGTCTCGACTACTACCGCACCGGCGAGCAGGGGCGTGCCGCGCAGCACGAGTCGTTCCGCGCGCACATCGAGCTGGCCAAGCGCCTCGACAAGACGCTTGTCATCCACGATCGCGACGCGCATGGCGACGTGCTCGAGGTGCTCGACGAGGTAGGGGCACCGGACCGTACGGTCATGCACTGCTTCTCCGGTGATGCGGAGTTCGCTCGCGCGTACCTCGACCGCGGTTGCTGGCTGTCGTTCTCGGGAGTCGTGACGTTCAAGAACGCCCCGAACGTACGCGATGCGCTCGCCGTCACCCCGATGGATCGCATCCTGGTCGAGACCGATGCTCCGTTCCTCACCCCGGCACCACACCGGGGCAAGCCGAACGCCTCGTACCTCTTGCCACACACCGTGCGCATGATGGCCGGCGCTCTCGACTGCGATCTCGAGGAGCTGTGTCGTGCGGTCGACGCCAACACCGAGGCCGCATACGGCGGCACCTGGGGCGGATGAGACGCCTGTGACGCAGGTGGCGCGTACGCCCGACGAGTGGCATACGACACGCGCCCCGAATTGGCGCTCGCGTGACCACTTCGTTATCGTCGGGGACTTGTTGGCTGGGAGCAGGGTCGGTTGAACCGTCCCGATGGGGGCTCTCGGGAAGTTCGACCCCTGGAGAACAGTGCGTAAGCGTCTGATCATCATCGGCGTCAACGTCGCAATTGTCTTCGCTCTCGTCGGCGGAACCGTCGCGTTCATCGCCTTCAACAAGACCGTCACCTTGTCGGTCGATGGCGAGGAGAAGCAGGTGCGTACGTTCGGCAACACCGTCGGCGACGTCCTCGAGTCCGAAGACATCGACCTGGCAGAGCACGACATCGTTGCGCCGAACGAAGACACTCAGATCGACGACGGCGCCGAGATCGCGGTCAAGTACGGCAGGTTGCTGAGCGTCGACATCGACGGCAAGGACCAGAAGTACTGGGTGACGGCGACAACGGTCGCCGACGCGCTCGATGAGCTCGACATCCGAGCCAAGGGCGCTGAGCTGAGCGGCGCGAGCCGCAGCAGCACGATCCCCCGCGAGGGTCTCGATTTCTCCATCGCACACCCGAAGACGATCCGGGTCGTTGCCGACGGCAAGACCAAACGGCTCGACACGACGGAGAGCACGGTCGCCGACGTCCTCGACGAGGCGAAGATCAAGGTCGACAAGAACGACGAGGTCAAGCCGAAGCCCCGCAAGGCCGTCGATGACGGAGACCGCGTGGTCGTGACGCGCATCAAGGTCAAGAAACGCACCGTCACCGACGAGATCGACTACGAGACCAAGGTCCGCAAGGACGACTCGATGTTCGAAGACGAGGAAGACGTCGTACGTGAGGGCGAGAGCGGTGCCCGAGAGACCACGTACCGTCTCGTTTTCGCCGATGGCGAACTGCGTGACCGGATCAAGTTGGACAGCGAGGTCACGAAGAAGCCGGTCAAACAGGTCGAGGTGCAGGGCACCAAGGAGCGGCCGGAGACCGACGGTGGCACTGACGGCGGCGACGACGGTGACACCGGTGGCGACGTCGGCTACGGCGTATGGGATCGGCTCGCCCAGTGTGAGTCCGGCGGTAACTGGTCGATCAACACCGGCAATGGCTACTACGGCGGCCTGCAGTTCAACCTCTCGACGTGGCAGGCCTATGGCGGCACGGGCTACCCGCATGAGAACAGCCGCGAGGAGCAGATCGCGGTCGCGATCAAGGTCCGCGACGCCAACGGCGGTACGTACGGCTCCTGGCCGGCGTGTGCCGCCTCGCTCGGCCTCCCGATGTGAGCACCCGCTGACTCGTCACACCTGCACGCCTGACTCGTCGGTCTCGATCTGCGGGATCGACGAGTCAGCGGTGCAAAGGTGAGGACTCAGCGTAGGGTGCGGTGAGTGTCCGAGCGCGATCCTGAGCCTGTGCCCGACGAGCCTGTGCCCGAACAGCCCGGCATGACCGAACAGCGCGACGTACGCCTGCTCGGCGCCGCCGACGTGCGTCGCCTCGCCGAGGACCTCGGCGTACGCCCGACCAAGCAGCGCGGACAGAACTTCGTCGTCGACGCCAACACGGTGCGCCGGATCGTACGTACCGCAGACCTGCGCGCCGACGACACCGTCGTCGAGGTCGGCCCCGGGCTCGGCTCGCTGACCCTCGCGCTGCTCGAGCGGGTCGAGCGAGTGGTGGCCGTCGAGATCGACGAGGTACTCGCCGCCGCGTTGCCGACGACTGTGGCCGAGTACGCCCCGCAGGACCGGCAGCGCCTCGACGTAGTGCACGCCGACGCCATGCGCGTCACCGACCTACCCGCAGAGCCCAGCGCTCTGGTCGCGAACCTTCCGTACAACGTGTCCGTTCCGGTGCTGCTGCACCTCCTCGGCGCGTTCCCGACGCTTCGGCACGGTCTCGTCATGGTGCAGTCCGAGGTCGCAGCGAGGCTCAGCGCGCGTCCGGGCTCGAAGGTGTACGGCGTGCCGAGCGTCAAGGCCGCCTGGTACGCCGACGTACGCCCTGCGGGCAATGTGGCCCGCTCGGTGTTCTGGCCGGTGCCGAACGTCGACTCCGGTCTCGTCTCGATCGAGCGACGCGAACCCCCGGTGAGCGACGTGAGCCGCGACCAGGTGTTCGCCGTCGTCGACGCCGGGTTCGCCCAGCGGCGCAAGACGTTACGCGCTGCGCTCGCGGGCATTGCCGGCTCGCCGACCGATGCCGAGAACGCCTTGCGTGCCGCGCAGATCTCGCCCCAGGCGCGGGCGGAGTCGCTCGACGTGGCGCAGTTCGCGGCCGTCGCCCGGGCGCTCGCTTTGAACATGGCCTAGGTTGGTCTGCGTGAGGTCATCGACGGCGCGGGTGCCGGCCAAGATCAACCTGTCGTTGGGCGTCGGAAGCGTACGCCCCGACGGGTTTCACCCGTTGGCAACCGTTTACCAGGCCGTCGGCCTGTGCGACGAGGTACGCGCCACCGAGGTCTCCGACGACTCCGTGACCGTTCGCGTACACGCAGATGCCGACCATGCCGAGGAGCTCACCGACGTACCGGTCGGCATCGACAACATCGCCGTACGCGCAGCACTGTTGCTCCGCGAGTCGGCCGGTATCGACGACGGGGTGGCGCTGTCGATCCGCAAGTCGATCCCGGTGTCCGGCGGCATGGCCGGTGGTTCGGCCGACGCGGCCGGTGCGCTCATCGCGTGCGACGACCTGTGGGGCCTTCGTACGCCCAAGTCCGAGCTCGAGCGCATCGCGCGTGAGCTGGGCAGCGACGTGCCGTTCTGCCTCGCGGGCGGCAATGCGATGGGCAGCGGACACGGCGAGATCATCAGCCCGGTTCTGGCCCGCGGTTCGTACCAATGGGTGTTCGCGCTCGCCCACGAGGGCATGTCGACGGCCAAGGTGTACGCGGAGTTCGACCGGCTGAGCAACGGGTCCGAGGTCCCCGAACCCGAGGTCGACGATGCCCTGATGGCCGCTCTGCGCGCAGGCGACGCAGTGAGCCTCGGCGCCGCGCTGTCGAACGACCTCCAGGACGCCGCGATCTTCCTGCGCCCCGAGCTCGCCGAGACGCTCGCGATCGGCGAGGAGTGCGGTGCGCTCGGCGCCCAGCTGTCGGGCTCGGGCCCCACCGCGATGTTCCTGGCCCGTGACGAGCAGCATGCGATGGACATCGCCGTCGCGCTGGCGAGCGCGCAGGTGGCCGCTGACGTTGTGCAGGCAGTCGGACCGGTGGTGGGCGCACGCCTTGTCTAGTGTCCCGCCCAGCTTGATCAACCTGGAGCGCGTAGAGAAGGCGTACGGCGTCAGGCCGCTGCTGCACGGGGTCAGCCTCGGTGTCGCGGCCGGTCAGCGCATCGGCGTCGTAGGCCGCAATGGCAGCGGCAAGACCACGCTGCTGCGCGTGCTCGCGGGTCGCGAGCACCCCGACTCCGGACGCGTGTCGCATGCGAACGATCTGGTGATCGGCTATCTCGCCCAGCACGACGAGTTCGACGACACCCATTCCGTACGCGAGGCGGTGCTCGGCGGGCGCGCCGACCATGAGTGGGCGGCCGATCGTACGACCCGAGAGGTCGTCGAGGTGCTCCTCGCCGGGCTCCCGCTCGACCGCATGATCGAGGGACTGTCCGGTGGCGAACGCCGCCGCGCCTCGCTCGCCCGGCTGCTGCTCGAGCCGACCGACCTGCTGTTGCTCGACGAGCCGACCAACCATCTCGACATCGATGCGATCGCCTGGCTCGCCGGGCATCTGGCATCGCGTCGCGGTGCGCTGGTCGTCGTCACCCACGACCGGTGGTTCCTCGACGAGGTGTGCAGTGGCACGTGGGAGGTCCACGACGGTGCCGTCGACCAGTACGAAGGCGGGTATGCGGCGTTCGTACTCGCGAAAGCGGAGCGTCAGCGCCAGGCCGAGGCGCGCGACACCCGCCGGCGCAACCTGATGCGCAAGGAGCTCGCCTGGCTCCGGCGCGGACCGCCCGCACGTACCTCCAAACCTCAGTTCCGCATCGACGCCGCCAACGCGCTGATCGCCGACGAGCCCCCGCCGCGAGACCGACTCGAGCTGGAGCGCTTCGCGACGAACCGCCTCGGCAAGGACGTCGTCGACCTCGAGCACGTCGACCTGACGCTCGGCGGGCGTACGCTCCTCGACGACGTGACGTGGCGGCTCGGGCCCGGCGAACGGGTCGGGCTGGTTGGTCCGAACGGCATCGGCAAGAGCAGCGTGCTGCGCCTGGTCTCCGGCGATCTCGAGCCCGATGCCGGCCGGGTAAAACGCGGCCGCACGGTCGAAGTACGTTCGCTGTCGCAGACCCTCGGCGAGCTCGAGCCGGGCGTACGCGTACTCGACTCAGTGCGTGGTAACGAGCTGACGGCGTCGAGACTGCTCGAGTCGTTCGGCTTCACCGGCGACCTGCTCACGGCCCGCATCGGCGACCTGTCGGGCGGTGAGCGGCGGCGCCTACAGCTGCTGCGGCTACTGCTGGAAGAGCCGAACGTACTCCTGCTCGACGAGCCGACCAACGACCTCGACATCGAGACGCTGAACGTGCTCGAGGACTACCTCGACGGCTGGCCGGGCACGTTGGTCGTGGTGTCGCATGACCGCTACTTCCTCGATCGCGTCACCGACGTGGTCTATGCGGTACGCGCGGGCGGGCGGATCGAGATGCTCGTCCAGGGAATCTCGGGATACCACGCGGAGCAGAGGTTCCTCGGCGGCGTCGCGGGCGGCACCGAGGAACCACCGTCGCAAGACGAACCGACGACGAGTGGACCTTCGGCGGCGGAGGTACGCGAGGCCCGCAAGGCGATGTCGCGCATCGACCGGCAGCTGACCAAGCTCGCTACGCGTTCAGAAGAGCTGCATGAGCAGATGATCGAACAGGCGACGCAGTACGAGTGCCTGGCCCAGCTGCAAGAGGACCTCGCGCGCGTACAAACCGAGCGCGAGGCGCTCGAGGAGGAGTGGCTGGAAGCCGCCGAGATCGCCGGCGACTGACCGGCGCGTACGCCCCGCCGAGCGGTCAGGCGGCGTCGAACGGCGTGACGAGGGTACGAAGCAGCGCCGCGAGCTGTCGGGAGTCCTTGGCCGGCAGGGCCGACAGCAGTTCGCGTTCACGCCGTAGTAGCTCTTCGAGGGCGGCGTCGACGCGTTTGCGCCCGTCTGGGGTGAGGCGTACCTGGACACCGCGGCGGTCGGCCGGGTCAGGGAGCCGCTCGACGAGCCCGCGCTTCGCGAGCCGGTCGATGCGGTTGGTCATGGTGCCGCTGGTCACCAGGGTCTCGCGCAGCAGCCGGCCGGGGGAGAGCTGGTACGGCTCACCGGAGCGGCGCAGCGAGGACAGTACGTCGAACTCCCACGACTCCAGCTTCGAGTCGGCGAACGCTGCCCGCCGAGCCAGGTCGAGGTGCCGGGCCAGCCGAGAGACGCGGCTGAGTACGCCCATCGGCGACACGTCGAGATCGGGGCGCTCGCGTTGCCACGCCTCGATCAGCCGGTCCACCTCATCGCTCACCCGCTCAGCGTACCGGGTCAAGATTCTTGACATCGAGATTCTCCGTGCGGGTCACGGATGCGTGTTTCGGGATCGGTTACGCCTCGGTCGCTACCTAGTGGATCTGGGCGGCCCCGCTCGCAACGGTTCGAGGTCTGGGCGTAACCGATCGCTTCCTAGCGGATCTGGGCGGCCCCGTTCGCAACGTTTTGGGATCTGGGCGTAACCGATCGCAACCGGCGACAGATCTCTCGACATCGTGTATCTTGACATCAAGATATCTACGAGAGGTGGAACGATGCCCGAATGGAACCCGACGACGTACCTCGAGTACGCAGATGAGCGTGGCCGACCGTTCGTCGACCTGATCGCCCGCGTCACCACAGAGCCGCGCACGATCGTCGACCTCGGCTGCGGGCCCGGCCAACTCAGCGAGGTCCTTCGTACCCGTTGGCCGGATGCGGATCTCCTCGGCGTCGATTCCTCGCCCGAGATGATCGAACGCGCCCGCCGCGACGACGACGCGCCGCGCACGACGTACGAGCTCGGCGACATCGCCACCTGGAAGCCCGACGCACCGGTCGACCTGATCGCCTCGAACGCCGCGTTCCAATGGGTTCCTGAGCAGCTGGAGGTGATCCCGCGTCTGCGCGAGTACGTGACGCCTGGCGGCACGCTCGCGTTCCAGGTGCCCAACAACTTCGGCGAGCCGAGTCACGTGCTCCTGCGTGAGCTCGCGGCCGATCCGCGCTTCGCTTCCCACCTCGGGCACATCGCCGGCGCTCGCGGAGTCGAGCCCGCGACGTACCTCGACCTCCTCGCCGCCGACGGCTGGAAGCTCGATGTCTGGGAGACGACGTACTATCACCTACTCGAAGGCGAAGATCCCGTATTTGCTTGGATTTCAGGCACCGGGGCGCGGCCGTTCCTGCAAGCGCTGCCCGACGACCTGCGACCGCAGTTCGAGGCCGACTACCGAGCTGCGCTGCGCACCGCGTACCCGCAACAGGCGTACGGCACGGTGCTGCCATTCCAGCGCGTATTCGTCGTAGCCAGGAGGCAAGCATGATCCGCGAGGCTCAGATCCAAGATCTGCAAGGGATTCTGGCGCTGCTCGCCGAGGACGCGATCCGTGCCTTCGATGAGCCGGAGGCTCCGACGGAGCGGCAGCGCGCGGCGCTCGCCGAGTTGATCGCCGATCCTTCGCAGCAGCTCCTCGTCGACGAGCGCGATGGGGAGCTCGTCGCGACGGCGCAGGTGAGCTGGCTGAGGGTGCTCATCTACGACGGCGGTCTGCTCTGCCAGATCGAGTCCGTACGCACGGCATCGGCGCTGCGAGGTCAAGGCATCGGCAAGGCTCTGATGGAGCACGTCATCGACGAGGCCAGAGACCGTGGCTGTGCACGCGTCCAGCTGACGACCAATGCTCAACGCATTCGAGCACATACCTTCTATGAGCGTCTCGGATTCACGTCTTCGCACGTCGGCATGAAGTTGCAGCTGGTGTGAGGCGACCATGAAACTCCATCACGTACAGGTGTCCTGTCCGCCCGGCGGCGAGGACGCCGCGCGAGGCTTCTACGCCGATGCGCTCGGCCTGCAAGAGATCCCGAAGCCTCCGGTGCTCGCCGCACGCGGCGGCGTGTGGTTCGCCGCCGACGACTTCGAGTTGCACGTCGGCGTCGAGGCCGACTTCTCTCCGGCCCGCAAGGCGCATCCGGCGTTCGCCGTCGACGACGTCGATGCGTACGCGCGTAAGGTCGCTGCTGCGGGCTTCCCGGTCGCATGGGACGACGCGATTCCGGGCCTGCGCCGGTTCCACACCGCCGACGGCAACGGCAACCGTGTCGAGGTCCAGCAGGCGACGGAGACCCGCCCTATTCGTACTCCTTGAGGCTCGGGTCGTGCTCGAGCCCGGTGAGACCGTTCCAGGCGAGATTGACCAGATGCGCGGCGACGATCTCCTTGCTCGGTTGACGAGCGTCGAGCCACCACTGGCCGGTCGCCCCGACCATGCCGACGAGCATCTGCGCATACATCGGGGCGAGTGGGGTGTCGTACCCGTGCTCCTTGAACTCCTCGATGAGGATGTCTTCGACCCTGCTGACGACGTCGCCGATGATGGTGACGTACGTACCGGACGAGCCGACCGGCGAATCGCGGACGATGATGACGAATCCGTCAGGTGACGCCTCGATGTAGTCGAGCAGCGCCAAGGCCGCCTGCTGGAGTAGCTCGCGTGGGTGCCCAGGCTTCAACGCTGACTGCATCATCGTGAGCAGCGTTCGTACCTCTCGGTCGACGACGACGGCGTACACACCCTCCTTACCGCCGAAGTGCTCGTACACGATCGGCTTGGAGACGTCGGCACGTGCCGCGATTTCCTCGACTGTTGTGCCCTCGAAGCCGCGCTCGGCGAAGACAGCGCGTGAGATCGCGATCAGCTGCTCGCGCCTCGCTGCGGAGGTCATCCGGGTGCGCCTTGCCCGGCGTTCGGGCTGATGGCTCTCGGCGGCCGGTTCCGGTTGGCTGGAGTCGGCTGGCGTGGTCATGCCCGGCATTCTCCCAACGTCAAACCCGCTTGGCATCGAGGCGCGACGGGACCGGCCAACGTACGTCGTGCACCCAGCCGAGCTTCTCGAACAGCCAGATCGTGCGCGCGGAGATGTCGAGCTGTGCGCGGAGTACGCCGTGGCGCGCGCAGGTGGGGTCGGCGTGGTGCAGGTTGTGCCAGGACTCGCCCATCGACGGGATGGCGAGCCACCACACGTTGCCGGAGCGATCGCGCGTACGGAAGGGGCTCTCGCCGATCGTGTGGCAGATCGAGTTGATCGACCACGTGACGTGGTGCAGCAGGAAGATGCGTACGAGGGTGCCCCAGAAGAAGGCGGTCAGTGCGCCCTCCCACGACCAAGTGAGGAGCCCGCCGGCGACGGGTGCCGCAAGCAGCGAAACCACCACGAGCACAGGGAATGCGCGTCCGATTCGCACGATGTCCTTGTCTTTGAGCAGGTCCGGCGCGTATTGGCGCTGCGGCGTCTGGTCGGCGTTGAACATCCAACCCAGATGTGCGTACGCGAAGCCTTTCGAGAGCGCGCCGATCGACTCGCCGTACCGCCACGGCGAATGCGGATCGCCGTCGCGGTCGGAGAACTTGTGGTGCTTGCGGTGGTCGGCGACCCAGCGCGTGACCGGACCCTCGATCGCCATGCTGCCGGCGATCGCCAGGGCGATCTTGACGCCGCGGTTCGGTTTGAAGGACCGATGCGTGAACAGGCGGTGGAAGCCGACCGTGACGCCGAGACACGTCACGACGTACAGCACCATCGCGATGACCACGTCGGTCCAGCCGAGCCAGCCGCCCCAGGCCACCGGGACTGCGGCGAGCGTGGCGGCGAACGGCACGACCACGAAGATGCCGAGCGCGAGTTGCTCCCGGCGGCTCGGAGGTGCGCCGCTGACGCCGTGTGCTCCGATCTCCTTGGTGCCGCGTTCCTTCGACGACTCGCCGTCGGATCCGGTGGTCGGTGCTGTCATTGGGGGCCTTCCTCGGTTCTGGAGACACTGCTGCCACGCGTCGCCCGACCCCCTGCAACCTACGTGGGCGTAGGTTCCAGTGTGGGGGCTGCTCCGGCGCGGGGCAACCGCGCCGGGCGGGTACGAAGACCGACCCGGGTGCGGCGCGCACGTACGATTTCGTACGCTGGCGTGCACGATCCCCGGTTGGTCTGTCGGCAGGGCCCGCCGCACTTTGAATGCGGATAAAGCGACGTAGGTTCGACTCCTACCCGGGGAGCGGAAGTTCTACACCGGTCCGCACCGCAGTCAGGGAGATCCCATTGAGTGATGCACGTCCGGTCACCGTCATCGTTCTCGCCGCCGGCGCGGGTACGCGGATGAAATCTGCCAAGAGCAAGCTTCTGCATGAGATCTGCGGCCGTACGATGATCGGTCACGCGCTCGCCGCGGCGGGCGGTATCGATCCCGACCGCGTGATCGCGGTGACGGGGCATGACCGCGAGCAGGTCGAGGCGCACATCGCGCAGATCGCGCCGAAGGTCGTCACCACCGTCCAGGAGTCACAGAACGGCACCGGCCACGCCGTACGATGCGGGCTGACCGCCATGCCCGACCCGACCGCGGGCACCGTTGTCGTCACGTACGGCGACGTGCCGCTGCTCGATGCCGACACGCTGCGCGCGCTCGTCGACGACCACCACGACTCCGGCCGCCAGGTGAGCGTGTTGACCGCCTCGGTCGACGATCCCACCGGGTACGGCCGCATCGTGCGTGACTCGCACGGCGCGGTCGCGCGGATCGTCGAGCAGAAGGACGCCAGCGAGACCGAGCTCCGGATCCGCGAGATCAACAGCGGGATCTTCGCGTTCGACGCCGCGTACCTTCTCGACGCGCTCGACCGCGTCGGCACCGACAACGCACAGGGCGAGGTCTACCTCACCGACGTGGTCGGCATTGCGCGCGGCGACGGCCGCGACGTCGGCGCGTACGAGCTCGACGATCACTGGCAGACCGAAGGCGTCAACGACCGTCTGCAGCTTGCGACGCTCGGTGCGGAGCTCAACCGTCGTACGCTCCGGCGCTGGATGCTCGACGGCGTGACCGTTGTCGACCCGACCTCGACCTGGGTCGATGTGACGGTCGAGCTCGAACGCGATGTGACGCTGCTGCCGGGCGTACAGCTCCACGGAGCTTCGCGGGTCGCTACGGGCGCGACGATCGGGCCCGATACGACGCTGACCGACGTGACGGTCGGCGAGCGTGCGCACGTCGTACGCACGCACGGGTACGAGGCGCAGATCGGCGCCGACACCTCGGTCGGCCCGTTCGCGTACCTGCGGCCGGGTACATCGCTCGGTGACCACGCGAAGATCGGTACGTACGTCGAGACGAAGCAGGCAACGATCGGCGAGGGCGCGAAGGTGCCGCATCTGAGCTACGTCGGTGATGCCGAGATCGGTGACCACGCGAACATCGGCGCGGGCACGATCTTCGCCAACTACGACGGTATGAACAAGCACCGTACGAAGGTCGGCCGACACTGCAAGACCGGTTCCAACAACGTGTTCGTCGCGCCCGTGGCGATCGGCGACGGGGCAGCCACGGGCGGCGGCACCACCGTGCGCGAGGATGTGCCGCCCGGTGCACTCGCGGTCTCCGCCGGGCAACAGCGCAACATCGAAGGATGGGTGTTCAAGCGCCGCGGGGGCACGCCTGCGGCCGATGCCGCAGGAGCCGCCGCAGCGGACGAGCCCGACGTCGTGCACACTGATAGAGCAGCGACCAGCGACGAGGAGTAGCACCCGTGGGCAGTCTCGAGCGGACGACCAAGAAGAACCTGATGGTGTTCGCCGGTCGGGCGCACCCAACACTGGCCAAGGAGGTCGCCAGACTCCTCGGCATCGGGCTCGTGCCGACCTCCCTGTACGACTTCGCGAACGGTGAGATCTACGTACGCTACGAGGAGTCGGTACGCGGCTGCGATGCCTTCGTGATCCAGAGCCATACGGCGCCGATCAACGAGGCGATCATGGAGCAGCTGATCATGGTCGATGCCCTGAAGCGCGCGTCGGCGAAGCGCATCACCGTGATCCAGCCGTTCTACGGGTACGCCCGCCAGGACAAGAAGCACCGCGGCCGCGAGCCGATTTCGGCACGGCTGATGGCGGATATGTTCAAGGTCGCCGGCGCCGACCGGCTGATGACGGTCGACCTCCACACCGCGCAGATCCAGGGCTACTTCGACGGACCGGTCGACCATCTGCTGGCGATGCCGATCCTCGCCGGACACGTCGAGGAGAAGTACGGCAACGAGCCGCTCGCCGTCGTCTCGCCCGATGCCGGCCGGATCAAGGTCGCCGAGGCGTGGTCCGAGCGGCTCGGCGGTGCGCCGCTGGCGTTCATCCACAAGACCCGCGATATCGACCGGCCGAACGAGACTCGCGCCAACCGCGTCGTCGGCGAGGTCGAGGGCAGGGTGTGCGTACTCGTCGACGACCTGATCGACACCGGCGGCACGATCGTGCAGGCGGCCGAGGCCCTCAAGGCCGACGGCGCCGCCGAGGTCGTCATCGCGGCGACGCATGCGGTGTTCTCCGGTCCGGCAGTGGACCGGCTGAAGAACAGCAGCGTCCGTGAGGTCGTCGTGACGAACACGCTGCCGATCGCGGACGAGTGCCGCTTCGACAAGCTGACCGAGCTGTCGATCGCGCCGTTGCTCTCGCGCGCCGTACGCGAGGTGTTCGAGGACGGCTCGGTGACGAGCCTGTTCAACGGCCGCGCCTGACGAACCTGGTCGGGTTTCTGCTCTACCCTTTCGACTACTCGCCTGCCCGACTCGGCTCCGCGGTCGGCTTTCCCGCCTACTCCGGCGTGGCAAAGACGCGGCGACGCGCGGAGGCGGCTTGTCGGTTCGGTTGCTTGGCGGCTTTCCCAGCACCTTGATATGCGATCGGGGTAACGTTCGGTTTCGGTGTCACACTCGTACCGGCGGTCATGGGCGTACCAACGAGCACGGTGAGCAGTCACTTTGCACGGTGTCCCTGCCATGCAGAGTGGAGTTTCACCATGTTTACCTGGTGAACGACCGCCACTAACCCCGCAAAAGCCGACTGGAACGGGAAAGCCGGCAAGCAACCCGATGTCGTAGCTGCGGCTCCCGCGTCGCCGCGTCTTTGCATCAGCTGAGGAAGCGGGGGAGCCGACAGCGAGCCGGAATCAGGCAGGCGGGTAGTCGCACCGTAGAAACGGAAAGCCGACAGCGGCGACCAACCGGGCAGGTGGGTAGTCGCCCGGTAGAACGCGAGGGAAGCCGGCAGCGCCGCTGCGCCGACGCAGACCGCAGTCCCGCCCCGATTAGCGTGTGTGAGCGCTACGGGATAGACTTCTTCGGTTGCCTCGGCGAGGGTTGGTGCCCGCGCGTCAACCGTGATCGACGTGGCGCTCGCATCCGCGTGCGCCTCATCGCGCCGCCGGGCAGCGCCAGACTTACGACAATCGCACCGCGTACCTGCATCGAGGAGAGACGTCCCCGTGTCCGAGATCAAGATCCACGCCGAGTCGCGCACCGAGTTCGGCAAGGGTGCGGCGCGCCGTATCCGTCGCGCCGACAGGGTCCCCGCCGTTCTGTACGGCCACGGCACTGATCCGGTGCACATCAGCCTGCCCGGTCACGACCTGATGATGGCGCTGAAGAACTCCAACGCCCTGCTGTCGATCGACATCGGCGGCGACAACCACCTCGCGATTCCCAAGCAGGTCCAGCGCGACCCGATCAAGGGCTTCATCGAGCACGCCGACCTGCTGATCGTCCGCCGCGGCGAGAAGGTCGTCGTCGAGGTCCCGGTCTACGTGACCGGCGAGGTCATCAGCGGTTCGCTGGTCGTGACCGAGATGAACGAAGTCTCCGTCGAGGCCGAGGCGACCCACCTGCCCGAGTCGATCGAGGTCTCCGTCGAGGGTCTCGACGCGGGCGCTCAGATCTTCGCCTCCGAGCTCACGCTGCCGAGCGGTGTCGAGCTGCAGGTCGACCCGGAGCAGCTCGTCGTCCACGTCATCGCCGAGCGCACCGAGGCCCAGGTCGAGGCTGAGCTCGCTGAGGCCGAGGAAGAGGTCGGCATCGAGCACGACGAGCCCGAGGTCGTCGACGAGAAGCCTGCCGACGAGGACGCCGAGTAGCAGCACAGTGTCCGATGCCTGGCTGATCGTCGGGTTGGGCAATCCCGGGCCCAAGTACGCGCCGACGCGACACAATGTCGGCTATCTCGTCGTCGACGAGTTGGTCGATCGGGTCGGCGGGTCCCTGCGCTCGCACAAGTCCGGACGCGCCGAGGTCGCCGAGGTTCGCCTCGGCGGCATCCCGGGCGTACGCGCGGTGTTGATGCGTGCCCGTGCGTACATGAACGAGTCCGGTGGCCCCGTCTCGTCGATCGCGAAGTTCTACGAGATTCCGGCCGAGCGGGTCATCGCAATCCATGACGAGCTCGATATCGACTTCGGTCGGCTACGCGTCAAGTACGCCGGAGGCGACAACGGGCACAACGGGCTGCGCTCGATGCGCCAGTCCCTTGGCACCGGCGACTTCTTCCGGGTGCGGTTCGGCATCGGGCGTCCGCCCGGTCGACAGCCGGCCGCCGACTTCGTGCTCCGTCCGTTCGCGGGAGAGGAGCGCAAGACGCTCCCGCTCGAGGTCGACCGCGCCGCGGATGCAGCGGAATCCCTTATTCTGCGTGGTCTTGCGGATACCCAGAGTGAGTTCAACGGCTGAATCTGGACACACCGCGCACTTTTCTGTGGGATCGGTGAACGCATGCCCGTGCGACATGCTTGAATCGTTCGGTCGCTCCTGATCCGGTCGAACGACAGCGGACCTCGGGAAGCGCACCACCGTCCCAATCGGCAGATGCAGTGAAGGCTCATGAGCGAGACTCATGTGCACTCCGCGCGCCACGTCGCGCCGGAAGTGCCCTCGACATCAATCCGAAATGGCACAGCTTCCCCGATCCGACGCAGAGTGTTCGGTGCGCTACTCAACGTTCCGATCGCAGGCGCCGGTGCCGCCATCGTCGCCGCGGGCGCTGCCTTCGCGGCCGGCGTCGAAGTCCGATCCGCCAGTACTGTGGGGCTTCTCGTCCTCGTGGCGATCGTCTTGTCACATGCGCGGATCCCTGTCTCAGAGCGAAAGTACTCGTGGCAGCCCGTAAACGACGTACTCCTCGCCGGAGGAATTGCGATCGTCGTCTCCGCACTGATCGGCGCGTACCCGATCGGGCAGCTGCGTGGTTTCGCGGCGGCCGTTGCTGGCGCCGCCGTCGTGCTCGCTCTCTTCGCTGCCGGTCGACGTTCGATGCACGGGCGGCAGTCGGTGTTGCTCGTCGGCGACCGTCTCGCCGTCTCGCAGTGCATAGAGCACTGGGCGGACAACGCCGACGTCGACGTGAGCGGCGTGTGCCTGGTCGAGCCACCCGATGACGCAAGCGACTGGCCCACCCGCGTGCTCGGCGTACCGGTGCTCGGCACGATCGACGATGCAGCGAAGATCATCGAGCTCGCACGTATCGACGAGGTGATCGTGGCGCCGGGCCCGCTCGTGACCGCCTACGACGTACGCCGGCTCAGTTGGGCCTTGGAGGGTACGCGGGTACGCGTGGGAGTCACGGCGGAGGTTCACGGCGCGGCACCACATCGAATCCGCCCGCGACTGCTCGGTCGACGTGTCGTACTCGCAGTGGCGCCGAGCATGCGGCCACGGTTGCAGCGGTTGGTGAAGGCGATGATCGACCGCGTGGGCGGCTCGTTGCTGCTGATCGCGTTCTCGCCGTTGATCGCGTTGCTCGCATTGGCCGTACGTCTCGACTCTCGCGGACCCGCGTTCTTCCGTCAGGAGCGTGCAGGCCTCGGCGGCGAGCCCTTCACGATGTACAAGCTGCGCACCATGTGCGTCGACGCAGAGTCATTGCTCGCCGACCTGATGGCCCAGAACGAAGGCGCCGGCCCGTTGTTCAAGATGGCCCGGGACCCACGGGTGACCAGGATCGGCAGTTTCCTGCGCAAGACCTCGCTCGACGAGCTGCCGCAGCTGATCAACGTGGTCAAGGGTGAGATGTCTCTGGTCGGTCCGCGGCCGAGCCTGCCGACCGAGGTCGCGAGCTACGACGAGTGGGTCGCACGCCGTCTTGCGGTGAAGCCGGGTATGACCGGTCTGTGGCAGGTGAGCGGACGATCGAGCCTTAGCTGGAACGACTCCGTCGGCCTCGATCTCGGGTACGTCGACAACTGGACGCCCGGCGGTGATCTCGCGATCGCCGCACGTACGTTCAAGGCCGTGATCCAGCGTGATGGCGCGTCGTGAGCGGGGTCGCGCGGGGGAGCCCGGGCGCGCATCCGATCAGCCGCGTCCGGCCAACGAGAGTCCGGGCATCTCAGTCGTTTCGCGGCATTCGGAAGACGAAAGTCCATACACTGACGGCGGTCGACCGATCGCCTTGGGAGCGAAGGAGAGTCGGGGGTTGCAGGACGTCCAGTATGGAAACGCCTTGGAGTTGGGCGATTACGCCTCGTTCGCCAAACGGCGGTGGCGTTGGATTCTGTGCGGCCTCCTGCTCGGGGTGATCGTCGGTGCGGCGTACCTGCAACTGGCGCCGAAGACCTACACCTCGACGGCCAAGGTGCTCGTCTCGGCGACGTCCACAGACACCGAACCAACGGGCGGCGTTAGCAGCAGCGAGGGGATCAACCTCGATACCGAGGCACAGCTGGTGCGATCCGTCGCCGTCGCCGAAGGCGCAGGCGAGGAACTCGACGACCCGTCCGATCCGGTCGAGCTCGCCTCGAAGGTGACCGTCACCGTTCCGGCCAACACGACAGTCCTCGTGATCGCGTTCGAAGCGTCGAGCCCGGCCGAGGCGCAGGCTGGGGCCGCCGCATTCGCCCAGTCGTACCTCGACAACCGGGCCACTACGGCGCAGGATGCCGTCGACGCAGACATCGCGAGTCTGCGAGACCGGGTCGACGACCTCACTGACCAACTGTCGCAGACCTCCGAGGAGATTCGCGCTACTGACGACACCGCCCAGCTCAGCGTCCTACGCGCGAGGCGGATGCAGCTGACCGCTCAGCTGGACACTCTCAACACTCAGCTCAGCCCGCTCGAGGGCACCGTCCAGCGGCCAGGCACGATCATCGTCGACCCGCAGCAGCCGAGCTCACCGACGTCGCCACGACCGCTTCTGGTGATGGTGAGTACCGTCCTGTTGGGCCTGCTGGGTTCGCTCGCGGCCGCCGTGTTGCGGGAGAAGCTTGACCGGAGGCCACACACCCGCCACGACCTCGAACGCAACTACGGCTTGCCGGTCATGGCCGATGTTCGGGTTTTCGACACGGTGACCGGCGTAGTCGAGGCACCGTTGCCCGAGGTGCGCTCCTTGTATCACTCGATCATCGCTGCTTACGGCGGGTCCACTCGCAGCGTCCTGGTTTGCGGACCCGGCGATCAGTCCGCCGCGAGCGCGATCAGCTCGACGTTGGCGGCGCTCTCGGCGCAGACCGGGACGATCACGGTGCACGTACGAGAGCCCTCGGATAGCGCCGGGGTCCGCAGTGAGGCGCGTGATATCGACCGGCGCGGTGCGTTGAGCCGCACCGATCACTCGACGTTGGGCATCGCCAGTCGCGGAGAGCTCCGGCACCGGCGGATTCGACCCGTGCTCGACGACCTCGAGGCGAAGTACGACCTGACGATTCTCGATCTGCCGACCGGCGACCCATCCTTCGATCTGCCACTGCTCGGGCGACACGTCGACCTCGTGTTGATCGTCGTCGACCTGGGCAACACCGGGCGAGACGAGATGGAAGCCGTCGTCGATGATGTGAAGAAGGTCGGTGCGACGGACGTCGCCGGTGTCGCGGTTCATCGTGAGCGTAAGAAGGCACGCCTGCGCCGACGTGATCGTAAGCGTGCGCGGGCGGCGGAGGCGGCAACGGCCGCCAACGCTGCGGCGCGCCCGGATCCCGACGAGGGCTCCGAGTCGAGCGCCACCAGTGAGTCCGTGACCGACCATGAGCCGGTCGGTCAAACCAAGCCCAAGTCGAAGCTCCTGCGCAGAGGCGCATGATGACAGGGTCCTCGAACGTCTCGGAGCACCAGCTCGTGTTCGTCGGCGGTCTCCACCGCAGCGGCACGACAGCGCTGGCGCGCGCGCTAGGACGCCACGATGCGGTGAGCGCGTTCGCAAACACCGGGGTCAAGGAGGACGAAGGGCAGCACCTCCAGGACGTGTACCCGTCTGCGCGTGCATACGGCGGTGCCGGCCGGTTCGCGTTCGACCCGGCGGCGCATCTCACCGAGGCGTCGCCGCTGGTCTCGCGCGCGAACGCCGACCGCCTGCTCGCTCAGTGGTCGCGGCACTGGGACCGCTCGGCGCCCGTCTGGGTGGAGAAGTCACCGCCGAACCTGATCATGACGCGGTTCCTGCAGGCGCTCTATCCGTCGGCACGCTTCGTGATGATCATCCGCCACCCCGTTGTCGTGACGCTGTCGACGAACAGGTGGCGCCGCACAACCCGGCGCGCGCGGCTGATCGAGCATTGGCTGAGGGCGTACGAGCTGTTCGCGGCGGACGCGAGCGGAAACGACCAGGTGCTGCTGGTCCGGTACGAAGACCTCGTGGCCGACCCAGCTTCCGTCCTGGCACGGGTCGGCGGCTTCCTCCGGCTCGACGGACCTGTCCCGGCAGACTCCATCGAGGCCTCCCGTAGCGACGTGTACGCCGAACGCTGGCGCGAGATCCGAGGGTCTCGCTGGCCCTGGCATGGGGCCGCTGCCGAGCGGCTGATCCGCACCTACGCCGACCGCGTCGCCGCATTCGGGTACGACCTCCGCGACCTCTCGATGGTCGGCGACGTGGTCCGGGCACGGAGTCACGATGGCTAACGGGCCGATCGTCGTTCTCATCATGTCGCACACCGATCCGGCGCAGGTCAGTCGCCTTACGCGTGCCGTGCTCGAGGGGTGCAATACGAAGGTCGTGATCCACCACGACCAAAAGGGCCCAAGATTGGATGTCCGGGCGTCCGAACGTGTTCACATCATCCAGAACTCGCGCACGATCCGTTGGGGTCGCCCGGAGCTCGCATGGGCAGTACTGGATTCGCTCGAGCAATGTCGGCGGGTAGTTCCCGATCTTTCCTGGGTCCTAGTCGTATCTGGCCAGGACATGCCCATCATGCCGATGGCAGAGATCGAGGCCGATCTTGATGCCGCCAACGCGGATGCGATGTTGCAGCACTATGAGGTGACGCCACGCCAAGTTGAAGGAGAGCATCACTGGCAGACGAGGTGTCGTGGCCGCTACCTACGCAGGCGTCGTGTTCCGTTCGGCAGGCGTTCTGTCCCATTTCCTCGTCTGTCGCCGTTCTCTAGTTCGCTGAAGCTGTTCATAGGGGCGACTTGGGTCAACCTGAACGATCGAGCGCTCGATCACATCGTGAGGCAGCGCTCGCGTATGACCCGCGTAGACAGATATCTGGCCCGATGTTCGAACTCGGACGAGGCGTTGCTGCCGACATTGCTGTTGAACGACAGTGCCGAACTCGCCATCGTCAATGACCACCGCCGATTCATCGTGTGGCCCGACCAGTCTCCCCACCCGGAAACTCTGTCAATCGGGCACCTGGAGTCATTGGCGGCGAGCGGTGCCTATTTTGCGCGAAAGTTCGAGACCGCGGCAAGCAGCGAATTGCTGACGGAGATCGGTGCGAGGTCGCAATGATCAGCGGCCCCACAACCGTGGACCGGCTCTCGACTGATGTGGATGGCCGGGTCGCCGTTGGGTCGCCGAGTGTGGTCGCTCGTCGCCGGCGCGGCGGCCTTCGACCCGGATGGCAGATCGGCCTGCTCACCGCCGGCATCCCGCTGTGGTGGGCACTCGGCGTCACCGACCTGATCCTGCCCGTGCTCGCGGCGCCACTCGCTTGGCAGCTGCGTCGGCGCAGACCGCGGGTGCCGCGAGGCTTCTGGCTGTGGGGGTTGTTCCTGGTCTGGGTTGCCGCGAGCAGCCTGATGCTGAACTTCCAGGTGCCCGACACGCTCGGGTCCGAGGGGATCGGGCGGTACATCGCCTACACCGTTCGGTTGCTTCAGTACGTGAGTGTGACGGTGATCCTTCTGTACGTCGGCACCTCGACGGAGAAGGAGCTGCCGCGAGCTCGTCTGATCAGGTGGATCGCCTGGCTCGGCGTCTTCTGCGTAGCACTCGGAGTGGCGGCCATGGTCTTCCCGAGCTATGAGTTCGAGACCTTGTTGACGCGATTCATGCCCGATTCGCTCGTCGGCGGGTCAGGTACAGCCCGGTTGGCCCAGGTGCAAGACATCATCGGCGATCCCGAGGCACGCCCTGCGGCTCCGTTCGCCTACACCAACGCCTGGGGCAACGTACTCTCCCTGTGCTTGATCTGGGCCGTGCTCGCCTGGGGCGTCATGGGGAGCCTCGGCAAACGCGTAATGCTCGTTGTGCTGATCGCTGTCGCGGCAGTTCCGATCATCCACTCGCTGAACCGAGCGGTGTGGATCGGCATGCTCCTCGCGCTCGCGTACGTCATAGTCAGACTCGCGGTGCGCGGGAGGCTGCTGGTCGGTTTCATCAGCTTGGCTGTGGCGTCCGCTGCCGCGGTGGTGTTCGTGATGTCGCCGTTGAGCACGTTGGTGTCCGAGCGGCTCGACAACCCGCACAGCAACGACATTCGGGCCTCGTTGGCGGACGCATCCTGGCGTGCGGCCGAGGCGTCTCCGATCATCGGAGCGGGAAGCACTCGGCTCACGATCGGGAGCGGGAACTCGATCGCGGTCGGAGCTAGCGCCGATTGCCCGAAGTGCGGCAACCGGGTGATCGGAAGCACCGGACAGTTCTGGCTGCTGCTGATCGCACAGGGGTTCGTCGGCGCAGCCCTGTACCT
The DNA here is from genome assembly GCA_023100825.1 of Nocardioidaceae bacterium SCSIO 66511. NCBI lineage: Bacteria > Bacillati > Actinomycetota > Actinomycetes > Propionibacteriales > Nocardioidaceae > Nocardioidaceae bacterium SCSIO 66511. Next base: position 3,812,209 of record CP095846.1, on the reverse strand, counting down.
CGGGTTCCTGCTCCGTATGGCCTGGTTTGGACGCAAGGACGCCTCACCACTCGGCATCGCGGCAACGCTCGTCCTGCTACTCCAGGTGTTCTATGCCTTCTTCTACACGGGCTTGACCGTTCCGCTGACGATCTCGATGGTGTCCGCAGGGCTGCTGTGGCGTAACGATCAGCTCCGGCGGGAAGCGTTGGCTCGGCCCGATGACGGCGCGCTGAACGGTGCATCCGGCGAGACCCGAGGGGTGGTAGGCGTATGAGCGAGCGCGCATCGCATCGCCCGGCAGCAATGGAGCTGCTCGACACGCTCTATCCGGTCGGCGTCTCGTCTGCCCCGCCGGAATCGAGGCAGCGGCTCCAACGCTTCACCGCGATACCTTCCGTAAGATCCGCACGCCTGCTGGTTTCTGCTCGGTCGGCGAGGGCGTCGGCGAGTGCGATCAAGCGGCAGCTCGCCGGGCAGCGTCGGCGAACGCGGCTGGCTCGCGGCGTCGTCTCGACCGCTGCCCGAGTAGGTGCCCTGCGGTGGCTCCCGGGAGCAACCCTCGTTGTTGTGCCGACGCAGGGCGCAGACTTCACCGACGCGCTCGCGAAACGCCTCGGTCGCCGAGACGTGCACCTCACGCTGCCGATCGGACCTCGTCGAGCCAATCGCAAGCCGATCATCCAGGTGAGCGATGACCACGGCATCGCATTGGCGTTCGTGAAGGTCGGCCACAACGCGTTGACCGGCAGGCTCGTCGAAGCCGAGTCCGCAGTGTTGACGCGACTGGCTTCGTGGAGTCGACCATCGATCGTCGTACCCGAGCGGATGTTCACGTTCGGATGGCACGGATGCCAGGTGCTCGGCATCAGCCCGCTTGACCTACCGGAGTCGCGGCTCACGGGAGCTCCTGCACGCGCGCGACTCATCGAGATCGTCCACGAGATCTCCGCGTCGGCGGGTCGCCCGACGAAGCAGGGCTGGGTCGGTCACCCGCTTCGACGCCGCCTGGCCGACTCGTTCGACGCGATGGGTGCCGAGGGCGACGAGTATGCGAAGGCACTTGCCAGACTCGACGGAGGGATGCTGTTGGCCACCGGTGCTTGGCACGGCGACTTCAATTCCGGCAACTTCGCCCTCACCTCAGGGGCGTGCCCGGTATGGGATTGGGAACGGTACGAACCTGTCGGCGTGCCGGTCGGGTTCGACTTGCTCCACCATGACCTGCACCAGTGGATCACGGTCGACCGTATGCCACCGCGTGCCGCGGCCGATCGGTTGGTTGCCACGGCCCCGACCGTGCTGGCAGGTGTGGCGCCGCGAGAGCAAAGCACCGTACTTGCGCGCGCATACCTGCTCACGTTGGCGGACCGATACCTACGTGACGACCAGCAGACGGCCGGTGGTGCGTTGGGCGCCGTGTGCGATTGGCTGCTACCGGCGCTGACCCACGACCATGAGACGGGGGCAACCGCATGAAGCCGATGACAATGCAAGGCGGCGTCGAGGCCGGCCGTCGCGGACTACTGCGCGCATCCGAAGCCGTGGCGGTGCCGACCGCCTTCGCCCGGCTGGAGCCGACGTTCCTGATCGTGGGCGCGCAGAGGTGTGGCACGACCTCGATGTTCAAGACGCTCATCCAGCATCCCGATGTCGTACGACCCTTCCTGCGCAAGGGCATTCACTATTTCGACAAGAACTATGACCGAGGGCAGAGCTGGTATCGCGGCCATTTTCCGTTGCGAGCCGGTGCGATGCTGCGCGGCGCCAGAGGTACGAAGCACACGGGTGAGTCGAGCCCCTACTACATGTTCCATCCGCACGCCGTCACCAGAATCGCCCGCGATCTGCCGGACGTACGTCTGCTCATGCTGCTCCGGGACCCGGTAGAACGGGCGTACTCCGCACATGCGCACGAGTACGCCCGGGGCTTTGAGACGCTCGACTTCGAGGCAGCGATCGCGGCCGAGCCCGGTCGGCTCGAGGGCGAATGGCAACGGATAGAAGACGATCCGACGTACGACAGCCCTCAGATCCAGCACAACGCGTACCTATCCCGCGGTCGCTACATCGAGCAGATCGAGCGCGTCGTCGCCGAGGTCGGGCGGGAGCGGCTGTTGCTCGTCGACTCGGGTGACTTCTTCACCAGCCCCGAGCCGGTGTTCGAGCAGGTACGCAAGTTCCTCGGGCTGCGACCGGCGGTCACGATCTCCTTCGAACGGCACAACGCGCGCCCACGGTCTGCGCTCGACGACCGGCTCCGCACCGACCTACGTCGACAGTTCGAGCCCTGGGACACACGCCTCGCCGAATGGTGGGGACATACCCCGTCATGGCGGAGGTGACGGGCGACACGGCAACGGGTGCCGGCAGACATCACGCGGCGCTCCGGTCGCTGGCGCGCGAAAGCCTGCTGAGCTTGATCGGCAGCGTCACTGCCGGTGCGTTGAGCCTGCTGCTTCCTATTGTCGTGACCCGGCAGCTGGCTACACACGACGCAGGGGTGTTCTTCGAGGCGACGGCGTTGTTCATGGTGCTGCTCAACCTGGGGACGCTCGGCGCCGACACGGGAGTGCTGCGCTCGTTGCCGCAGGCTCAGGCGCTCGGTGAGTCGAACACCATCGGGGTATACCTGCGCACGGCGATCCGTTGGCCGGTCGTCTGTGCGGTCGTGGTCGGACTCGCGCTCGCGCTGAGCGCACCGCAGATCGGGGCCTTGCTCGTCGGTGACACCGGATCGGCCGACGACGCGATGACGACCTGCCTCTATATCGTCGCGGGAATGCTTCCGGTGACGGTCGCATACACGGTCGGGGTTTCGGCAACGCGAGGGCTGGGCTCGATTCGGGTACTGGTGCTGGTCGACAAGATCGGCAAGGGCTTCTTGCAACTCCTGCTAGTTCTGGGAGCTGTCGTCGTAATCGACACCGCGGCCGGAGCGGTGGCGGGCTGGACCCTTGCGTACCTGATCGGGCTCCTCGTTGTCGCACACTGGATCGTGCGCTATCGGCGTCGCCGCGGAGACTCGGCGCGACAACCGACGTCGCGCGCAGACCGCAGCGCGCTGGTTCGTTCGTTCTGGGCGTTCTCGGCACCGCGGGCGGTATCGCGCGTTTGCAACGTCGCGATGCAGCGCGCCGATGTGCTCCTTGTCGGCGCGCTGCTCGGGGCGGCCGACGCCGCCCTGTACGCGGCCGCGACGCGGTTCCTGGTGATCGGGACGATGTTCGTACAGTCGATCCAGCAGGTGATGGCGCCGAAGATCAGCGAGGCAGTTGCCCTCGACGACAACGATCGGGCCCGGGCGATCTACCAGACCACGACGACCTGGTTGACGCTGATCTCCTGGCCTATCTACCTGCTGTCGGCGTCCTTCGCGTCGTTGTTGCTAGGCGTGTTCGGGCCCTCATACACATCTGGGTGGCCGACCGTGGTCATCCTTTGTCTGACGATGCTCGTCGCGACTTCATGCGGTCCGGTCGACTCAGTGCTACTGATGGCCGGACGCAGCATGCAGAGCCTCGGCAATGCCGTGCTCGCTCTGCTCGTGATGGTGGTCATCGATCTGGTGCTGATACCGGAACTCGGCATCACCGGTGCAGCGATCGGCTGGTCCGTTGGCATCTTGGTGAAGAACCTGATGGCACTCTGGCAGGTGAACGTGGGTCTTCGCATGCACCCATTCGGGCAATCGTTGCTGATTGCAGCGGCAGGTGCGTTGACTTGTTTCGGGGTTATTCCGGCGATCGCCAATGCGCTCCTCGACAACGAAGTGATGAAACTCGGAGTTTCAATCTGTGTCGGAACCGCTGTGTATGCGGTTGGCGTGGCCGTGTTCCGGCTCACATTTCGTCTTGACGGGCTGTCGATCCGACGGTCCTAACCGCGCCTTCGCGAATCTGTAATCGTTTCATTCGGGACTTCTCCGGTATTTGTTTCGCCTCTCACGCTGAGTAAAAACTCCTCTTTTGCGGGGTTTCGGCGCAAGGTTTATCGTCTTGTGCTTGTTAACCGTCCGCAATTGAGTGGTTACTATGAGTACTACGTCACACCGTGTGCATCGCACACTTTTCGTATTGTCAACAAGCGCCGCAATGACTGTCGCTCCGCTAGCAGCAACGGGTGCAAGCCAATCGGGATCCACCAGTGCGCCGTCGACCGTCGCGAGCAAGAAGGCACCGAAGACGCTGTTCGGGTCCACTGCTCAGCGCCGAGGCGGCGAGACCGCGGCGCAGGCTTTGAAGCGCACCGATCGCAAGTTCGGCGGGGTCGACGTCGTCCGGGCATTCCACACCGGGCTGCCGGCCTCGTGGTCGAGTCTGCGATCGAACTACAAGGGTCGACGGCTCGTCGTCTCGTTCAAGGCCGACCCGGTTGCGATCGCTTCCGGTCGCCACGATCGATTCCTCACCCGATGGTTCCGGCATGCGCCGAAGAAGAAGCCCACCTTCTGGTCGTACTACCACGAGCCCGAAGACAACATCGAGGCCGGCCAGTTCACGGCTGCCCAGTACCGCCGGGCATGGAAGCATCTGAAGCGGCTCGAGGCGAAGGCACACAACCCCAAGTTGAAGTCGACGCTGATCCTGATGGCGTGGTCCCTGAACCCCAGCTCCGGGCGCTCCTGGAAGGACTATTACGTACGGTCCGCGGTCGACGTGCTCGGATGGGATGCGTACAACTACCTCATCCGGAAGAACAGCTATCTCGCGCCGAAGAAGATGTTCCGCAAGATCATCCGGATCTCGGCGCGGCAGAACCGGCCGTACGGTATCGCCGAGTTCGGCAGCCTGCTCGCCTCCGGCGACAACGGTGACCGACGGGAGGCGTGGCTTCGCCGTGCGGGTCGTTACCTGAAGAAGCACGATGCACGGTTCGTCACCTACTTCGACAGTGATGTCGGCGGTGACTTCCGACTGCGTGACCGTCCGTCCAAGCGTGGCTGGCGGTTCGTGGTGAACCGGATCGGCTGACTCCGCACACGCGTCACCAGGCAAGGCCTAGCCTTGCCGGGTGACGAGACTGCGAGCCGCACTGGCGCTCCTGCTCACGGCAGCGATCGTCGGTGCGGTCGCGGCCGTATTGGCAGACGGGCGAGCGGATCGCGGCGACGTAACCGTGTTCGGTGCCACCGTCGCCTCGCGTCCGGGCGAGTCCGCGACGGCCGCCGCGGAGCGGGCCAGCCGCGAGATCGGTACGCCGCCGATCGTGAGGCTGTTCTCGTCGTCTCGACCAGAACCCTGGCCGAAGATCACCGGCCTGGCCGGGTCGGCCGACGTAGTCGTGTCCTTCAAGGTCGCACCGCGTGAGGTACTCGACGGTGATGTGGATGCGTACCTACGCGACTGGTTTGCGCAAGCGCCGACAGATCGCGACGTGTACTGGGTCTACTTCCACGAGCCCGAGGATGATATCGAGCGAGGTGCTTTCACTGCCGACGAGTTCGTACGCGCGTGGGAGCACATCGATCGGATCGCCGATCAGGCGCATAGCCCCAGACTGATCAGCACTGTCGTCCTGATGTGCTGGACCGCACGCGCGGATTCGACACGTCGGTGGTCAGCGTACGTCCCTGCAGATCCGCCCGACGTACTTGCCTGGGACTGCTACAACGCGGCCGCAAGAGACGGCGAGTACGCGTCGCCCGCCGCCATTCTCGACGCGTCCCAGCAACTGTCGGGACGGGCAGGTTCGGCGTGGGCGATTGCGGAGCTCGGAAGCAAGCTGGCGGTCGGAGACGACGGAGCGGGACGCGCCCAGTGGCTGCGTGAAGTGGCGTCGTACTCGAGGCGCAACGACGCCGCTTTCGTCACCTACTTCAACTCGTCGGTCGGCGGCGAGTTCGAGCTCGAGGATGCGCCGTCCCAACGCGCATGGCGAGAAATCATGGCTCGGCACTGAGCTACGCGGCCGACGGTGGATCTCTCCAAACCGGGGACGGTGCGGCCACCGCGCACCTAGACTCGCGAGCAGGTTTCGGGAGGGCCGCAGATGAATCCTCGGTTGTTACTTGTCACGTCTACTGGCGGTCATCTTGCCCAGCTCGTACGTCTCCGCTCGGTCTGGGCGGATCACCCGCGAACGTGGGTGACATTCGACAAACCTGATGCACAGGAGCCGCTTGCCGGCGAGGACGTCATTCACGCGTACCACCCGACGACGCGCAATGTCGTGAACCTGGCCCGCAACTGGAACCTGGCCAGGAAGGTGATTCCTGCGGTACGTCCGGACATCGTTGTGTCCACTGGCGCGGGCGTTGCCGTGCCGTTCTTCGTCGAGGCGCGGAGGCGTGGGATCCCGACCGTGTACGTCGAGGTTTACGACCGGATCGACTCGAAGACGCTGACCGGTCGCATGTGCCGGCCGGTCACATCGCGGTTCTGTGTCCAGTGGGAAGAGCAGCGCGACCTCTACCGCGGCTCCGAGCTCATCGGGCAGGTGCTGTGAGCATCGCAGCCAATGTGCGCCCAGGCGTCCCGTTCGTGCTCGCAACGGTCGGCTCGGACCATCATCGATTCGATCGCCTCGTCGACTGGCTCGATGACTGGGCGTCGCTTCGGCCCGATGTCGACGTGTTCATCCAGTACGGGACGTCGAAGCATCCGAACAGCCCGGCGGCGCCGTATGTGTCGCATGACGAGTTGGCGGCATTGATGCGGCGAGCTGACGTGATCGTCACCCAGGGCGGCCCCATGTCGATCGTGGAAGCGCGCGATGCGGGCCGGATCCCGGTGGTCGTCGCCCGCGACCCGATGCTTGGCGAGCACGTCGACGGCCACCAGCTCGCCTTCTGCCGGCGACTGAACGATGACGGTCTGATCTACGCCGCGAACGGCGCCACCGAGTTCCGTGCGCTGCTCGACGCCGGCGTCGACGACCCAACGCCGCGCATGGATGCAGATCCAGAGGCTGACGCGCGACTTGCAACGGCGAGCCAACGGTTGGGCAACGTCATCGCGGAGCTCGGAGGGGTGCAGTCTCGGCCCAAGGTGCTGTTGATGGTCGGTTCCGGACGCAGCGGGTCGACGCTGTTGGAACGCGCGCTGGGTGACGTCCCAGGCGTCGCGTCCCTTGGCGAGACCGTCCACCTGTGGGAGCGCGGCGTACGCGATCACGAGCTGTGTGGATGTGGTCTCACATTCGACAAATGTGAGTTCTGGTCGGCAGTGGGCAAGGCGGCGTTCGACGGCTGGGAGACGCTCGATCTGAGCGAGGTCGTCGCCGATCGGCACCGTGTCGTGCGCACGCGGCGATACCTCGAACTGTTGACGACAAGTCCATCGGCGCAACACCGCCTCGAGCGTGACCGAATGGTGAGTCGACTAGGTCGGCTGTACGGCGCGGCGTACGACACGTCGGGAGCGCGACTGTTGGTCGACTCGAGCAAGCTGCCTGCGTACGCCGCGCTCGCCCGCCGCGCGCAGGTGGACCTGCGCTGCGTCCACGTGGTGCGTGACCCACGGGGGGTCGCGCACTCGTGGGCGAAATCCGTCAAGCGACCGGAGGTCGTCGACGAGGCGGTCATGATGCCTCGGTACGGGGCCGCTCGGTCGGCCGCGACATGGACGACGTTCGCTGGTCTTGCCACCGGACTACGCACCCGAGGCGTCCCGTTGACAACCGTGCGGTACGAGGACTTCTTGGACGCACCGGCCGAAACCCTGCAGCGGCTACTCGATTTCGCCGGTCACGACACCGGCACGGAGCTTGCGCATGTGGACGGTCGTCGGATCCAGCTGCGGGAGGCACACACGGTTGCCGGGAACCCTATGCGGTTCAAGACCGGAGCCGTCGACCTGGTGCGAGACGATGCGTGGCGCTCGCAGCTGCCTGCGCGAGACCGACGCGTTGTAGGGCTGCTGACCGCCGGCGTTCGGCGCGCGTTCGGCTACTAGGCTCGCGTCACCCGGTTCGCGCGGCGGCGACGCGTAGGGGTCTGCCTCTCGAACACCGATATCGACGGGCCGTTGTGAAGCCGAAACCGCAGCGTTTATAGGGGTCCTAATCAACGATGTGTCAGACGTCAGACACATTGAGTATTAGTTTGCGGAAACTTTCCGAATTTCGGTGTACATCCGCGAGGTCGGCGGTTACATGGATGGGCAGGCTTCAATCTGTGTTGGTGAGGGATGCGGCCGATGATTGTTTTTGCTCGTCGTGGGATGCGGCTTGTTGTTGGTTTCGCGTTGTGTTGTCTGGTTGCGGGTGTGTTGGCTGCGGTGGGGTCTGGTCCGTCGCGGGGTGTTGCGCCTGAGCACAACAAGGTGGTTGGTGCGGTGCCGGCGGGTACTACTCCGGCGGTGGATAACGGTTCTGTGCGTGGGATTGCTCAGATCGGTGACACGGTGGTGTTGGGGGGCAACTTCACGAAGGCGACGTCGGCGGGTGGCGGTCAGGTCACGCGTAATTATCTGCTGGCGTTTGATGCTGACACGGGCAAGATCAGTACGTCGTTTGTGCCGGCGTTGAACGGTTCGGTGGAAGAGGTGCTGGCGGGTCCGACGGCGGGGACGGTCTATGTCGTGGGTGGGTTCTCGCAGGTGAATGGTGCGAACTCGAGTCGTGTGGTGTTGCTCAGGTTGTCGGATGGTTCGCGGGTGTCGGGGTTCAGTGCGCCGGCGATGAACGGTCGTGCGAACACGATTCAGCGGTCGGGTGATCGGATCTTCGTCGGGGGCAACTTCAAGAATGTCGGCGGCAGCTTTTATGGCGGTCTTGTTGCGCTCGATGCGGACAGTGGCGCGTTGCTGCCGTACTTGAACCTTCCGGTGACGCAGCGACACAACGACTCTGGCGGTGGGGCGCAGGGAGCGGTCGGTGTGCGTGATCTTGATGTGACTCCCGATGGCAGCCGGATGGTGGCGATCGGGAACTTCAAGCGGGTCGATGGGTTGTCTCGGGACCAGGCTGTCGTGATCGATCTGTCTTCTGCCAGTGCGTCGGTTGCGAACTGGCAGACCCGGCGTTACGAGCCGTACTGCTTCAACTGGGCGTTCGACACCTATGTGCGTGGTGTGGACATGTCGCCTGACGGGAGCTACTTCGTGATTGCGACCACGGGCGGTCACAACACTGGGACGCTTTGCGATACCGCGGCGAGGTTCGAGGCGAATGCGACGGGGAGCAATATTCAGCCGACGTGGGTTGCCGATACCGGTGGCGACACGTTGTGGGCGGTGGAGACGACCGAGCAGGCGGTGTATGTCGGTGGGCATCAGCGGTGGTTCAACAATGCGATGGGCAGTGATCGTGCCGAGTCCGGTGCGGTGCCGCGGCCGGGTATCGCTGCGCTCGACCCGCGTACGGGTGTGCCGTTGAAGTGGAATCCGGGCCGTAACCCACGTGGTGCTGCGGTGTATGCGTTGCATGCGTCTTCGAGTGGGTTGTGGATGGGTAGCGACACTGTGTGGGTCGGCAACCGTCAGTACAAGCGTCCACGGATCGCGTTCTTTCCACTCGCCGGCGGCGCGGCCGTTGCCGATGACACGACGCCGAGTCTGCCGGGTTCGGTCTATCTGGGCAGGTCCGGCGGCAATCCGTTGCGTTCGGTCGACTTCGACGGGACGACGGCTGGTTCGCCGTCGAACGTCAACAGTGGCGGGATCGACTGGGGTCGAGTGCGGGGTGCGTTCCGGGTCGGCAACGAGCTGATCTACGGGCAGAGCGACGGCGCACTGTATCGGCGGTCGTTCGACGACGGCAGCTTCGGCCCGGCGACGAAGCTCGACCCGTACAACGATCCGTACTGGGCCGGTGTCGGCACCGGAAGCGGTAACACCTACGACGGACGGATCAGCGCGTTCTATTCGCAGATCCCGAACGTGACCGGGATGTACTACGACAACGGCCGACTCTTCTATACCCTGCGTGGCCAGTCCGCGTTGTTCTACCGCTTCTTCAGCGTCGACAGCGGCATCGTCGGTGTCGACCAGTTCCAAGCATCGACCGGACGTAACTGGTCGACAACCGACGGCATGTTCACCGCCGCCGGCAAGGTCTACGTCGCGACATCCAGCAACGGACTGACCGCCATCAACATCCAAAACGGCATACCCTCAGGCTCATCGACAACAGTCGGCACCGGCAACGACTGGCGCGCCAACGCACTCTTCATCGGTCGGATGAACGCTCCGCCCAAGGCCGGGTTCGCTGTCACCTGCAGCGATCGCGAGTGTGAGTTCGACGGATCGGACTCAACGGACGACAGGGGAGCGATCGCCTCGTACGAATGGGACTTCGGCGACGGCGATTCGGCGAGCGGTAAGCAGTCTCAGCACTCGTACGGCGCCGACGGGACGTACACGATCGCCTTGACGGTGACCGACGACGCTGGCAGTACAGACATGGCGACGCGTCAGGTGACGGTGTCCGCGCCGCCACCGTCGAGTGTGCGGTATCGAGCCGCCAAGGGGGTCGCGCGGCACAACGCCCGGCCACGAGTGCCGATACCCGCCAACACCAAGCGTGGTGACACCTTGTTGGCGATCGCGACCTTCGCGTCCCGGCACCCGAGGCCCATCGCACCGAAGGGTTGGAATCTGATCGGGCGCAAGTCCGATGGCAAGTTCGCGAGCTTTGCCTGGACCAAGTCGGCGCGTGCATCGGACGCAGGTTCCAAGAGGCGGTGGAGCCTTGCCGGTGGCACGAAGGCGACGTTCACGGTCGCAGCATATGCAAGGGCCGACTCGGTCGGTGCCGCTCGGAAGTCGACGTCGCGGCGTACGAAGAAGCACCGCACCCCGACCGCTCGCGCAAAGGCCGGTGACTGGGTCGTCTCGTACTGGGCCGACCGGTCGAGCTCGACGACCAAATGGAAGGCGCCGAAACCGGTGGCCGTACGACGCTCTGTGTACGGCGTGGGCAAGGGACGCGTCACGTCACTGCTCGCCGACTCGAATGGTCCGGTCGAGGGTGGACGTGTTGGACGCCGGACTGCAACAACGAACCGCAATAGTCCTCGCTCGGTCGCCTGGACAATCGTTCTGAACACCCGTTGAGTAGCGCGCACGCCGAGCGAGACGCCAGCTTGGCCTGCCCGGTCGCGACGGTCAGATGCCGCGACCGGTTCGGTGTGCGAGGCGAAGCACTGTCTCCGGGCCGACGACCCGCATGTTCACGAGTAGGGATAGGAGCGCGCGCTTCTCCGACGGTTGCCGGCGCAAGGTCGCCAGCGCAGTCGAGACCGAGTCAGAACGCCGCCCGATCGCAGCAAGGGCAAAGGCCTGCTGGCCGGTGATGCGAGCGTGGCCGCGGCGGTCGTCCGCGAACTCAGGATGCTTGTCGAGGAGGTAGTCGAGCGCGGTGACGATGGTCTCGAATCTCCTTGTGAAAAAGGACCCTTGATGCCACAGAACCTCCACGAGCGGCTCGGGGACGACCGCGATCGGTGCGCGTCGCGCGAGCCTCAGCAGAAGGTCGTAGTCCTCGCCGTAACCGCCTGGTATCTCCTCATCGACAAGTTCGGACTCGTCTTCGAACAGCTCATGTCGAATGAGGAACGTCGACGGGTGTGCTTCGGTCAGCCGATCGCGAATCAGGTCGTCGAACGAGATCGAGGCGCGGTCGATCGGCCGGGGTGTCACCGACTCTTCGAATCGGATCTGGATGCCCGTCACTGCCGCAGCTACCGAGCGCAACTCGAGTGCGTCCACTTGGCGGCGCAACTTGTTCGCCAACCAGTGATCGTCGTCGTCGCAGAAGGCGACCAAGTCGTGCTCGGCTGCGAGAATGCCGCTGTTGCGTGCGCCCGGAAGCCCAGCGGAGCGGGTGTTCTCGAGTACACGCACCCGTCGGTGTGGGTCGTCTCGCTCGAGCGTCGGTACGGGAGTGGAGCGGTCGAAGACGACCAGGACCTCGATCGGTCCGGAGTAGTCCTGGGAGACCACGGCGCCGATCGCGCACTGGAGGAGGTCGAGTCGATCGCGGGTCGCGATCACTACGGATACACCGGGAGAGGGCAATTCGCACACCTACGTCAGCTGGGTCGTTGTCACGTCTGAAGGCTAGTCGCCGACCGTGCCGCAGTGGTCACGTTTCGCACGAATAGTAGGGAGTCGCGCTCACCATGTGTCAGGCAACGAGCACCCTGAGTACTTCTTTTGCGCAGTTTCTCCGTTTCGGCGTATTGCCTGGTGCAGCGGCGGTTTCATGGTGGAGAACATCTACCAGAGGCACTGTTGGTGAGGGATGCGGCCGATGATTGTTTTTGCTCGTCGTGGGATGCGGCTTGTTGTTGGTTTCGCGTTGTGTTGTCTGGTTGCGGGTGTGTTGGCTGCGGTGGGGTCTGGTCCGTCGCGGGGTGTTGCGCCTGAGCACAACAAGGTGGTTGGTGCGGTGCCGGCGGGTACTACTCCGGCGGTGGATAACGGTTCTGTGCGTGGGATTGCTCAGATCGGTGACACGGTGGTGTTGGGGGGCAACTTCACGAAGGCGACGTCGGCGGGTGGCGGTCAGGTCACGCGTAATTATCTGCTGGCGTTTGATGCTGACACGGGCAAGATCAGTACGTCGTTTGTGCCGGCGTTGAACGGTTCGGTGGAAGAGGTGCTGGCGGGTCCGACGGCGGGGACGGTCTATGTCGTGGGTGGGTTCTCGCAGGTGAATGGTGCGAACTCGAGTCGTGTGGTGTTGCTCAGGTTGTCGGATGGTTCGCGGGTGTCGGGGTTCAGTGCGCCGGCGATGAACGGTCGTGCGAACACGATTCAGCGGTCGGGTGATCGGATCTTCGTCGGGGGCAACTTCAAGAATGTCGGCGGCAGCTTTTATGGCGGTCTTGTTGCGCTCGATGCGGACAGTGGCGCGTTGCTGCCGTACTTGAACCTTCCGGTGACGCAGCGACACAACGACTCTGGCGGTGGGGCGCAGGGAGCGGTCGGTGTGCGTGATCTTGATGTGACTCCCGATGGCAGCCGGATGGTGGCGATCGGGAACTTCAAGCGGGTCGATGGGTTGTCTCGGGACCAGGCTGTCGTGATCGATCTGTCTTCTGCCAGTGCGTCGGTTGCGAACTGGCAGACCCGGCGTTACGAGCCGTACTGCTTCAACTGGGCGTTCGACACCTATGTGCGTGGTGTGGACATGTCGCCTGACGGGAGCTACTTCGTGATTGCGACCACGGGCGGTCACAACACTGGGACGCTTTGCGATACCGCGGCGAGGTTCGAGGCGAATGCGACGGGGAGCAATATTCAGCCGACGTGGGTTGCCGATACCGGTGGCGACACGTTGTGGGCGGTGGAGACGACCGAGCAGGCGGTGTATGTCGGTGGGCATCAGCGGTGGTTCAACAATGCGATGGGCAGTGATCGTGCCGAGTCCGGTGCGGTGCCGCGGCCGGGTATCGCTGCGCTCGACCCGCGTACGGGTGTGCCGTTGAAGTGGAATCCGGGCCGTAACCCACGTGGTGCTGCGGTGTATGCGTTGCATGCGTCTTCGAGTGGGTTGTGGATGGGTAGCGACACTGTGTGGGTCGGCAACCGTCAGTACAAGCGTCCACGGATCGCGTTCTTTCCACTCGCCGGCGGCGCGGCCGTTGCCGATGACACGACGCCGAGTCTGCCGGGTTCGGTCTATCTGGGCAGGTCCGGCGGCAATCCGTTGCGTTCGGTCGACTTCGACGGGACGACGGCTGGTTCGCCGTCGAACGTCAACAGTGGCGGGATCGACTGGGGTCGAGTGCGGGGTGCGTTCCGGGTCGGCAACGAGCTGATCTACGGGCAGAGCGACGGCGCACTGTATCGGCGGTCGTTCGACGACGGCAGCTTCGGCCCGGCGACGAAGCTCGACCCGTACAACGATCCGTACTGGGCCGGTGTCGGCACCGGAAGCGGTAACACCTACGACGGACGGATCAGCGCGTTCTATTCGCAGATCCCGAACGTGACCGGGATGTACTACGACAACGGCCGACTCTTCTATACCCTGCGTGGCCAGTCCGCGTTGTTCTACCGCTTCTTCAGCGTCGACAGCGGCATCGTCGGTGTCGACCAGTTCCAAGCATCGACCGGACGTAACTGGTCGACAACCGACGGCATGTTCACCGCCGCCGGCAAGGTCTACGTCGCGACATCCAGCAACGGACTGACCGCCATCAACATCCAAAACGGCATACCCTCAGGCTCATCGACAACAGTCGGCACCGGCAACGACTGGCGCGCCAACGCACTCTTCATCGGCGGTGCAGCGCAGGCGGTGAACGATCCACCGACCGCGGCGTTCTCCGCCGACTGCACGGATCTGACCTGCAACGTCGATGCGTCGAGCTCGTCCGACGGGGACGGTTCGGTGACTTCATATGCGTGGGAGTTCGGCGACGGCGCGTCTTCGACCGGCGAGCAGGCGCAACACACGTACGGTTCGGCCGATACGTACACGATCAAGCTCACCGTCACCGATGACGGCGGTGCGACCGATGTCGCGACCCGCCAGGTTCCGGTTACCGAGCCTGAGCCGCCGCCGACGTCGGGTCTGTCGTTCAGGGGATCGTCGAGCGTCGCACGCGATGCTGCACACCCACGGATCGAGGCACCTGGGACAATCGAAAGCGGGGACACTCTGATCGCGCTGGGGACGTTCGCTTCGGATGCGCCCAACCCGGTAGCGCCCGCCGGTTGGACCCTCGTCGACAGCAGTCTCGATGGAAATCTGACGAGTTATGTATGGACCAAGACGGCATCCGCAGCCGACGCCGCCTCGACCCTTCAGTGGGATCTCAACGGAAGCCCAAAGGCGACGCTCACCATCGGGGCATACGCCGGCGTAGACACGACGAATCCGATCGACGATATCGAAGTCGCGACCGCAAGATCTACGGCGAGCCACACGACGCCTTCGGCCGCCGCCGCATCGGGTGACTGGGTCGTCTCGTACTGGGCCGACCGGTCGAGCTCGACGACATCGTGGAGCGCTCCCAATGCGGTGACGACGCGAGAAGCCGCATATGGAAGCGCTGGGGGCCGGGTTACCTCGCTCTTCGGCGACTCCGGCGATGCGGTCAACGCCGGCGCGGTCGGGAATCACACCGCGACGACCGATACCGCAAGCGCCCGTTCGGTCGCCTGGACAATCGTGCTGAATGAGAACTGAAGGTGATTCGAGATGTTCGCGATGAAACCGGCACGGCTCGCTACAACGGCCGCGGCGATCGTCCTCGTCGCTGCTGCAGCCGCCTGCAGCGGCGACGGCGATGATGATGCAACGGGTGCGGGCGGCACCGCTGAGCAGACTCAGACCGACGTCGAACCCGGCTCACAGACGACGTCCGGGGCCGACGGGGACGGAACCGCTGGGGGTGCCGACTCCGGCTCGGGTAAAGACGCCGGGTCGGACGGGGAGAGCGGTTCGGACAAAGAGTCCGACGGGTCGGACGGCGACGGCACCGTTGCGGCCGATCAGGTGGCTCCGCCGAACGACGAAGACGTCACGCACAAGGGCGATAGTCAGTCGCCGGTGCTTAATGAGATCCCGGGTAACGACGATCACGCATGCGTCGACACGACGGGCAAACGTGATGTGCGTTCGGGAGGAATGGCAGCGGGCCCGTTCGACGAGGCGCGCGCCTCGTACGGTGAGCGCTCACCTGGGAAAGCGAAGGGCTCGATCCGGTTGTACTGGATCCCGCGCCACGGTGCCAACCCAGGTGATCTGACCGTCCGTGTCACCAGGGTCGGCGGCGGCTCATCGACGACTCTCACCCAAGCGACCGTCGGCGATGCCGAGCAGTGGTCCTTCTACGACACGAACGTGCCGATCGCGGGCAAGGGCACGTGGCGGCTCCAGGCGACTTCGGGCCCGGACCGAGGCTGTTTCGACGTGACGATCGGCTGATCTGAACACTCGCCTGCGGGCACGACGAAGGACGGATCGATGAGCTACAGATCGAAGACGGTTGTTTTCTACGTAGCGGTCTTCGCGTTGCTCGCGTTGATTGTCGGCAAGCAGCTGTCTACCGTCCTGCCCGGCAGCGTGGCCTCCCAGATCGGCCACAACAGTGAGTCCCTGTGCTTCGCACTGCTCGTGTGCGCAATGATCCAGTTCCTACGACCGGCGTCGCTATCGACGAGTCGGCGCTGGAGCGTCTCGGCAGCAATCGCGATCGGCTGCATCGGCATCGGCTGGCTGCTCGTGCTCAGCGATCTCCCCTCGAGCGTTGCGACGTTGAACGAGCCCATAATCGCTGGCGGTGTGCTGGCGCTGTTCCTTCAGCTCCGTCGACCGTTGCGCTGGCCGTGGGCTTACGCCGCCGCAGTACTCGTCTTCATCGTCGCCCTGTTCGACACTGCCCTGGTCCTGGACCAGGCAGAGAGCCTCGTGCTGATTCTGCTGGCGCCGGTCGGCCTCGACGTGATGGATCGGATGGTGCTGGAGGGACGCCGGTACGACGTCGCGATTCGCCGTCACCTGTGGTGCGCGGGCCTCATCGTGTTTGCGCTGACCATGATGACTTTGGCGCCATGGGCCCGCGACGACCTCGCCGGAGGCCTTCGGCTCGGCATCGACTACGCGCACCGTGCCGCGGAGGCGTATTGGGGATGGCTCCTAGTTCATCTGTACTTCTCCTATTGGCTCGGTCGTCGCTACGCCGACCGACGGGTGCCGGAAGGCTGGCCGACATCGCGCGAGGAGATTTCGGCACGGCACTCGAAGCCCATGGACGGACCGACCGCGCGTCAGTAGCCGTACCACAGACGCAATGGCGCTGTCAGTGCGCTGACTAGCTTGCGGTCTCTGTCGGGCATTGCCCCTCGCCAAGCGTCATCGCGCCGCAGCGGCATGCTGCCGCTCTCGCGGCTGACGCGACCGGCGGCGACCGCATGTGTGCGAGGAATGTTGACGGCGCCGTTCTCGACGAAGTTCCAGTCGGCGGGCAGAGCTCGCTTCTCGAGGTCGAGTACCCGGGACAGCTCCCGCTGCGGTTGGGCAACGAGATCCTCGTACCTGAGGCGTTCGAGCGGAACACCGAGGCGAGACAGTCCCGCGATCGACAGGTTCACCGTCACCCATCGTCGCGCGACCTTGCGCGGGACGGTTCGTGGCATCTCCGTCGGGACGCCGACACCACGATCGACCGACACGGTCTTGGAGAACGAGTAGGCGACACCGCGTGGATCGCGGACGACATGGGCGACTCTGAGATCGATCTCGGAGGCACGGCGAAGCGCGTACGCCATCGACGGACGCTTCGATGAGTCCACGACTATCCGGCACCCGCTCACTGCAACCACGGCGCGATAGAGCCGGGTCAGAAGATCGAGGTACTCGTCGAGTGACGATGCGAACGCGGCCGAGCGAGGTTTGCGCACAAGTTTGGGAATGGCGGCCGTGACATCGACCGTGCGTTGCAGCTGTTTGACGTGCTCGGGGTCGATCGACTCCCATCCGCCATACGCCCGCTCGCCGACGGCTTGCCAGAACGAACAGCTGTGGAAGGTCTCGCCGCAGGCGCACGGCGCATTGCGCACCAGCGCGTCGTCCCACAGGTAGAAGATCTCTCCGACGCCGATATGACCGGGGAGCTGATCAAGCAGCAGGTCGGTAAGCGTGGAACCACTCCGAGGCATGCCGCCGACGTACAGGACTGAGACGCGGTCTGTCGTCGACTCCGTCACTGAGATCGCCTCCTCGGGCACTGCGCCACTATGGCGCATAGGGTTTGGCCATCGCAGCGGATCCCGAATATCCCGTGCCGCGAGGTTTCCCCGTCCGGTAGTGACCTCTACCGGCACAATGGGAGCGTGGGAGCGATCTACGGCGTGCGTCGCCTGTTCCGTCCAGTTGTTGTCACGGTCGCGTTGGCTGTCATCACCGGCCTTGTGTCGGCGCCTGCAGCCTCTGGTGACGGAGCCCGCCGCACGGTCGGCGAGGTTCCCGCCAAGACAACACCGAGCGTGCGCAATGGTGCGGTCAACGCGATCGCGGTCGTCGGAGACACGGTCGTCATCGGCGGAACCTTCACCCGCATCGCGAGCCGGGGCAAGAAGGTCGCTCGAAAGGCGAAGTTCATCGCCGCGTTCGACCGCAGGACCGGGCGGGTCATCCGCCGCTTCAGGCCGAAGCTCAACGGCGCCGTGACCTCGCTGGTGAGGGTGCCGGGACGACGCCAGGTGTACGTCGGTGGTGAGTTCACGAAGGTCAACGGGCACCGTGCATCGCATGTGACTCGGTTGCGCGTCGGCAATGGCCGGCGATCCGCTCACTTCCGATCGCGCAGGATGGACGGCAACGTCCGAGCACTTGCCGCAGTGCGAGGGACCCTGTACGTAGGCGGCCAGTTCAAACGCGTCGGCCGAGCCAAACATCGAGGAATCGTCGCGTTGAGCGGACGAACGGGCAGGGCGACACGCAAGCTCTCGTTCGGAGTCTCCGGAACGCTCGGCGGGATCCACGGACGGCCGAAGGGACGTACCGGCGTCATAGCGATGGATGCGGCGCCCGGTGGCAACCGAATGGTGATCGCGGGCAACTTCAGCCGCGTTGGCGGCCGCCAACGTGCCCAGCTCGCTCAACTTCGCCTCGGCCGCAAGGTCCGGGTAATGCGGTGGGGAACGCGACGCTATCGCGCTCGCTGCGGTCACAAATGGGATACCTACATGCGAGGTGTGGCGTACGCGCCCAGCGGCAAGTACTTCGCGGTCGCCGCGACGGGTGGACCTCACAAGGGAACGCTGTGCGATGGAGTTGCGCGGTTCCGAAGCGGCGGTCGCAGCGCGCGGCATCAGCCCGCGTGGGTGAACCTGACGGGCGGCGACACACTGCTTTCGGTCGCGGTCACCCGTTCTGCGGTTTACGTCGGCGGGCACCAACGGTGGATGAACAACCCGTACGCAAAGGACCGGGCGCGACCGGGAGCCGTGCCTCGACCCAGCCTGGCTGCCCTCGACCCGGCAACCGGCATGCCCCTCAGATGGAACCCGGGCCGAAATCCACGCGGCGTCGGTGTCGGAGCCTTGGTCGCCAATCGTGACGGGCTGTGGATCGGGGGCGACACGAAATGGCTCGGGAACCGTCGATACCGGCGCCCTCGCATCGCATTGTTGCCGCGTCGACCGGGTACGAAGATCGCGCGCGGACGACAGACCGTCCTGCCTGGCACGGTCTATCAACTCGGAGCAAGAGTGCGTGACGGTTCGAAGGTGACGGCGGCGCGCTTCACCGGTAGGCGGGTGACCGAAGCGGCTGGAGTCGACCTCGCCGGGTTGAGTCGAACCGGTTCGATTCGTGCAGCGTTCGTGGCAGACGGGCGTCTCGTATACGCAATGCCCAACGGAAGCCTGCACAGCCGGAAGTTCCGCCCGCGTCAGGTAGGGCGTGCTCGTCCGATGAACCCGTATCGAGACCGCGCTTGGTCGTCGGTCTCGACGGGAGTCGGCGAGACGTACCGAGGTCGTGACTCGGGACTTCGCAAGGACCTCCGCTCGGCGACGAGCATGTTCTTCCGTTCGGGCCGGTTGTACTACTCGATGCGCGGACACAAGAAGCTGTACTGGAGGCCGTTCTCGCTCGACTCCGGGGTGTCTCATCCGCGGCGACGAACTGCGCGCAGCTCGATCCGTTGGTCCAAGGTCGTCGGAGCGTTCCGCTCCGGTTCGAGTCTCTACTTCGCTCGACGTGACGGAGGTCGGTTGCTCCGGGTGAAGTTCGCGCGCGGTGCCGTGCGTGGCCGCGCGCGGGTCGTAGATGGTGCCCAGCGCTACGGGTTGCGGTGGAACAACCAGGCGAACGTCGTGTACGGGAACAAGTCTCCCGAGTGAGCAAATGGCGCTCCGCCGATGACGGCCTCACCGACCGTGCTTGGCTCGGCCGAGTAGATCGGAAGATCGTCTCTGCATGATGATGCGGCTTGCTACCTCGGGTGTCTCTCATTGGACGAGGAGAACTTCTCACCGAGGGAGCAGCCATGTCCAAGCGTCCATTCGTAATCGGTGCGGCGACGGCACTTCTCGCAGCGGCGTCCGGGGCCGCCGCGACGTCAGCAGCGACCGCGCCGCCGCCCGCCAAGACCTCGACGTCAGCACCAACGATCTCCACGTGGTACGAGGGCGTGCGGGCCGGTATGACGAGGTTCGTCGCAGCACCCGGCGCCGCCTGCCAGCCGAAGACCTCCGCGGCTCTCGCGGATCGTCGGTGCAAGATCGTGTACTCCGGGCGTTTCACCGCAACAGATCGCGGCTATCGCGGTACGTACAGCGGGTCCGCGTTCATCACGTACCTCTATCCGGACATCGACAACTACGCCGCGTTCGACAACGGTTCGATCACGTACCGGATCTGGCGTACGGACGGGACGTGGCTCGGCAAACGGTCGCTCCAGGTCGATAGCGGTACGGGCGGGGTTGCGGGATTCCCGGGCGACATGTCGGTCTCGTTCGCGATCGAGGAGCGGAACGAACCTGCCCGGCTGGTGCTGCGGATGAGCGGCGACGGGTTCAATGCACTCGGCAAGAACCTGTCGTTGACCCGTACGTACCTCAATCGCATCCAGTTCCAGAGTGGGATCTGAGTCGCGGTACTTCGCCGCATGACGCGGGGCGGGAAGCCGTACCTCGGCATCGCGGGCGTACCTGCGAGGATGTCCCGCATGACGGAGATGAATGACCACCAGCTCGCCGTGTGGCTGGCCGACCAGGCCGGCGCCGAGCTGCTGAAGGTGCGCGAACAGGGACTCGAGGGCAAAGAGCTCAAGGATGCGGGCGATCTCGCCAGCCACAACCTGTTGATGCGCCTGATCCCCGAGCACCGGCCGGGCGACGCGATCCTCAGCGAGGAGGGCGCCGACGACTCGGCGCGGCTGTCGTCGGACCGGGTGTGGATCGTCGATCCGCTCGACGGCACCCGGGAGTTCTCCGAGCCGCCGCGCGATGACTGGGCCGTACACGTGGCCCTGTGGGAGGGCGGAGACCTGGTCGCCGGTGCGGTGGCTCAGCCCGCGCTCGGCGAGACGTTCAACACCGAGACGCCCGCGGTTGTCGCACCGCGTACCTCGGATCGGGTACGGATCGCGGTCAGCCGTACGCGGCCGCCGGAGTTCGTGCAGGTGCTCGCGGAGGAGATCGACGCCGAGCTGGTGCCGATGGGTTCGGCCGGTGTGAAGGTGATGTCGGTCGTACGCGACCTCACCGATGTCTACGTACACGCGGGCGGGCAGTACGAATGGGACTCCGCGGCGCCGGTCGTCGTCGCACGCGCGGCCGGGCTGCACACCAGCCGGGCCGACGGCAAGCCGTTGGAGTACAACCGCGAGAGCCCCTGGCTACCCGATCTGCTCGTGTGCCGCCCCGAGCTCGCCGACCAGATCGCGGGCTTCGTACAACGCTATTGGGCGGAGCACGGCTCCTAGCGCACTGGTCGGATGCGGGCGGGCGGTCTGCGACGTACGTTCGTTGGTGTACGTCACAACTGACGAGGAGACAGCAGATGCCTAGTCGCGACGCAACCACCCACTGGACCGGCGGGATCTCGAAGGGATCGGGGCACGTCACGCTCGATTCGTCGAACGCCGGACAGTTCGACGTGTCGTTCCCGACCCGTTCGGGCGACCCCGACGGTCAGACGAGCCCGGAGGAACTCATCGCTGCAGCACATTCGTCGTGCCTGGCGATGAACCTCTCCGGCGTGCTCGAGAAGGAGGGCCTCGACCCGACTTCGATCGACGTGAGTGCCGAGGTGACCCTCGGGCCGGCCGACGGCGGTCTGGCGATCACCGGGATCGCGATCACACTGCGCGCCCAGGTGGCGGGGGTCGACGCCGACAAGTTCGCCGAGCTGGCGCGTACTGCCGAGCAGACCTGCCCGGTGAGCAAGGCGCTTGCGGGCACCACCATCACCTTGGACGCCGCGCTCGACAGCTGAGCTGCCGCGTGAATTACCACGGGCCCATGGCATTCCGCGCCGCTACCCAGCAAGTTTGCTGGTGAGTGGCGGGGTTTGCTATGGGCCCGTGGTAATTCACGGGTCCGTCGCGCCGTCGCCAGACCGTGACGGCACGGCCGATGTGGGTGTTAGAGCCCATTGACGCCGCTGGTGACCTACCATTACGGGCGGTGGCCATGCGACTAAATACGGGGTGAGCGCCACGAACGACGGTTCCGGAGTGCAGCGGCACAGCGACGATGACGGCCCGGCAGACGGGATGGACCGCACCGCGTTCACGTACTCGATCGTGGTGCCGGTGTACAACAGCGTCGCGCTGGTCGGTCGTACGGTCGACACGATCGTCGACGTGTTCGAGACGGCCGGCCTCTCGTACGAGTTGATCCTCGTCAACGACGGCAGCCGCGACGGTAGCTGGGACGTCATCGCGGGGCGGGCCGAGAGCAACCCGCATGTGATCGCGCTGAACCTGCTGCGCAACTACGGTCAGCACTTCGCCAACCTCGCCGGCATGCGTGAGGCGACCGGCGACTACGTCATCACGATGGACGACGATCTGCAGAACCCTCCCGACCAGGCGTTGTTGCTGATCGACGAAGCGATGAAGGGGTACGACGCGGTCTTCGGCCGCTTCGACCGTAAGCAGGCCGCGGGCTACCGGCGGATCGGCAGCAAGCTGATCGGCATGATCAACCGGCGGATCTTCGCGCAGCCGCCGGACCTGGTCGTGTCCAACTTCCGGGTGCTGCGTCGTGACGTCGTCGACCGCATCTGTGCCTCGCGGGTCGCGTATCCCTACATCACCGGGCAGTCGTTGATGTACTCGTTCAACCGGGCCAACGTCACGGTGCGGCACGACCAGCGCGCCGTCGGCAAGAGTACGTACGGACTTTCGCGGATCCTGCGGCTGGTGCTCACCATCTTGTTCGCGTACTCGTCGTTCCCGCTGCGGGTCGCAGCGAGCTTCGGCGCCGTGATCGCGGTGCTCAGCTTCGTGCTCGGGGCGACGTATCTCGTTCGGGCGATGATCGGCACTCAGGCCGTACCGGGATGGACGACCCTTGTCGTGCTGCTGGCGTTCTTCAACGGCGTCACGATCGCGTTGTTGTCGATGCTGGGGGAGTACGTCGTTCGTACGCTCAACACGGTCAGCACGATGCAGCATTACCACGTGGTCGACCGGGTGGGTCCGTGAGCGCGGCCGAGCCGGAGCACTTGCTGGTGATCGGCGCGCAGCGGTGCGGCACGACGTACCTGCACGGGCTGCTCGACGCGCATCCGCAGATCACGATGGCGCGGCCGGCACGGCCGGAGCCGAAGGTGTTCTGCTCCGATGAGCTCGCAGACCGAGGGAGCGACTGGTATCGCGCGACGTACTTCTCCCATGCGCGTGGTGAGAGTCTGCTGGGGGAGAAGAGCACCAGTTATCTGGAGGACCCGCTCGCACCCGAGCGCGCGCGCCGGATACTCGGGAGTGCGCAGATAGCGGTCATGCTCCGCGACCCGGTCGACCGTGCGGTGTCGAACTGGCGGTTCAGCACCGACAACGGGTTCGAGAGCCGCCCGGTGGAGCGCGCGTTGCGCGAGAACCTCGATGCTCCGGCAGCGTGGGACCCCACGGCGACGTCGGTGTCGCCGTTCGCGTACGTCGAGCGCGGTCGCTATGCCGACTACCTGCCGCCGTGGCTGGACACCTTCCCGGGCACGTCGCATGTGTGGTTCCTCGCCGAGCTGACGGGCGACCCCGAAGCCGTGCGCTCGGTGTACGCCGACCTCGGTGTCGATCCACGGGGCGGTACGTACGCGAGCGAGGCCGTCAATGCGAGCAGCGAGCCGCTACCGTCGCTGCCGGCCGATCTGGTCGAGTCGTTGCGTGCGTACTACGCCGACACCGACGAAGCGCTGGGTCGCCTGCTGAATCGCGAGCTACCGTGGCGAGTCGATGTAGGAGGGGCGAATGTCTGAACCCAACTCGTCCGATCGGATCCGGTTCAACCGGCCTTCGATCGTCGGCGATGAGCTCGCCTACGTACGCGACTCGATCGAGAGTGGCCGCACCTCGGCGGGAGGTCCGTACTCCGCGAAGGCCGCCGCGCTGGTCCGCGAGCACATCGGCGCCGAGGAGGCGCTGCTGACCACGTCGTGCACCAGTGCCCTCGAGCTCAGCGCGTTGATGCTCGACCTCGAACCCGGAGACACGGTCGTCGTACCGTCGTTCACGTTCACGGCGACGGGGCTCGCATTCGCCCGTCAGGGCGCCCGGCTGATCTTCTGCGATATCGAGGAGCGCACGCTCGGTATGGATCCCGAGCACCTCGCGAGCCTGGTCGATGAGTCCGTACGCGCCGTGGTGATCGTGCATTACGCAGGTGTCGCCTGCGATGTCGAGGGCATACGCAAGGTGCTGTCGCAATGGCCCGAGATCTCGCTGATCGAAGACAACGCACACGGCTATCTCGGCACCTGGCGCGGCGAGGCGCTGGGCACTCTCGGCAGGTTCGCGACGCAGAGCTTCCACGAGACGAAGAACATCGTGTGCGGTGAGGGCGGTGCCCTGCTGCTCAACGACCCGGCCGACATCGACCGGGCGCGGATCCTGTACGACAAGGGCACGAACCGCCGGGCGTTCATGCTGGGTCAGGTCGACAAGTACTCCTGGAAAGACACCGGGTCGTCGTTTGGTATGTCCGACACCCTCGCCGCATACCTCCTTGCGCAGTTGGAGCACGCGACCGAGATCCAGACGGCGCGGCGCAGAATCCATCAGTGGTACGAGGATCGCCTCGGCCCGGATGCCGATGAGCTCGGCATCACGATCGCCGATCCGCCGCCCGATCGCGGGTCCGCGTACCACATGTTCTATGTGCTGTTGGACGACAAACCGAGCCGTGACCGCGTGCTCGGTGAGATGCACGACGCCGGAGTCAACGCCGTCTTCCACTACGTACCGCTGCACGACTCCGACGGCGGTCGCAAGTTCGCGGCCAGAGAGACCGACTGCCCGGTGACGGTGGACATCAGCGGTCGGCTGCTGCGGTTGCCGTTCTACAACGACCTGAGCGAGGCTGACGTCGATCGGGTCGTCGATGTCTTCCGTACCGCGGTCTTGGCGGGAGCAGAGCGATGACGGTCGAACAATCCGGCTCGGCGTCGCTCGACCAGCCCGACTACTGGTGGTATCGCGCGCGCAGTGAGCTGCTGGAAGCCACACTGGCCGACTATCTTCCCGATGCCGCCACCCTGCTCGACGTCGGCAGTGCCGACGGTCCGAGTGTCGGCTGGATGCGAAGGCCCGATCGACGCGTCGTGAGTGTCGACCTCATCCCCGACGGCTTGACCGCGGGAGAAGGGGTGTGCGCATCGCTCGACGCGCTGCCGTTCGCAGACGGCACGTTCGACGGGGTCACCGCGTTCGACGTCGTCGAGCACTGTGAGTCGGAGGCCACGGCTCTCTCCGAGCTGGCGCGGGTGCTCGTCGGCGGCGGCCGGATGCTGCTTTCGGTGCCCGCATACCAATGGGCGTGGTCCGATCACGATGTACGCGCCGGCCACTATCGCCGCTACACCCGCAGCCGGCTGGTCGATGCGGTCGAGCGCGCCGGCCTCCGGGTCGACCGGGCGACGTACGCGTTCGGCGCGGTGTTCCCGATGTTCGTCGCCGAACGCGCCGTGCGCAACGTACGCCGACGGCTCGGCCGGGCAGGCGAGGCCCGACTCACGCCGGTCTCGCCAACGCTCGACCGAGTGCTGATGGGTCTGTGCCGCGCTGAACGATCGGTGCTCACCTCGCGTGACGTGCCGTTCGGTTCGTCGGTCTTCCTGGCCGCTACCAAGCCGGGAGCACACCTGTGAGAATGCTCGTCACCGGCGGCGCCGGGTTCATCGGCAGTCACTACGTACGCAACGTCCTCGATGGCGCGTGGGGCGGCACCTCACCCGACCGGCTCGTCGTACTCGACAAGCTCACGTACGCCGGCACCTTGACCAACCTCGAAGACGTACGCCGCGATCCGAGATTCTCCTTCGTCCGCGGGGATATCGGCGACCGCGACCTCGTCGACGAGTTGTTGACGACGGTCGACGTCGTGGTGCACTTCGCTGCCGAGAGTCACGTCGACCGCTCGATCGCGGGTGCGACGGACTTCGTACTCACGAACATCGTCGGCACCCAGACCATGCTGGACGCAGCGTTGGCGCGCGACATCGACCGGTTCGTACACGTGTCGACCGACGAGGTGTACGGCACGATCGCAGAAGGCAGCTGGGACGAGTCGTGTCCGCTCGAGCCGAACTCACCGTACGCCGCCTCGAAGGCGTCGAGCGACTTGCTCGCCCGCGCGTACCACCGCACACACGGTCTGCCCGTTTGCATCACCCGATGCTCCAACAACTACGGCCCGCATCAGTTCCCCGAGAAGGTCATCCCGCTGTTCGTCACGAACCTCATCGACGGTGGCACCGTGCCGTTGTACGGCGAGGGCGCCAACGTACGCGAATGGCTGCATGTCGACGATCACTGCCGCGCCGTGCACGCGGTTGTCGACGGAGGTCGTCCCGGCGAGGTCTACAACATCGGCGGCGGGCAAGAACTGAGCAACCGCGAGCTGACCGGACTGCTCCTCGACAGCTGCGGCGCCGACTGGAGCAGCGTTGTCAACGTCGAAGACCGGCTCGGTCACGACCTGCGCTACTCGCTCAACAGCGACAAGATTCGCGGGGAGCTCGGCTTCGAGCCGCGCATCGAGTTCGCCGAAGGCCTGCGCGACACCGTCGCCTGGTACGTCGACAACCGGGCATGGTGGGAGCCGCTCAAGGCTCGAGTAGCTCGAGCAGGTACGTCCCGTAGCCGCTCTTGACCATCGCCTCGGCGCGCTCCCGGAGCTCGTCGTCGGACAGGAACCCCTGGCGCCAGGCGATTTCCTCCGGTGCGCCGATCTTCATGCCCTGTCTGGTCTGTACGGCGCGGATGAAGTTGCTGGCGTCGTTGAGCGAGTCGAAGGTGCCGGTGTCGAGCCACGCCGTGCCGCGCGCGAGAACCGATACCTGCAAGGCCTCCCGCTCGAGGTACCAGCGGTTGATATCGGTGATCTCGTACTCCCCGCGCGGCGACGGCCGCACCGACTTCGCCACGTCGACGACTCGGTTGTCGTAGAAGTACAGGCCGGGCACGGCGTAGTTGCTCCGCGGATGCTCCGGCTTCTCCTGCAGTGACATGGCGCGCCGGTTCTCATCGAACTCCACCACTCCGTACGCCTCGGGGTCGCTCACACGGTAAGCGAAGATGGCAGCGCCATCGAGCGTCGCGAAGCGTTTCAGTTGTAGACCGAGACCCTGGCCGTAGAACACGTTGTCGCCGAGCACGAGGGCGCTGCGATCGGACCCGATGAAGTCCTCACCGATGACGAACGCCTGCGCCAACCCGTTCGGAGTCGACTGCACCGCGTACGAGATGGAGATGCCGTATTGTGCGCCGTCGCCGAGCAGCCGGCGAAACGCATCGGACTCATGCGGAGTCGTGATGATGAGTATGTCGCGGATGCCGGCGAGCAGCAGGGTGGACAGCGGGTAGTAGATCATCGGCTTGTCGTACACCGAGACGAGCTGTTTGCTGGTGCCGCGGGTGATGGGGTCGAGTCGGGACCCCGTGCCCCCGGCGAGGATCAAACCTCGCATGGTCGCGAGTATTCCCGACGAAGTGCGGTATCGCACCCCGACGCGCCTCAGTGCGGTGTCGAGTCCCACGGGTTGACGGATCGGATCCCGAGAGGTTCGAAGTGTTTGGTGTTACGTGTTGCGACGATCATGTCATTGGATTGCGCGATGGCCGCGATGAGTGCGTCGTCGAATGGCGCATGCTCGGGAACTCGGTAGCTGGCAAGGGTCCGGGCGGCCGGTAGGTCGAACGACAACACGCGGTCGGCGAACGTCGGAAGGACGTGGTCTTCGAACCACCGGCGTAAGACCGCTCCTTGCTCTGCGTCGGATCGTTCCTTGACGGTGACTCCTCGCTCGATCTCAGCGATGGTCAGTGCGGTCACGTACTGGTCGACGACTGGGATGGATGACGCCCAGGCTTCGACGGTCTTGTTGCGGCCCCGCACCCGAAGCGCCGACACCACATTGGTGTCCAGCACGTATCTCACAACTCTGGGGTGCGGGCGGTGAGGCCCAGGTGATCGGGTTCGAACTCGACGTCCGCGCCCTCGTCGGTGCTCAGCAGGTCGACGAGTGTCGCAGGCCCATGGTCGAGGTAGGCCGCGATGATCTCGCGGGCCTCTGCCTCCGTCGAGCGGTGATGTTGCTGCGCACGCGCGCGTAGCGCCGCCTTGGTCCCCGGGGGGAGATTGCGGATCAGGATCTGTTCCACGGTGCTCACCTCTGATATCAGCGCCATGATATCAGAAGCGTCGCGCGTCGGCGAGGAGCAGCGAGGCGAATGCGACGGACTCCGCGACGAGGAAGCACCAGACGATCGCCTCGCTCGCCGCGAGATCGGCGAGCACAACGTACGCGACAACCCCGCCCAGCAGGGCGACAACCCACGAGACGGCGACTGTGCCCGGGCGGTCGTGGGCCAGCGAGATGATCGTCTGGATGAGGTTCGCGACGGCGAGAACACAACCGATGGCCACGATCGCCGACTCGCCTGCGGGAAAGTCGATCGTGTCGCCGAAGATTAGCCTGATGACATCCGGGCCGAGCCATGCCGCCCCGAGCCCGCCGAGCGCGCACAGGACCACGGTGGCCGCGACCGTGACCGCGCGGATGCGACGCAGAACGCCGACGGCACCCGATACGACGAGTCTGGTGATGGCAGTGGTGAGCTGCGCGACCATACCGAGGGCGAGGGTGTACGGGGCGCGGAACAACGCCAGCGCAGCGAACAGCGCGGTCACCTGTGCCGCCGATCCGCCGGCCAATGCGAGCGCGACCGGGCCGCCGGTCAGTACGACCTGTCCGAGAAGCTGCGCGAGCCCTGCGCCCGACAGGAACTCCATCGCCGAGTGGGCGCGTGCCGTCGTACGTTCCGGGCCGAAGTGCAGTGCGCTCGGCCAGCAACCGGCGGCGAGGTAGCCGGCCACGATGCAGAACCCGTACGCGACCGGATCGTCGTCGCCGACGCCGGCGACGATGCCCACTGCGACGCAACGAACCGCGTTCTCGGTGGCGAGGCTGACGGCGACTGCGCCGAACCGGTCGCGGCCGCCAAGCGACCCGCGTACAACCCCCATCAGGGCGGAGCCGACGGTGACCAGCGTGACCAGCAGTGGAAACCAGACGTCGTCGCGGTGGAACAACGCGTCGCGACCCAACCACGCGAGGACTCCGCTGGTCACTGCGACACCGGCGATGAGGCCGGTCACCCGGGGAAGCGAATGGCGCACCGTGCCCGGGCCGTCGGCGGTGAGCGTACGCGCGATCCAGTGCTGTAGCGGGAACGTCAGCGCGGCGCCCGCGAAGCCCCAGTAGCTCCACAGCACCGAGACGGGCGCAGCATCGTGGCCGAGTATCCGGGTGGTGAGTGCGAAGACGACATACGCAAGCAAACCGTTTGCCGCCGACCCGAGTGCGAGGGCGACGGTGTGCCGACTACGCGCTGCCACGCTTTGCCCGGTTGTGCTGGTGCCGCTTCGGATGCCTGAGCTTCATCACCATTCGGTGCCCGACCTCGCGGTCGACGTACCAGACCCAACCGGGTGCCTTACCCGCCTTGGCGTAGTAGCGGTGGAGGGTTTCGGCGAACCACGGCGGGACATTGCCGTTGCCGAACGTGATCAGCGTCGGCCGGACCCGGCCGATCCGTTCGGCGAGTCCCGCCAGCCCACCCGGCAACGTGTCGTCGAGGTAATCGTTCATGCCCGACGAGAACATCTGGTAGCGGATCGGGTTGGTCTTGCCCGAGAGTACGAGTGCCTGAGGGGAGTTGACGGCCAGGATGGTTGCCGATGGCAGCTTACGTAGTGTCGCTTTGACGTTTGAGCGTTGCGCGACCAGGCCGTGGTTGCGTTCACCGACCGAGAACGACGTCGCCAACACGGCAGCGACCAGAACCCAGGCGAGAGCGGCAGGTCGAGCCCAGCGAACCTGCACCCGGGCCTCGACCTCCGCGGCGAGGACACCGATGCCGAATGCGGCCGTCGGTAGGACCAGCATGGCGTCCGGCCAGGAGTCGTACTCGCGCAGCGTCCAGACGAGCGCGACGGCCGTCGCGGCTCCGAGGGCCGCAACTCCGACGGCACTGGGGTGTCGCTCGCGATATCCGGGGCGTACCGCCAATAGGGAGAACGCAAGGATCGCGACGATTCCGGCGACGGCGACCCACAGGGAGGCGGCGTAGCCGTACTGCAGGTTGTGCCAGTTGCCGGCGACATCGTCGGTGAACGCACTCGGTTGGGTGTATCGGGCATTGATCCGCCAGAAGCCTTCGATGAAATCGTCCAGCGCGCCGACGATCGTGAAGTAGCCGATGAACACGGCGAGCACGACCAGCCCGCCGACGGCGGTACGAACGAGTGCGCGGATGCGCTCGCCGCGTACTGCCAGGGCTTGGACCAGGATCGCGGCGGCACCGACGGGGAAGACGATCTGCAGGGTGAGGGTCGCGAGGCCCAGCCATACACCGGCTCCGACCCAACGCCGGCGGTACGCCGCCCAGAGCGAGCAGAGCAGGAAGAGCGTCATCGGCGTCTTCTCACGAGGGCCGTACGAGGCGTACTCGATGAACGCGCCGAAGGTGAGGAACGCGAGCGCGGTGCAGAGCGCCGCCGTGCGGGAGTCGAACAGGTCGCGGGCGAACAGGTAGACCACACAGGTGCAGGCGACGCTGATCAGCAGGTAGAGGAGCCGCATGCCGGTCAGGTCTTCGAGCCCGAGAAGTCGCGCAGCCAGAGCACCGACTCCAGGGACCATATGTGCGAGCGGACCGGCCCGGTTGAGGATGCCCTCGTACGCGGGTACGCCATCGGCGAACTGCTGCCCGGCGTAGCCGTACACCGCGAGATCGCGCGAGAGCTTGCCGTCTATGCCATGCAGTGCGTAGACCAGCAGCGAGATGCCGCCGACGACCGGGACGAGCGGATCACCACGGGTGAGTATCGTGCGCAGCGAACCCGCGATGCGTTCGGGCCGCCCCGGCCCCGCCGGTTGCTCCATTCGCGCCTCTCCGCCTCGGAACGGACCCCTCAACATAGCAATCGCATCGGCCGTAGCCGTGGATTTGGCGCGGCCTCAGCGCGAACGACGTCGAATGCGCGCCTGGTCGTGTCGAAGCTTCAACACGGTGCTCCGACCGACGGAGCGGTCGACGTACCAATGCAGATGGGGTTCGACGCCTGCCGGTACGTAGAACCGATCGAGGGTCGGCCTCAACCACGCCGGAGGCATCGCCGAGTTGACGGCGATCAGCGTCGGTCGCTCCTCGCCGACCCAGTTGCCGAGACCGGCGAGGCCGCCCGGCCAGGTGTCGTTCACGTACTCGTTCAGGCCCTTGAAAAACATCTGATAGGGGATCGGGTTCGTCTGGCCGGCGAGTACGAGCGCGTGCGGCGAGCTGATCGAGAGGATCGTCGCGGACGGCAGGACGCGCAGTTTGGCGTTGACCGAGGCACGCTGCGCGACGAGATCGTGATTTCGCTCGCCGACCGCGAACGACGTCGCCAACACCACTGCAGCGACGAGCCAGGCGAGCACGATCGGGCCGGACCAGCGCAACCGCAGGTGCCTGGTCAGCTCGGCTGCCAGCGCTCCGATCCCGAGCGCGGCCACCGGGAGCACCTGCATGGCGTCGGGCCACCAGTCGTACTCGCGCAGGATCCACGCGACGCCTGCGAGCGTCGCGGCGCCGAGTGCCGCGACCGGCACGGCGTACGGCCGCCGCGCTCGGTAGCTCCTGAAGTGGGCCAGGACGGACATCACCAGTAGCGTGGCAACCCCGGCAATCCCTACCCACAGCGATGCGCCGTAGCCGTCCTCGAGGGTGAGCCAGTTCGTTGCGACGTCGTTGGTGAACGGTGAAGCCCCGGTCTCGCTGGCGTTGATCAGCCAGAAGCCCTGGAAGAACAACTCGAGTGCTCCGGCGGCCGCGAAGTAGAGGATGAACACGGCGAGGACGACGATCCCGCCGACGGCCGCGCGTGCAAGCGCTCGGATCCGCCCGCCAGGCACCACGAGTGCCTGCACCAGGATCGCGGCGAGCCCCAGTGGAAAGACGATCTGCAACGTCAACGTGGCAAGGCTGAGCCAAGCCCCTGCGGCGAACCATCGATGTCTGTACGCGGCCCACAGCGTACAGAGCAAGAAGAGCGCCGCCGATGTCTTCTCACGCGGTCCGTTCGATGCGTACTCGATGAATCCTTCGAAGGTCAGGAACGCGAACGCAGCGGCCAATCCGGCGGCGCGCGAGTCGAACAGATCTTTGGCGAACAGATAGGTGACGCAGGCACATGCGACCGTGAGCAGCAGGAAGAGGATACGCATCCCGGTCAGGTCTTCGAGTCCGAACAATCGTGCCCCGACGACGCCGACCCCGGGGATCATATGCGCCAGGGGTCCGGCACGGTTCAGGATTCCTTCGTACGGAGGTACGCCGTCGGCGAACTGCTGGCCCGCGTACGCGTACACGCCGACGTCTCGAGTCAGCCTGCCGTCGAGACCGTGCAGGTAGTAGACGACCAGCGAGACGACGCCCACCACCACGACGAGCGGATCGAACCGAGTGCGAGCAGTGCGCAGCCACGCGTTGACGCGCTCGGTTGACCGCGTACCCCCGTGACGACCCATGGCTCCTCCGCGGGCTCAAGATAACAACTTGTGCTCGGCTTGCCCGTGGATTTGCGGAATCTTCACTGGTGCGGCGGGAGGGCGACCCGCGCCTGCCCGATTCCGTCTCGCGGTCGGCATTCCCGCTTCTTTCGCTCGACATCTCGCCTGCCCGATTCGGGCTCGCTGTCGGCTTTCCCGGCTCCTTCGGCTGGGCAAAAGACGCGGCGACGCGGGAGCCGCGGCTACCGGCTTGGGTTCGTCGCCGACTAACCCGTTCCGGTTGGCTTTTGCGGGGTCGGTGGGTGGCGGTTCACCAAGTAAACATGGTGAAACTCCACTCTGCATGGCAGGTACGCCGTGCAAAGTGACAGGTTGCCGTGCTCGTTGGTACGCCAGCGACTACCGGTACGGAAGTGACACCGAAACCAGACGTTACCCCGACAGCGAAGCCGAATCGGTATCACTTCGGCCAAACCGGGAGTGGGCGCGGTGCGGTTGGCCTACTCTGACGTGGCGATGAGTGAAACCGACGAAGTCGTCGAGCGCGAGAACGATCTCGCCGAGCAGGGCGAACCCACCGAACACAAGCCTCGCCACCGAGTACGGAAGGCGTTGCTCGGTCTTGCTGCGTGCGGCGTACTGCTGATCGCACTCGTCTTCGGCGTCGGGCTCTACCTGCAGCACAAGCTGACCAGTCAGATCGATCGGATTCCCGATGCGTTCGCCGGTCTCGAGAACCGGCCGGCGAAGTCCGGCGACTCGCTGAACATCCTGCTGATGGGGTCGGACCGCCGCGCGGAGGAGCAGACGACCGGCGACGCTGCGACGACCGACTCGTGGATTCCCGGTGAGCAGCGGAGCGACACGCTGATGGTCTTGCACATCAGCGATGACCGCGACAGTGCCTCGGTCGTGTCGATTCCGCGCGACTCGTACGTCGAGGTCCCCGGACACGGTAAGGACAAGATCAACGCGGCGTTCTCGTACGGCGGCCCGTCGCTCGCGGTCGAGACCGTCGAGAACCTCACCGACGTGCGGATCGACCACGTCGCACTGATCGACTGGGAAGGCTTCGAGCGGCTGACCGATGCGCTCGGCGGCGTCGAGGTCACGGTGCCGGAGACCGTAGAGGACACCAAGCACGACCAGACATGGACGAAGGGCAGCCACAACCTCAACGGAGAGGATGCGCTGCTCTACGTACGTCAGCGCTACGGCCTGCCGGGTGGCGACTTCGACCGGATCAAGCGCCAGCAGGCCTTCATGCGGTCGCTACTGGGGGAGACGCTCTCGGGCGACACCATGCGTAGTCCGACCACGCTCTACGACGTACTTGACGCCGTCACCGACAACCTGAGCGTCGACGAGGGGTGGGAGGTCGGTGATATGCGCGGGCTCGCATGGGACCTGCGAGGCCTTCGTACCGCCGATGTCGACTTCACGACCGTTCCGGTCAAGGGCACCGGCATGGTCGGCGACGCAAGCGTCGTCTTCCTCGACAAGCCGGCGGGCAAGCAGATGTGGGCCGCCCTGCGCGACGACGACTTCGGTACGTGGATCGCCGGGAACCCGGACGTCGAGCTGCCGAAGAAGGTCAACTGAGGCCCGATCAGACTGTCGTCGCGGCCGCGGCTCGCTCCATCAGCAGGTTGCGTTCGTGTTTGGTCGGTGCCAGTGCGGCGGCCCGTTCAAGGCACTCGGCGGCCTCGGCACTGCGCCCAAGTCGCAGGAGTACGTCTCCGCGTACAGCCCCGAGCAGGTGGTACTTCGCGAGCCGCGGATCGTCGGCGACAGCGTCGATGGCGTCGAGCGCAGCCTGCGGACCGTCGGCGTGCAGGACCGCAACAGCACGGTTGACCTCGACGACCGGAGACGGCGCGAGCTGGGTGAGCGCGTCGTACAACGCGACGATGGCCTCCCAGTCGGTGTCGCCGAAGGTACGCGCTCGCGCGTGGCATGCCGCGATCGCCGCCTGCACCGTGTAAGGCCCGAGCGGACGCCGCAGCCCGATCGCGCGGTCAAGTGAACCGAGGCCGTGCGTGATGAGCGTGTGGTCCCAGCGCGTACGGTCCTGATCGGCGAGTACGACCGGCGTACCGTCGGCGCGGGCGCGAGTGGCGAACCGCGACGCCTGTAGCTCCATCAGCGCAACCAGCCCGTGCACCTCGGGTTGTTGCGGCAGCCGTGCCGCCAGGATCCGCCCGAGCCGCATCGCCTCCTCGGCGAGATCGCGGCGTACCGGTGAGTCTCCCGATGTCGCCGCGTAGCCCTCGTTGAACACGAGGTAGACCACTTCGAGCACTGCATGAACACGATCGGTGAGGTCGGATTCCACCGGAAGTTCGAACGGCACCTTGGCTTCGGCGAGTGTTCGCTTGGCGCGGGAGATCCGTTGCCCAAGGGTCTTGCTGGGTACGAGAAACGCGTGGGCGATCTCGTCGGTGCTGAGCCCGGCGACGACGCGCAACGTGAGGGCGACCCGCGCTTCACGAGACAGGACCGGGTGGCAGGCGACGAAGATCAACGACAACACGTCGTCCGATCCGGCGGTGACGGTGTTCGACAGCGTCGGATCGGACGCGAGCTGCGCGTACTTCTCGTCGCGGGAACGCTCGCGGCGGATGTGGTCGATCGCCTTGTGTTTGGCGGTACGCATCAACCAGCCACCCGGATTCGGCGGCATGCCCTCGGTCGGCCACTTCTCCAGCGCCAGCACGAAGGTGTCCTGGGCGATCTCCTCCGCGCGGCCGAGATCGCGCAGCAGCTTCGTCAGGTACGCGATCAGCGCAGCCGACTCGATCCGCCACACGGCCTCGACCGAGCGAATGTTGTCCATGGGGCGAAGCTCAACCGTGCTGCTGTTTGATCTGCTCGGCGAGTTTCTCCTCGTGCGCGCGTACATCGTCGGTGTACGCATCGCCGAAGTCCTCGACCTCGGCGATCTGGCGTACCTCGAGAATCGCGTCACCGAGGTTCGGGTCGTTCGGGCACTTCTTCACCCATTCGACCGCCTCCTCGAGCGAGCTCACCTGCCAGATCCAGTAGCCGGCGATGACCTCCTTCGCCTCGGCGAAAGGTCCGTCGACCACGGAGGTCGTACCACCCTCGAAGACGACCTTCGCCCCGTTGCTGCTCGGCAGCAGCCCGCTGCCGTCGAGCATGATGCCCGCCTTGACGAGCTCCTCGTTGTACGCGCCCATCTCCTCGAACATCTCCGGTGTCGGGGTGATCTTGCCCTCGTCGGCGCCGGAACCCTTGATCATGACCATGACTCGCATGACGACTCCCTGTTTGGTTGTGCCGCTCGACCCTAGTGTCTGTGCGGCGTCCACATAAGGTCATCGAACGAGCGGGTACGGATTTCTACATGCTTACTCGGGTTCGTCTCGCTGGCTGTCCGGCTTGGCGTCGCGGTCGGCGTTCCCGTCCTCTTCGGTGCGACTACCCGTTTGCCCGGTTCCTTGTCGCTGTCGGCTTTTCCTACTTCCTCGATCCGACTACTCGCCGCTTCCCTTCTCGTCGCTGTCGGCTCTCCGTACTTCTTCGGCGACATCCCGCCTGCCCGGTTTCAGTGCGCTGTCGGCTTTCCCGCTTGCTCCGGCTGGGGAAAAGACGCGGCGACGCGGGAGCCGCAGCTTCGACCTGAGGTTGCTTGCCGGCTTTCCCGATTCGGTTGGCTTTTGCGGGGCTGATGGGTGGTGCTTTACCAAGTAAGCATGGTGAAGTACCGCCTTGCATGGCAGGGACGCCGTGCAAAGCGGATGGTTGCCGTGCTCGTTGGTACGTACGTGGCGACCGGTACGGGTGTGACGCTGAAACCGAACGTTACCCCGATCCCATATCAAGGTGGCGCGAAAGCCGCCAAGCGACCGAACCGAAGTGGCGGCTCCGCGCGTCGCCGCGTCTTTTCCGAACCCACACACTACGGACGGCCGACAGCGGCGAGGAATTGGCAAGCGGGTAGTCGTACGAGGGAAGTGGCGGAAAGCCCGCCTCGCACCCGACTGTAAGCGTTGAACTGCAGTAACCCCTTACGTCACAGTGGGCGAATGCTTGCCGTACATCGTCGCGCAGCCGAGTTCGCCGTCGACGTCGTCAACGCCTGTCGTGACGGTGAGCTGGACACGCGGTGGCTGGCGTCCAGGGCCGACGAGGCGCCCTTGCCGATCCGGCACTCACCACGCGCGTCGGAGCGTGCGGACCGCAAGGTGTGCGAGTCGTTGCGCAGCCTCGCGGCAGACCTTGCGTCCGTGTTCGGCGCCCACGACCTGGCGCAGGCCGCCGCTGAGCTGAACCCGCTGCTGGCCGATCTCGACGTACAGGTCAGCGTCTCGATCAGCGACGACTGGCCGCCGCATCTGCACTTCGATGCGTACGCCAGCGCCGTCGGTGACCGCCTCCGCGCCAACTGCCTGCTCGCGATCGCGTCCGTACTCGCCGACTCGGCGGAGGCGATGCGGATCGGCGAATGCGCCGCGACGGGGTGCGAGCACGTCTACATCGACCAGTCGCGCTCGGCGCGGCAGAGGTTCTGCTCGCGGCGCTGCGCTACTCGTAGTCATGTGAGCGAGCATCGTCGTCGCGCCGCAGGTAGTCGGGAGCGGCGATGAGGACCGAGTCGGCATCCCCGGTACGTAGAGCCGTCCGCCTCGCGGCGTTCGCGGGCTTCGCGCTGCTCGCCGAACCCCTCACCGGCATCGCCGACACCGCCGCGGCAGGAGCGCTCGGTGTCGACGAGCAGGCGGCACTCGCGCTCGGTGCCGGCGTCGTGATGGCGACGATGTGGATGGTTGTGCCCGTGCTGTTCGCGCAGACCACGCAGGTCGCCAAGCTCTGTGTTGCGGGGCGAGTCACGGATGCCGCCCGAACCGTCGTCGGGGGCTTGCTGGCCGCTGCGGCCGTCGGCGCGGTGCTCGGTCTCGTGCTGGTGGGGATTGCCGCCTTCGCCGACGTGTCGGACGGCACCCGCGGCTACCTGGTCGCGCGGGCCGTGGGGATGCCGATGTTGGCGTTGGTCATGTCGGGGTACGGCGCCCTCCGCGGGAGCAACGGCGTACGTACGGTCACCGTGATCGCGCTCGGCGCTGCAGCAGTCCATGTCGCACTCGATGTCGTCTCCGTCGCGTACTCGGACCTCGGCGTCACCGGCCTCGGAGTCGCGTCAACGCTGTCACAGGTCGTCGCTGCAGGGTTCGTCCTGTTGGCGCTGCGTACGAGGGGCTTGTTGCCATTCAGCCTGAGCGGTCTGCGCGACATCGCGTGGCGTTCCTCCGCCTCGGCGGTCGGACTCCTCGCCGCTCGCGCCGCTGTCCTCGGGCTGACGATCCTCACCATGACCTCGGTGGCCGTATCGATCGGGTCGACGCAGGGCGCCGCGCACCAGGTGACGTTCCAGTTCTGGCTGCTCGCCGTGTTGGGTGTGGAGGGGTGGAAGTCGGCCGCGCAGATCCTCGTGTCGTCCAGTACGACGCAAGTCGAGCGTCTACGAATGGAGCGAATGCTGCTGCGATCGTCGGTCGTGCTCGGCATCGGCGCGGTTGTGGTGACGCTCGCGTGTGTCCCCGTGATCGGCCTGCTCGCGGCCAACGGCGAGGTCGCCGACCAGGCACGTTCGATCTGGTGGCTCGCGGCCGTCGCGCTCGGGCTCGGCGCCGTGGCCTATACCCGCGACGGCATCGACTACGGGCGTGCGGAGTACGCAGCGAACGTGGTGCGGATCCTGCCGGGCACAGTGGTCTGGCTGGTCGGCGCGGCCGTCGCGCACGCCACAGGTGAGCTCGCGTGGATCTGGTGGGGCATCTTGATCGGCCTGCTGGTCCGCGTACCGCCACGTCCTCGCCTCGAACACCTCAGGTTGCTTCGGGCGTACGCAACGCAAGCCGGCGCCCCTGAAGCGAGCGCGTCTGAGGTCGGGCGTGGTGCTACTCGCGGGTGAGACCGAGCGTCCGGATCGTGCGCTCGGCCATCCGCCGCTCGCCGTACGCGTTCGGATGCAGGAACGCGAGGCTGCCGTGCGGGAAGAATGCGGGCTCGACCCAGCGGGTGCCAGGGGGCTTGCAGGCGTCGTGTCCGTTCGACGCGCGCGAGAGGTCGACGTACGTCGACCCCGTACGCTTCGCGGCTCGTTCGGTGACGTCGTTGAAGACGCGCAGCACATTGCGGATGTAAGGGAGGTCGCCGCGCCCGACCGGAACGTTCTGGAAGCAGCCGCCCTTGCGGGGCACGATCCACGGTGCGCCGAGGATCGCAACGCGTGCGTTCGGCGCCTTGCGGTGAACGGCGCGCAGCGTCCGCGTCAGGGCGGGAAAGGTCTTCTGCCGGATCGTGTCGGTGAACGTGCTTCCGTAAAGGTCCTTGCACGGGCTGCCGTTGCCGAGCGTCGCGATCCCGGCCGTGCCGCAGGCGAGGATCACGCCGGCGAACGTGAGGTTGTCGTTGCCGCCGATCGTCATCGTGACCAGCTTCGTACGTCGACCGAGGGCATCGAGCTGCGGCGCCATGCCGGGGTATTGCGGCTCGGTGAAGCTGTCGGTCGTCGCGCCGCCGCAACTGACGTCAATGAGGTCGGCGCCGATGCGCTTCGCGATGACGTGTGGGTAGTTGCGCGTCGACTGCTGGCAGACGAGTGGAGCGCCCGAAGCGAGCGGGAAGACTCCGGAGGCCGCGCTGTAGCTGTCGCCCAACGCGACGTACGGCAAGGGATCTGGCGCTGCGCTTGCTGGCGGCGCGACCGCGGCCGTCACGGCGGCGATGGTCAGTGCGGACACGACGGCGAGCGATCGGCGCATCGGGGCTCCTCGGTGTAACTCGAAGTTACATCTGGACGGTAGACCCGGGAACGCACTGCGTCAAGAGCCGAACCGGTCGTTGTCGGAGTACGTCGATAGTCTGGAGGGGATGACACTTTCTGCCCTCGCGGGCAAGGTCGCCGGTGATCCCCTCATCTCAGCCGCTGTCGCCGACAGGCGGGCGGGGCTGAGCGCGCTCGACCTTTCCGCGCCACCGTCTTTGCGCCCGTTCTTGGCGAGCGCCCTCGTCGGCGACCCGGCCGACCCGCACACCGTCCTCGTCGTCACCGCCACCCAACGTGAGGCCGAAGACCTCACCGAGTGGCTCGGTGACCTGATCGGCGAGGAGCGGGTCGCGTACTACCCGGCGTGGGAGACGCTCCCGCATGAGCGGCTCTCGCCGCGCTCCGACACGGTCGGCCAGCGGCTCGCGGTGCTCCGCCGCCTGGTGCATCCAGGCAACCCGGGCGAGGCCGACGGTCCCGTCTCGGTCGTCGTCACGCCCGTACGATCCGTTCTGCAGCCGCAGGTCAAGGGCCTCGCCGACCTCGAACCGGTCGTCCTTCGTACCGGCGACGAGGCCGACCTCGAAGACGTCACCCGCCGCCTGGCGGCCGCCGCGTACCACCGCGTCGACCTGGTCGAGAAGCGCGGCGAGTTCGCCGTCCGCGGTGGCATCGTCG
Source organism: Nocardioidaceae bacterium SCSIO 66511 (assembly GCA_023100825.1). Lineage (NCBI taxonomy): Bacteria > Bacillati > Actinomycetota > Actinomycetes > Propionibacteriales > Nocardioidaceae > Nocardioidaceae bacterium SCSIO 66511. The sequence goes on along the minus strand of CP095846.1, from coordinate 3,772,131 downwards.
ACGTGTTCCCCCCGACCGAGGAGCATCCGCTCCGGGTCGAGTTCTGGGGCGACACCGTCGACGAGATCCGCCACTTCGCCGTCGCAGATCAGCGCTCGCTGGAGCTGGTCGAGGTCGCCTGGGCTCCGCCGTGTCGCGAGCTGCTGCTCACCGACGACGTACGCGCGCGGGCGCGCCGCTTGGCAGCTGAGCACCCCGAGCTGGCCGAACTGTTCGAGAAGCTCGCCGAGGGCCACGCCGTCGAGGGCATGGAGTCCCTGGCGCCAGTGCTTGTCGACGACATGGAGCTGCTCGTCGACCTCGTACCCCGCGACACCACCGTGCTCGTATGCGACCCGGAGCGCGTACGAGCGCGTGCGCACGACCTCGTCGCCACGAGCGAGGAGTTCCTGCAGGCGTCGTGGGCCGCGGCCGCGTCAGGCGGTGAGGCGCCCATCGACCTGGGCGCCGCGTCGTACCAGACGATCGCCGACGTACGTCTGCATGCGCTGGGCGCCGGGCTCGGCTGGTGGAGCACCTCGCCGTTCGCCCTCGACCCCGACGCCGAGACCAGCGACGACGCCCTCGAGTCACGGGCGCTCGCGTTCGAGGCGACGCCGATGTACCGCGGTGACACCGAGCAGGCGCTGCGCGAGATCAAGGCGTGGATGACCGACGGGCGCACTGTTCTGCTCGTCACACCCGGGCCAGGGCAGGCCGAGCGCAGCGTGGAGATCCTCGCCGAGCACGACATCGCCGCCCGGCTGGCGACCACTCTCGATGGCGAGCTGGCATCCGAGGTCGTGCACGTCGCGTGCGGCGAGATCGAGCACGGGTTCATCGCGGAGTCCCTCGGTCTGGTCGTGCTCACCCAGGACGATCTCGTCGGCCAACGTGCGCCGAGCCGCGACGAGCGGAAGATGCCGGCGCGGCGCCGCAAGCAGATCGACCCGCTCGAGCTGGCCCCGGGCGACTTCATCGTGCACGAGCAGCATGGTGTGGGTCGCTACGTCGAGATGATGCAGCGCGTCGTCGGCGGGGCCACGCGCGAATACCTCGTCGTCGAGTACGCCTCGAGTAAACGCGGTCAACCGCCCGATCGGCTTTTCGTACCCACCGATCAGCTCGATCAGGTCAGCCGGTACGTCGGCGGCGAGAACCCCTCACTCGACCGGCTCGGCGGCTCCGACTGGTCCAAGCGCAAGAGCAAGGCCCGCCGAGCCGTACGCCAGATCGCATCCGAGCTGATCAAGCTGTACGCCGCACGGCAGTCGACCAAGGGGCATGCGTTCGGTCCGGACTCCCCTTGGCAGCGCGAGCTCGAGGACGCCTTCCCGTACGTCGAGACACCCGACCAGTTGTCCAGCATCGACGAGGTCAAACGCGATATGGAGCGCGAGGTCCCGATGGACCGCTTGATCTGCGGCGACGTCGGCTACGGCAAGACCGAGATCGCCGTACGCGCGGCGTTCAAGGCCATCCAGGACGGCTGCCAGGTCATCGTGCTGGTGCCCACCACCTTGCTGGTGCAGCAGCACTACGCGACGTTCGCCGAGCGCTTCGGACAGTTCCCGGTGACGCTGAAGGCGCTGTCTCGTTTCCAGACCGAGCACGAGACCAAGGAAGTGCTCGCCGGGCTCGAAGACGGATCGGTGGACATCGTGATCGGCACCCACCGGTTGCTGCAACCCGGCGTGCGTATCAAGAAGCTCGGCCTGGTGATCGTCGACGAGGAGCAGCGTTTCGGCGTCGAGCACAAGGAGGCGCTCAAACATCTGCGTGCTTCGGTCGACGTACTCAGCATGTCGGCAACACCGATCCCACGCACGCTGGAGATGGCGATCACCGGTATCCGCGAGATGTCCACGATCGCGACGCCGCCGGAGGAGCGGCACCCAGTGCTCAGCTTCGTCGGCGCGTACGAAGACCGTCAGGTGATCGCCGCGATCCGGCGCGAGCTACTGCGCGAGGGCCAGGTGTTCTACATCCACAACCGGGTGCAGAGCATCGAGAAGGCGGTCGAGCGCATCCAGCGGCTCGTGCCGGAGGCCCGGGTCGCGTACGCCCACGGCAAGATGGGCGAGCAGCGACTCGAGCAGGTGATGGTCGACTTCTGGGAGAAGCGATACGACGTGCTGGTGTGCACGACCATCGTCGAGTCCGGTCTCGACGTATCGAACGCCAACACCTTGATCATCGAGCGCGCCGACACCCTCGGACTCTCCCAGCTGCATCAGCTGCGCGGTCGAGTCGGTCGCGGTCGCGAGCGGGCGTACGCGTACTTCCTCTATCCGCCGGAGAAGCCGCTCACCGAGACCGCACATGAGCGGCTCGCCACGATCGCGCAGCACTCAGAGCTCGGCGGCGGCATGGCCGTCGCGATGAAAGACCTCGAGATCCGCGGCGCCGGCAACCTCGTCGGAGGCGAGCAGTCCGGACACATCGCCGACGTCGGCTTCGACCTGTACGTCCGCCTGGTCGGCGAAGCGGTCGCGGAGTTCCGCGGCGAGCGCGAGCCGGAGCGCGAGGTCAAGATCGAGCTGCCGATCGACGCGCATCTACCCCATGAGTACGTACCGAGCGAGCGGTTGCGGCTCGAGATGTACAAGCGACTGGCCGCCGTACGCGACGACGCCGAGATCGAGTCGCTGCGCGAGGAGCTGGTCGACCGTTACGGTGAGCCGCCCGCGACGGTTGGCAGCCTGCTCGAGGTGGCCCGGCTGCGTACGCGGGCTCGGGCTGCCGGGTTGAGTGACATCACGGTCGCGGGCAACTTCGTGCGGTTCGCGCCGATCGAGCTGCCCGAGTCGGCGACGCTGCGGCTGCAGCGGCTGTACCCGAAGTCGGTGGTCAAGGCCGCGGTCGGCACGGTCCTGATCCCACGGCCGAAAACCGCACCCGTCGGCGGTCAACCGCTGCGCGACGAGGCCCTGCTGACCTGGTGTCGCGAGGTCATCGACAGTGTCCTCGACCGCGCGCCCGCGACCGTACCCGCCTCCTGACCCCCGCTGGGCCGCACGTTTCAGCCCCAAAACTCGCAAAATCGGGGCCGAAACGTGCGGCCCAGGGGCGCGGCAGTGACCACGATGTGGCGGCAGTAGAGTTGGCCCGGACCAACGTGCGTGATGAGGAGTGGCTGTGAAACGGATCCGGATCGGCATTGCCGCCGCCGCGATACTCGCCTTGAGTGCCTGCGGAGGGATGCACCCGGGCGCCGGGCTGGTCGTGGGCAGTGACTCCGTCTCCGCCGACAGAGTCGACGAGGTCGCCGGCAGCCTGTGCGAGGCACTCGGTGCGAGTGGCCAGGGCGATGTCGGTGGCAAGGACGCACGCCAGCAGGCGGCGAACCTCCTGCTCACGTTGACCGCCGCGCGTCAGGCCGCGGACGAGCTCGGGGTCGAGGTCGAGCCGAGCCAGTACGCCGTGACGAACAGCGATACCGAAGCCCTCAAGGCGCAGTTCCCCGACTCCGACCTCGACGATCTGACGAAGGTCATCGCGATCAGCAAGGAGTCCAGCGTGCTGCTGGCCGCGATCGGCCAGGACCAGGCGGGTTCGGATGCCGCGAACGAGCAGGCTCAGCAGGCCGGCCAGGCGTACGTGCAGGACTTCCTCGCCGACTCCGACGTGTCGATCGACCCGCGCTACGGACTCGACGACAAGGGCCAGCCGAAGGACGACACCGACTCGCTGTCGGTACGCGTGAGCGATCCGGCCGAGGACGTACCCAGCACCCAGCAGTGCAGCTGAGTTCCTGCTGAGCAACTGCCTCGAACCGAAGAGAGTTCTGACGCAGCGACGAGAGACTTTCGGGGAGTCGCTCCCTGGAAATCTCACCTCGCCGCGCCAGAACTCTCGGCTCGGGATGTAACGGTCAGGCGGTGCCGCTCTCCTCGTCGTAGCCGCACACCTGGTTGTAGTACGAGACGAAGACGCCGACCGTGACCTTGGCGCCCTCGGCATAGCTGCGGTTGTAGTGGACGGTGGTGCCGCTGCCGTTCGAGTTCTTCAGCGTCTCGCGGTACTTGCCGTTGACGTAGACGTGAGCGCGAATGCCGAACCCGTCGGCCCGGCGGTCCCTGATGTAGAAGTGCTCCCCGACATCCTTGAACTGTGCCGATCCGGCCTCGTTGACGACGCTGCATTCCCGGCTCGACTCGCCGTCGGTCCAGACCTCGAAGCCCGAACCGGCGGAAGCGAACGGGGCAGTAGTCGTGAGGACGGCGGTGGTCGCGGCCGCAACGGTCGCGAGTCGGGTGAGTGTTCTCATGCGTGTTGATCCCCTCTGTCGTATGGCATGAGGCGCCTACGCTACGGCAATCGTCTGATTGTTGACAATACTCTGCGTGACATTGCATCGACCGCGATGCGACTCCGTTCGGCGAACCGGCAGACTTGGCACATGTCGATCCGAGCGCTGACCACGAGTGCCGCCGTCGTACCCGGAACGTTGACGCTGGATGCCTGGGATGCCTTGCGTACAACGCCATTGGTCGTACCTGCAGTGCTCGATGACCCGACGGCGGTCGCGGTGCGAGCGGCCGGTGTCGCCGTGGCATCGTCACCTGAGCCCGCGGGCGACGATTTGCGCACCAGGTTGGAGCGTCGCGGTCCGGATCTGGTCTGGCTGGCGCCACGAGGTGAGGCGGTGCCCGCAGGGCTTATCCCGCTGGTTGGCTCTGCCGACCCCGAGGGAGGCGCGCTCGTACGAATGGCCGAGATCATGCGGCGACTGCGTCAGCGCTGTCCCTGGGATGCCGAGCAGACCCATGAGTCGCTTGCGACGTACCTGTTGGAGGAGGCGTACGAGACGCTGGAGGCGCTTGACGCGGGTGACACCGACGCATTACGCGAGGAGCTCGGCGATGTGCTTCTCCAGGTCTACTTCCATGCCGAGATCGCACGGGAGTCGGGATCCTGGAGCGTCGACGATGTCGCGCAAGGTCTGATCGACAAGCTCGTACGCCGCCATCCACATGTGTTCGCCGACGTCGACGTACGCGATGCAGGTGACGTCGAGGCGAACTGGGACCGTCTCAAGGCAGCGGAGAAGCAACGGGCGTCGGTGCTCGACGGCGTTCCCATCGCACTGCCGGCGCTCGCGTACGCGGAGAAGGTCTCGACCCGGCTGCGTCGAGCGGGTGCGCTCGACGTATGGCGAACGCCGGCGATCGACGCTGACGCAGAAGCCCGGATCGGGCGCGAACTGCTCGACGTCGTACTCGCAGCACACGAGGCCGGGGTCGACGCCGAAGGGGCTCTGCGCCGCGCCACCCGAGACCTCGCCAGGCGCTCGGAGGGCCACCGCGCAGACCCGTGAGCGTGAGCCTGTAGGCCGTTACGGTTTTCGCATGAACCCGCCGTTCCCGCATTACCCGACGACGCCCGATTCCGTCGTCGAGTCGGCCGCAGGTGTTCTGCTGTCCGCCGGCCAAGTGGACAACACCCGCACCACGGCCGTACGTGAGGCCCGCGAGGCTCAGGCGAACGTCGGCGGTGACCTGGAGATCCCGATGGCCGAGATACCGCCGCCGATCGACGCGGGGGCCGATGGGCTCAAGCAGTCGGCGAAGTTCACCGCGGGTGCCCTCTCCAAGTTCTCCCTGGCGATCGGCGACTACGACACAGGTATCGACGGGTTGAACCTCAAATGGGCGGCGTTGCCGAAGAACGCGCCGAAGGATGAGCGAGAGGAGCTCCGGAAGCGGCTGATCAACCAGGAAGCCGACCTCAGCGCCGAGCTGGACAGTGAGGCGAACGTCGTGGCGGGAATGCTCGAACGCGGCCCGAACGACAAAGACATCAAGACCCTCCAGTCCCAGGGAGTGATGCCGACCGACGACCTGCAGCTCGGTCCGCAGGTCGAGGCGCCGCCGGTGGTCAAGGTCGGTGACGAGTACGTCGTCATGGGCTCCGACCAGAGCGACCACGTGCAGGTCGTGCAGAACGACGACGGCAGTCTGACCGTACGGGTCGGTACGCTCGTCAACGGCGCCATGACGTACAAGACGACCCGCATCCCGCCCGGGCAGAACAACCTGGAGATTCGTACCTACGGGGGAAACGACGCGATCGAGGTCCCGCCCGAGGTGCAGCTCAACATCCGCGCGTTCGCCGGCAGCGGCGACGACGTGTACTTCGGCGGCGGGCACCCGGGCATGTCTGCGGGCAGCAGCGGCGACGACTACATCGACCTCGGTGAGGGCGACGACGTGGCGTACGGCGGGGACGGCAACGACACGATCGTCGGCGGCGACGGCAATGACGTCATCGACGGCCAGGACGGCAATGACACGATCGTGGGTGCCGATGGCAACGACACGTTGTACGGCGGCCGCGGCAATGACGTGATCAGCGGGGGCGAGGGCCAGGACTACGGCGAGGGCGGGTCCGGCCACGACGAGGTACGCGGCGGTGCTGGTGACGACACCTTGTCGGGCGGGCGTGGTGAGGACCTCCTGTACGGCGGCGACGGCAACGATCACCTGTTCGGCGGGCGAGGCGAAGACGTCTACGACGGTGGCGCAGGTCGCGACGACGTCACTGCGGAGAAGGGCGAGAGCACGCACAACACGGAGAACACGACGATCATCGAGCTGATCGGCGCCCCCGGTGCGCAGGCGATCGAGCTCTACAAGCCGGACTGGATGACCGACGACCAGTACGAGGCGTGGCTGGAGCGAATCGACTCCGATCTCGAACTACTCCGAACGACGCCGAGTGGTCGCGAGGGCCTGGTTGCGCTCGACGATGCCTCAGGCGAGACCGACTCCATCTGGAACCCGTTCGACGAGCCGACGAAGATCCGGATCGCGCCGTACGTTGACGGAGACAATCCCGACGCAACCGACGGTTTCGATGTCGAGAGCTGGTTGAGCGGAGACGATCTCGGTGGCAACTACGCGTCGCCGCCGGGAGGCGCGTACGACGACTCCGCGTTGGTCAACTACGGTCCGACCCACGATGAGGCGCTCGACGAGCGTCCTCCGGTCGCCAGCTTGTATCACGAGTTGTCGCACAGTTTCGATCAGCTCTCGGGCGGCACCGCTGATGGCGAATACACTGAGCTTCTCGTCGACGAGGACGGCAACGTGATCAGCGAGAACGACGCGCCGTACGCCGAGATCAACTCGGTGGGGATCGACACCGACGGCGACGGTGAGTACGACACGCTACTGACCGGCGACGGTAGCGAGCATCCGGGCGCGTTGACGGAGAACGCTCTGCGAGAGGATCTGGGTTGGGACAACCGCGAGTCGTACACGGTCGTGCCCGGAGAGGGCGAGGACGTCGTCGTGATCTTCGAGGACAGTGACGGAAACGAGCATCGTGTGACGATTCCGGACTGATGACGGCAATGGTGCGTTTGCTGACGGCGACGATGCTCGTCGCACTGTCGCTGGTCGTCGGTGGTTGTGGCGAGACCGACGCTGACGGCGGGGGTTCGTCGTCGGGTGCCCGTACGGACAGTCCGGACGGCGCCGATCAAGTGTCGCTGAGTATCAACTCAGGCGGTGGCGGTTCGCGGCTGTCCGTTGCCAACGACGGCGATTCGAAACTACTCGTCCTGCTGCCCGTCGGTGAGCCCGAGCAGGGCAAGGCTGACGGCGCGACCTCCCTGACGTACGTACGGTCGTCATCGGGCGACTCCGGTGAAGAGCCCGAGCTCTTCGAGGCCGCCGCCGTCGAGTCGGGTGCGACCGAGCAGCTCGACCTGTCCACCGTGGGCACCTGGACGAAGAAGGTACGCATCTGCCTCGAGGTCGTCTCGCCCGATGAGGTGGCGGCCGACGACGGCGGCGGCGCGATACGGGTGAGCGCGCGTGAGAAGGACGTCGAGCCGGTCATCGCATGCTCGGACGCATCGAAGCTGCCGGCCGGATGAGCCGGTCTACTCCGGCGGCCGGTCGTGCAGGATGCGCTGGAACAGGTCGTGGTCGCGCCATGCACCGTTGATGTGGAGGTACTTCGGCGCATGACCGATCGGTTCGAATCCGCATTTGCGTAGTACGGCTTTCGACGCGGCGTTGTCGGTGAGCGTGCCAGCCTCGACCCGGTGCAGACCCAGTTGCGCCGCGGCCGCGCATGCAAACTCCGTGCTCGCTGTTGCCAGCCCCAAGCCTGTGTACTCGCCGTCGACCCAGTAGCCGACATGAGCACAGTGCGCCGCGCCCAGCACGATCGAGTTCAGGTTGATGCGGCCGATGACCCGGGCTTCGTCGAAGATCAGCCAACCGGCAGACCGCCTGTGCCGCGCTGCCTCGAGTGTGACCGCAAGCGCCTCGCGTTGCGCCACGGTGGTGTAGAACGCCGGCGTGCGGCGCGGCTCGTACGGCGCGAGGTGCTCGCGGTTGCGGTCGTACGCCGCCGCCAGCGCTGCTGCGTCCGATAGCTCGGGCGGACGAATATCGAACCGATCGAGGAGCCTCGCTGATTGCATGACGCCAGCGTACGTTGCGTTCTGGCGGATTCTCGCCTCACTTCGTAGGGAGCCTGCGCGGGGGAGGCGCAGCGTCGGGTCGACCTGTCTGCGGCTTGCGGCGTCCGGCTCGCCACGGCAGCGGCCAGCGTACGCCCGGGCCGTCGTAGTCCTGTTCGACGGCCGCGTGCAGAGTCCAGTTCGGGTCGTACAGGTGGACGCGGCCGAGCGCGCAGAGATCGGCCCGACCGGCGAGCAGGATCGAGTTCACATCGTCGTACGACGAAATGACGCCGACCGCGATGGTCGGAATATGCAGTCGGTTGCGGATCCGGTCGGCGAACGGTGTCTGGTACGAACGCCCGAATGCCGGCTTCTCCGCCGACGTCACCTGCCCGGTCGACACGTCGATCGCAGCCGCCCCGGCGGCTTCGAACGCCTGCGCCACGGCCAGCGCGTCGTCGAGGGTGAGCCCGTCATCGCACCAGTCGGTCGCGGAGACACGCACGGTCATCGGCTTGTCGGCCGGCCATGCCTCGCGCATCGCAGTGAACACCTCGAGCGGGAAGCGCAGCCGGTTCTCCAGCGAACCGCCGTACTCGTCGGTGCGCCGGTTCGTGATCGGCGAGATGAATCCCGAGAGCAGGTACCCGTGCGCGCAGTGCAGCTCGACCAGGTCGAACCCGGCGGCGGCCGCCCGCACGGTCGATGCGACGAACTGCTCGCGCACCTCGACCATCTCGTCGCGGGTCAGCTCGCGTGGCACTTGGTTGACGCCGGGCCGGTACGCGACGGGGGAAGCTGCGGTGACCTCCCAGTTGCCCGAGTCGAGTGGTTCGTCGATGCCCTCCCACATCAGCTTGGTGGATCCCTTGGCGCCCGAATGCCCAAGCTGCACGCCGATCTTGGTACTCGTCTCGCGGTGGACGAAGTCGGTGATCCGCTCCCACTGCGCAAGCTGTTCGTCGTTCCACATGCCTGCGCACCCGGGAGTGATCCGGCCGTCCGGCGATACGCAGACCATCTCGGTCATCACCAGACCCGGACTACCCAGTGCCTTGCCGGTGAGATGGGTGAAGTGGAAGTCGCCGGGCACGCCGTCCTTCGCGACGTACATGTCCATCGGCGAGACGACGACGCGGTTCTGCAGCTCGAGCTCGCCGAGTCGCAGCGGCTGGAACATCGGCGGGCGTACGTCACCGGGCGCCTGGCCGCGCTCGCGCTCGTGCTCGGCGAACCAGGTGTCGACGCGAGCGACGAACTCCGGATCGCGCATGCGCAGGTTGTCGTACGTGATGCGCCGGCTGCGAGTCAGGATGTTGAACGCGAACTGTGTCGGGTGCTGATGGGTGTACTGCGACAGGTCCTCGAACCACTCCAGGCTCGCCTGGGCCGCACGCTGGGTCGACTCGACGACCGGCCGGCGCTCCGTCTCGTACGCCGCGAGCGCATCGGGCAGGGCCGAGTGCTCGTGCAGGCACGCGGCCAACGCGAGTGCATCCTCCATTGCGAGCTTCGTACCCGAGCCGATCGAGAAGTGTGCGGTGTGTGCGGCGTCGCCGAGGAGCACGACATTGTCGTGCACCCACGACTCGTTGCGTACGGTCGTGAACGTCACCCAACGCGAGTTGTTCGCCAGCACCTCATAGTCGCCGAGCTCCTCGGCGAAGAGCTCGCGTACGCGGGCGATCGACTCCTCGTCCGACTCGCCCGGTGCGAGCTCGCGGCCGTCGAGAGTCTTGTCGAATCCGGCTGCGCGCCACACCGACTCGTTGAGCTCGATGATGAACGTGCTCGCCTTGTCGTCGTACGGGTATCCGTGCAGCTGCATGACGCCGTACGGGGTCTCGCGGATCGAGAACGTGAACGACTCGAAGACCTTCGACGTACCGAGCCACATGTACTTGCAGCGTCGCTCGTCGAGGGTCGGGCCGAAGGAGTCCGCGTACGTGCGCCGGATCGCCGAGTTGAGCCCGTCGGCCGCGACGACGAGGTCGTGGTCGCGCCGCAGGTCTTCGACATCGGGTGCCTCGGTGCCGAATCGTACGTCGACGCCGAGTTCTGCACACCGTTGCTGGAGCAACTGGAGCAGGCGCTTGCGGCCCATGGCGGCGAATCCGTGCCCGGTGCTGGTGACGACCTCGCCGCGGAAGTGCACATCGATGTCGTCCCAGCGGGCGAACTCCGCCTCCAGCTGGGCGTGGAAGCGCGGATCGGCGCTCTCTATACCGCCGAGCGTCTCGTCGGAGAACACGACGCCGAAGCCGAACGTGTCGTCGGCGGCGTTGCGTTCCCACACGGTGATCTCGTGCTCGGGGCCGATCTGCTTGGTGAGAGCGGCGAAGTAGAGGCCGCCCGGGCCGCCGCCGATGACTGCGATCTTCATATCCTAATGTTGCGCGTTCTTGACGACCGTTGTCAATGCGCCATAGAGTGACGGCATGTCCTTCGCGTTGACGCCGAGCCAACTCGAGTACGCCGAGTGGGTACGAAAGGTCGCTCGGGCGGAGCTGGCCGGCGAGCACAAGGGTGATCCCGGCCGGGTCGACCGCGAGCTGCTTCGTACGCTCGGTCGCCTCGGACTCTTGCGCGGTCTGTTCGGCGGCGAGCCCGACGAGCAACCCCGCGATGCCGCGGCGATGCAACTGTGCCTGTTGCGCGAGACGATCGCGTCGGTCGACACCCACGCCGAGACGGCACTGGCGCTGCAAGGGCTCGGCAGCTATCCGATCCTCCAGGCGGGTTCGCCGGAGGTCGTCGAGCGTTGGATCCCTGGGGTTGTGTCGGGTGATGTCGTCGCCGCGTTCGCGCTTTCGGAGCCGGGCGCAGGTTCGGATGCGGCCGGCCTCACGCTTCGTGCCGAGCCGGACGGCGACGGCTGGCGGTTGTTCGGCGAGAAGACCTGGATCTCCAATGCCCCCGACGCCGACGTCTACAGCGTCTTCGCGCGGACGACCCCGGACGCCCGCGCCCGCGGGGTCACCGCGTTCGTCGTCGCGGGCGATGCCGACGGTCTCGGCGGCGAGCATCTCGACCTGCTGTCGCCGCATCCCATCGGTCGGTTGACGTTCGACGGCGTCCGCGTCGAGCGAGCCGACGTACTCGGCGATGTCGACGCGGGCTTCGCGGTAGCGATGCGCACGCTCGACCTGTTCCGGCCGAGCGTCGGAGCCTTCGCGGTCGGCATGGCGCAGGCGGCTCTCGACGCCGCGTACGCCTATGCCAACGAGCGGCAGGTGCATGGTGCGCCACTGATCGAGCAACAGTCGGTCGCACACACGCTTGCGGAGATGGCGACGCGTACGCAGGCATCGCGGCTGCTCGTCTACAACGCCGCGTCCGCGTACGACGACGGTGCCGAACCACGCGACATCACCACCAGCGCCGCGATGGCCAAGCTGCATGCGACAGAGGCTGCGCAGTACGTCGTCGACCAGGCTGTGCAGCTACACGGGGCGAAGGCCTTGCAACGCGGCCATCTGCTCGAGCAGCTCTATCGCGACGTACGTGCACCGCGGATCTACGAGGGTGCGTCGGAGGTCCAGCGCACGATCATCGCCCGCGGGCTCGGCAAAGGCGGCTGAGGTGGCGCGCTCAGCCGAGAGCGAGCAGCGAGCGCGCATTGCCCGACGCGATCTTGCGGCGGTCGCTCTCACTGATCGGTGCGTTGTCGATCCAGCGCGTCGCGAGCTCGGTGTCGGCGTACGGATAGTCGACGGAGAACATGATCCGGTCGGCGCCGACGGTCAGAATCGCGTTGATCAGCGCCTGGTCGGAGAAGTTTCCGCTCGTCGTCACATGCAGGTTGTCGGCGAAGTACTCCGCGAGGGTCTTGTCGAGACGTTTGTCGAACGGGTTGAGATCGAAGCAGTACTGCGTACGCCACAGCATCGCGGGCAGGCCCTCGCCGAGATGCCCGAGGATGAGCTGCAGTGCCGGATGCCGGTCGAATACGCCGCCGAGGATGAGTCGCATCGCGTGGGTGGCCGTCTCGGTGCCGAATCCCCAGGTCGCGCCGACCATCTCGGGGTGGCCGTCGAGGATCCGCGCGCCGCCGGGCAGCGCCGGTCGCGGATGCAGGTACACCGGTACGTCGAGCTCGACGGCGGTACGCCAGAACACGTCGAACTCGGGCTGGTCGTAGTAGGCCGCATGCTCGGCGTCGTCGACATTCGTGTAGCCGTTGACCATTGCGCCGACGAACCCGAGCTCGCGTACGCACCGCCGCAGCTCGTCGGCAGCGCTCGACGGGTCCTGCAGCGCCACCGCGGCGAACCCCGCGTACCGGTCGGGTCGCTTCTCGACCTCCACGGCGAGCAGATCATTCGCAGACTTCGCGGCCGCCGCCGCGGTGTCGGCTGCTGCGAGACGTTGTACGCCCGGCGCGGTCAGCGACAAGACGGCACACTCGATGCCATGCGCGTCCATCTCCGCCAGTCGAGCGTCGTCAAAGTCCGCGAGGCGATGCATGATCGGCTCGTAGTACGACGGCATCACACCGCCGCCCGCCGATACGCGGGCAAGCTCCTCGGGGTCGGCGAGGATGCGACGCACCGTCTCACGGTCGAGAAAGTGCTCTTCCAACGCGACCTTGCCAAGCGCCATGTGTTCCCCCAGGATTCGGCGTCATCACTCCGCGCCGTTCTAGCACATGGATCCGAATCACCGCGAACGAAGGAGGGCAGATGACCCGCTACCGCGCGTCAGTGCCGATCACGAACGACTGGCAGCACTTCGACTTCGAGGTCGCCGACGGCGTCGCAACGGTGACGCTGAACCGACCGGACAAGCTGAATGCCTTGACCTTCCAGAGCTATGCGGACCTCCGGGATCTGTTGCACGAGCTGCCTCACCGCGGAGACACGAACGTACTCGTGATCCGTGGCGAGGGAGCCGGGTTCTGCGGCGGCGGCGATGTCAACGAGATCATCGGCGAACTGATCGAGATGGACGCGCGTGACCTGATGGGGTTCACAAAGATGACCGGCGACGTCATCAAGGCGATGCGCGAGTGTCCGGTGCCGATCATCGCTTCGATCCAGGGCATCGCCGCGGGAGCGGGCGCAGTCGTCGCTCTGGCGGCGGACCTCCGGGTGGTCGCGGAGTCCGGGCGATTCGCGTTCCTGTTCACGAAGGTGGGGCTGTCGGGTGGCGACATGGGCGCGGCGTACCTGTTGCCGCGGGTCGTCGGTGCGGGGCGTGCGAGTCAGCTGCTGCTGCTCGGCGACACCATCGACGCGCGTACCGCTGATCGGTACGGCCTGGTCAGCGAGCTCGTCGTCGACGACGAGCTGGCCGAGGCGACGACCCGGCTGGCACGCCGTCTCGCCGATGGGCCGACGCTCGGGTATGCGCAGACGAAGTCGCTCATCACGCGGGAGCTCGACATGTCGCTCGGTGCCTCGATGGAGCTCGATGCGATGACGCAGGCCCTGCTGATGACGACGGACGACCACGCCGAGTTCCATGCTGCGTTCAACGCGAAGCGTCCGCCGCAGTGGAAGGGGCGCTGATGTCGCGGGTCTGCCTGGTCACCGGGGCCGGACAAGGTGTCGGCGCAGCTGTCGTCGCCCGGCTGTCCGCCGCGGGCCACCGCGTCGCATTGCTGGCGCGCAGGCGCGAGCCGCTCGAGACCGTTGCCGCGGACCTCGAGGGTCCCGCCCTTGTCGTACCGGCAGACGTGACAGATCAGGGGTCGATCGACTCCGCGTTCGAAACCGTCGAAGCGGAGTGGGGGCCCGTCGAAGTGCTGGTCTGCAACGCCGGGTCGGGTACGGCGGCACCGCTGGTCGACACGTCTGACGAGCAGTGGGCGGCCGCCCTCGACCTCAACCTGACGGCCCCGTTCCGCTGTATGCGCAGGGCGCTGCCCGCCATGACCGACGCGTCGTGGGGTCGGATCGTCGTGATCGCGTCGGTGGTCGCCAAACGAGGGGAGTCGCAGGTCAGCGCGTACTCCGCGAGCAAGCACGGCGCGCTCGGTCTCGTACGCGCGGCGGCGAGCGAGGTCGCGCGTACGGGGGTGACGGTCAACGCCGTCTGCCCCGGCTACGTCGACACTCCGATGACCGACGCGACGATCGAGGCGATCGCCGAACGCACCGGACGCTCGCCCGCCGAGGCGCACGAGGTGCTCGCGCGACGGCAGCCGATCGGCCGGCTGGTCGCCCCGGACGAGGTCGCGACGGCCGTCGAGCTGTGCGTGGACAACGGAGCCATCAACGGGCAAGGCATCAACGTCGACGGAGGAGCAGTGCAGTCGTGAGTGCAGATCTGGAGCGAGTGAACCCGGAGAGTCTCGCCCCGGCGACCGGGTTCAGCCATGCGGTACGTACGTCGGGCACATCCGTGCACCTGGCGGGGCAGACAGCGCTCAACGTCGAGGGGAGGATCGTCGGCGACGGCATCGTGGAGCAGTTCGAGCAGGCACTCGGCAATCTCCTCACGGCTCTCGACGCAGCAGGCGGCACACCCGATCGCCTTGTCTCGTTGACGGTCTATCTCGTCGACGTCGACGCGTACAAAGCCAATGCGCGGGAGATCGGACGCGTGTGGAAGCGGCTCGTCGGTGCGAGCTACCCCGCGATGGCGGCTGTCGGTGTCACGCGGTTGTGGGATGTCGAGGCGCTGGTGGAGGTGCAGGGAGTGGCGGTTCTCGACTAGGCGGTCTCGCGTGCCGTCGTTTTGTATCTATCACGCATAGCTCCAATAGGTTTGTACCGCTGAGCGATAGATACAAACTCGCGCGGACCGGATAGCGAGACGATCCGTATCGCATAACGGACGCGGCGGCGTACGGTGCGGGCATGAGCGAAGCGGAGCAGGCGTACGGGCAGGGCCATGCGGAGAGCGTTGTTCGCAGCCAGCACTGGCGAAACGTGGCGAACTCCGCCGGCTACCTCGCATCACATCTGCGGCCCGGTCTCGATGTCCTCGACGTCGGTTGCGGCCCGGGCACGATCACGGTCGACATCGCAGCGCGCGTTGCGCCGGGTCACGTCGTCGGCATCGACCCGTCTGCCGACGTGCTCGAGCAGGCGCGTACGAACGCCGAGCGCGCGAACGTCGACAACACGCGGTTCGCAACCGGTGATGTGTACGCGATCGACGCCGAGTCGGACTCGTACGACATCGCGCACGCTCATCAGGTGCTGCTGCATCTGCGCGATCCGTCGGCGGCGCTTCGCGAGATGATGCGGGTCGTACGTCCGGGCGGGCTCGTCGCGGTGCGAGACAGCGACTACGGCGGGATGATCTGGTACCCCGAGGATCCGCGGCTCGACCGCTGGCTCGAGATCTATCGCGACGTCGGGCGTGGCAACGGGTCCGAGCCCGATGCCGGTCGGCGGTTGCTCGCGTGGGCGAATGCGGCCGGCGCCGAGGACGTCACGCCGAGCGCGTCCGTCTGGTGCCACTCGACTCCGGCGGAACGCGCGTGGTGGGGCGGTATGTGGGCCGATCGCATCCTGTACTCGCGGATCGCCGAGCAGGCGATCGAGGGCGGGTACGCGACCCGTGCAGAACTCGAGGACGTCTCCGCCGTGTGGCGTGACTGGGTCGAGCAGCCGGGCGGATGGTTCGTGATTCCGCATGGGGAGATCCTGATCCGGGTCTGAGCTTCGAGCATCGCGAGCAGGTGCGCGTACGGCTCGTATGTGCCAGCATGTCGAGTCGACAACGCCGACCACCATGGAGCCGTGATGCCGAAGCAACGCCGCCTTCTCGCCGCCGCAACAGCTCTCGCCGCAGCGGGTCTGGCGCTCACGCCCATCGGCGCCGGTGCGTCGACGGCGACCGAAGCGCCCGAGCGTACCGGCTGGTGCCCGCAGCTGCGGCTGGCCGACGACTGGTACGGCGACAACGGCAAGCAGATCCAGCAGACGATCGACGAGCGCGGGCGCTGCTCCGACGACTATGACCCGCGGGAGAAGCCGCGGGCGGTGTTCGACTGGGACAACACGGTCATCAAGAACGACATCTCCGACCAGACGATCTTCTGGATGCTGCGGCACGACAAAATCCTGCAGCCCGCCGACCAGGACTGGCACAACACCAGCCGCTACATGACCGATGCCGGCGCCGCTGCCCTCACCCGCGCCTGCGGCACGGACGTACCGGCCGGTGAGCCGCTTCCGACGAGTACGGACGTCACCTGCGCCGACGAACTGCTGTCGGTACGCAAGGACGCCGAGACGACCGACGGCGACGCGGTGTTCGAGGGTTACGACCATCGCATCATGGAGGCGAGCTACGCCTGGGTGGCGCAGATCAACGCCGGTTACCGCCCGGCCGAGGTACGAGCGATCGCGCGTAAGGCCCGCTGGGCAGCGCTGTCCAACCCGGTCGGCGCGACCCAGCAGGTCGGTTCGAGTACCGAGGTCGCTTGGATCCGCTACTACCCGCAGATCCGCGACCTCATCCGGACGCTGAAGCATGCCGGCTTCGACGTCTGGGTGGTCAGTGCCTCGCCGAAGGAGACCGCAGACGTATGGGGCGCCGGAGTGGGCGTCCCGCGGCATCACACGATCGGCATCCGCTCGCTCACCACGAAGGGCGTGCTCAACGGTCACCTCCAGGGCTGCGGCGGCATCGCCGACGGTGAGGACGCGATCATGCCGTACATCGACGGCAAGCGCTGCTTCATCAACAAGGAGATCCTCGGCATCGAGGGCAAGGCGCAACTGGAGAAGGCGCCGGACGACGAGCGCCAGGCCCTCGCGGGCGGCGACGCAACGACCGACGTGACGATGCTGCGCGACGCAACGGGCGTACGAGTTGTGCTCAACCGCAACAAGGACGAGCTGATGTGCCGCGCGTACCACAACCTCGACGGTCGGTGGACGATCAACCCGATGTTCATCGAGCCCATGCCCAAGCGCGAAGAGCCGTACCCGTGCTCAACCACCGCCTACGAGGACGCCGAAGGCAACCTCGGCCCGGTCATCGATGACGACGGCAACGTCATTCCCGACCAGGAGGACACCGTCTTCTGAGGTCTACCCGTGCAGCAGGCCGCGTGCGTGCTCGGCCGCCAGCGGACGCAGCAGCTTGTTGAGGTCGGCGAACAGCTCACCTGCCTCGATCCCGGCCCAGTTCTCGGGCAGGTAGGCGACCGGCAGGCCCGGGTCGAGGTAGGGCAGTCGGCGCCACCTGGTGAGTAGCGGTACGTACGTACGGAACGCCGCCGCCGGATCGGTGGTCGTGGTGCTGCGCTCCGCCTCGTACAGGTCGATGAACTCGCGGTACAACACATCGATCGCATCGAGGTCCCACCATTGCCGCAGTCTGTCGGCCTCGGCCCCGACGCCGAGGTACTCGCCGCGGAAGAACTCCGTGTACGTACTGAGCTCCAGCCGCTCCAGCGCATGCAGGGTCTCGTCGTACAGCGGGCCCGGTGCGACCCAGACGCCCGGCGCGGCCGAGCCGAAGCCGAGCCGACCGAGCAGTGAGCGCAACGAGTGCCGTTTTGCGCGTTCGGACTCGGGCACCGAGAACACGACGACGAGCCAACCGTCGTCGACAGTCGCTCGGGGGCGCTCGAAGATGCGTACGTCGCCCTCGCGCAGCAGCTCGACGGTCTGCGGCGACAGCGCGTAGCCCGCGCGCCCGTCGTGGCGCACGCTCTGCAGCATGTCGCGCTTCTTCAGCCGGGAGACCGAGGAGCGTACCGCTGCGGCGTCGACGTCGAGCTCGGCCATCAACCGGACGAGCGACGCGACCGAAAGCCAGTCATGCTCATCGCGCGCGTACAGGCCGTACAGCGTGGTGATCAGCTGTCGTGGGGGAAGCTCGGCGCTCATGCGCGCAACCGGAACCGTTGCAGTTTGCCGGTCGCCGTACGCGGCAGCGCATCGAGGAACTCCAGCGCACGCGGATACTTGTACGGAGCGATCTGCTGTTTCGCGAAGTCCTGCAGCTCCTTGCGCAGCGCGTCGTCACCCGTCAGTCCAGTACGCAACACGACGTACGCCTTGACCAGCGATCCGCGTGCCTCATCGGGCACGCCGACGACCGCGCATTCGGCGACGTCGTCGTGCTGCAACAGTGCCTCTTCGACCTCGGGGGCGGCGATGTTGTAGCCCGACGAGACGATCATGTCGTCGCTGCGCGCTTGGTACCAGAAGTAGCCGTCATCGTCCTGGAGGAACGTGTCGCCGGTGATGTTCCAGCCATTCTGGACGTACGTGAGCTGGCGCGTGTCGGCGAGATATCGGCAACCGGTCGGACCCTTGACGGCGAGCCGGCCGACGGTGCCCCGCTCGACGGGTTCACCCGCGTCGTCGACGACGGTCGCGGCGTAGCCCGGCACGGCGCGACCGGTCGCGCCTGGCCGGGCGTCGTCGCCGGGTGCCGAGATGAAGATGTGCAACATCTCGGTCGAGCCGATGCCGTTGATGAGCCCGACCCCGGTCGCCGCGCGGAAGGCCTCCCAGGTCGCGGCCGGCAGATGCTCACCCGCGGAGACGCCGGTGCGCAGGCTCTGCAGCAGCTGTACGTCACCGCTGGCCAGCATCGCGCGGTACGCGGTCGGGGCCGTGAAGCAGATGGTGGCGCTGAACTCGTCGATGAGAGTGGCGAGTTCGGCGGGGCTCGCCTTCTCGATCAGCAGGGTCGATGCGCCGACGCGTAGCGGGAACACGACGATCCCGCCGAGGCCGAACGTGAACGCGAGCGGGGGAGTGCCGGTGAAGACGTCGTCGGAGTTCGGGCGGAGAATGTGCTTGGAGAACGTATCTGCGTTGGCGAGCACATCGCGGTGGAAGTGCATTGTGGCTTTGGGTTTGCCGGTCGTTCCTGAGGTGTAGGCGAGCAGCGCCACGTCGTCGGCGGCGGTGTCGACGTCGTCGTGCGTGATCGGCTGTTGCTCGATCACGCGACTGAGGTCGTCGTCGCCGGCGCCTCCGTACGCGATCGTCGGCGCCTCGATGTCGGACGCGGCCAGATCGTCGAGGAACCGGTGATCGCAAAGCGAAACGGCGATCTGGGCGCTTTCGTCGATCGCATTGAGTTCTGTCGGGCGCAGCAAGGGCATCGTGGTGACGACGACCGCGCCGGCTTTGAGTACGCCGAGCCAACAGGCAACCAGCCACTGGTTGTTGGGGCCGCGCAGAAGCACTCGGTTGCCGGGGACGATGCCGCACTCGCTGGTGAGGTGGTTGGCGATCTGGTTCGCGCGGGCGAGGACCTCGCCGTACGACCACGTCTCGTGCCCGGGTGCGTGGAGGCACGGGCGATCGCTGCCGTGCTCGGCGATCACGTCGTCGAGTAGCGCCGTCGCGCAGTTCAGTCGGTCGGGGTACTGCACGTCGGGCAGGTCGAACAGGAACTCCGGCCACTGCTCCGGCGGCGGCAGGTTGTCGCGGCAGAAGGTATCGGTGTGGGCCGAGGGTGACAGCTCCATTGATGGCTCCCTGTGATCGCAGTGCCTCCAACGTATTGCCACTTTGTTACGGCAGTCAAGAACGCGCGATGAGGAGCGTCCCTGTTTTGCGATCGGTTACGCCCCGGTCGCTACCTAGTGGATCTGGGCGTAACCGATCGCAACGGGAAGGGATCTGGGCGTAACCGGTCGCAAACCCGGCGGCGCGGAACGCTCAGCCGAAGGCGCCGGAGTAGGCGTTGAGGGCAGGCTGCCCGCCGAGATGCGCGTACAGCACGTTGCTGTCGGCGCCGATTTCGCCGTCGCGTACGAGGTCGAGCAGGCCCGCCATCGACTTGCCCTCGTACACCGGGTCGAGGATGACGCCCTCCAGCGAGCCGGTCAGTCGGATCGCGTCGATGGTTGAGGCAACTGGGATGCCGTACGCGTCGCCGGCCCAGCCCGACAGCACGGTGATCTCGTCGTCACGCAGTTCGCGCCCGAGCCGGAGCAGCGACGCGGTGTTTCGTGCGATTCGCTCCACCTGCTGGCGGGTCTCGTCGATGCGAGCCGATGCGTCGATGCCGATCACCCGGCGTGGTCGGTCCTGACCGGCGAAGCCGGCGATCATCCCGGCCAGGGTCGATCCGGTGACCGCGCAGACCACGATCGTGTCGAAGAAGAGGCCGAGCTCGGCCTCCTGGCTGCGTACCTCGTCTGCCCATCCGGCGAAGCCGAGCCCGCCGAGCGGATGGTCGGACGCGCCCGCCGGAATGCCGTACGGGACTCCGCCGCGGGAGCGGACGTCCTCGAGGGCTTGTTCCCAGCTGTGTTTGATGCCGATTCCGAATCCGCTCGGGTCGAGCCGCACATCGGCGCCCATGATCCGCGACAGCAGGATGTTGCCCACCTTGTCGTTGACCGAGTCGGGCCAGTCGACCCACCGTTCCTGGACGAGCACGGCGTCGAGCCCGACGCGCGCGGCGACCGCGGCGACCTGTCGAGTGTGGTTCGACTGGACTCCGCCGATCGACACGAGCGTGTCGGCGCCTTGTGCGAGTGCGTCGGGTACGAGGTACTCCAGCTTGCGTACCTTGTTGCCGCCGTACGCCAGCCCGCTGTTGCAGTCCTCGCGTTTCGCCCAGATCCGGGCGCCTCCGAGATGGTCCGAGAGGCGGTCGAGCGGATGCACCGGACTCGGGCCGAAGGTCAGCGGGTAACGGGGAAAGTCTTCGAGCGGCATGGCGTCCTCCAGCAGTCGCGTGCGGTCAAGTACACACGACTGTCCACAACGGCGCTGCGCATCGGCACCCACGGCCGCTTCGTCTAGGCTAGGCCGCGCGGTATCACCGTCTCAGACCACCGAAAAGCCGAGGAGTACGAGTGGCAAGCATCGAAGCCGTCGGAGCCCGCGAGATCCTGGACTCCCGTGGTAATCCGACCGTCGAGGTCGAGGTCGCACTCGACGACGGCACGATCGGCCGGGCGGGTGTCCCGTCCGGGGCGTCGACCGGGCAGTTCGAAGCGGTCGAGCTGCGCGACGGCGGCTCGTGGTACGGAGGCAAGGGGGTCGAGAAGGCCGTGCTCGGCGTACTCGACGACATCAACCCCGCCCTGATCGGCTTCGATGCGGACGAGCAGCGTCTCGTCGACCAGGCCCTGATCGACCTGGATGGTACGCCGAACAAGGCGAAACTCGGTGCGAACGCGATCTTGGGCGTCTCGCTGGCTGTCGCGAAGGCCGCGGCCGAGTCGGCGGAGCTGCCGTTGTTCCGGTACGTCGGCGGCCCCAACGCTCACTTGCTTCCGGTGCCGATGATGAACATCCTCAACGGCGGTGCGCATGCCGACACCGACGTCGACATCCAGGAGTTCATGATCGCGCCCATCGGCGCCCCGACCTTCCGCGACGCATTGCAGCAGGGTGCGCAGGTCTACCACGCGCTCAAGTCGGTGCTGAAGAAGAAGGGGCTCGCCACCGGTCTCGGTGACGAGGGCGGCTTCGCCCCGAACCTCCCCAGCAACCGGGAGGCGCTCGACCTGATCGCCGAGGCGATCGACACGACCGGGCTGAAGCTCGGCACCGACATCGCGTTCGCGATCGACGTTGCGGCGAGCGAGTTCGCCGCTGACGGCGCGTACACGTTCGAGGGCAATGCGAAGTCGGCCGACGAGATGACCGAGTACTACGCGGGTCTGGTCGCGGACTACCCGATCGTGTCCCTGGAGGATCCCCTCGACGAGGAGGACTGGTCCGGCTGGAAGACGATCACCGACGAGCTCGGCGAGAAGGTCCAGCTCGTCGGCGACGACCTCTTCGTCACGAACAGCGAGCGACTGCAGCGCGGTATCGACGACGGCGCTGCGAACGCTCTGCTGGTCAAGGTCAACCAGATCGGTTCACTGTCGGAGACGCTCGACGCGGTCGACCTCGCGCACCGCAGCGGGTTCCGCTGCATGATGAGCCACCGTTCGGGCGAGACCGAAGACACCACGATCGCCGACCTCGCGGTCGCCACCAACTGCGGGCAGATCAAGAGCGGCGCGCCGGCGCGGTCCGAGCGGGTCGCCAAGTACAACCAGCTGCTGCGCATCGAGGAGCTGCTCGACGATGCCGCCCGCTACGCGGGTCGCGGGGCGTTCCCGAGGCTGCGTACCGACGGCTGAACCATGGCGAACCAGCGGCGCACACCACGCTCCCGTCCGGCCGGTCGGGCGGGAGCAGTGCGTCGCGTACGCCAACCGACGACCCAAGCCGACGACGAACCGGTGCAGTCCGGCGGCGGATCGCGGCTGACCGGTCGTGCGGCGGTGTTGCTGCTGGTCATGCTGGTGCTGTTGATCTCCTATGCATCGAGTCTGCGTGCGTGGTTGCAACAGCGTGCCGATACCGAGCAGGCACGTGCCGACATCGCCTCGGCACAACACAGCATCGATGAGCTCGAACGCGAGAAGGCGCGTCTCGACGATCCCGCGTACCTCGAGACGCTTGCGCGTGATCGGTTCGGCTGGCTGCGTCCGGGCGAGACCGGTTACACGACGCTCGACGAGAACGGCAACGTGCTCGGCAGCGAAGGGGAGCTGACCGACCCCGACGCTGCCGAAGACTCCAGCGCCGACGACGAAGAGTGGTACGCGAAGGTGTGGGGAAGCATGCAGACCGCCGGTCGGGAGGAGCCCGAGGAGTCCGGCGACGAGCCGAAACAGAACCAGCGCAAGAAGCCGAAGGACAAGATCGTTCGCCCACACGAGACGGATCAGTGAGCCAACCGAACCCCGCCGTCGACCCGGCCGACCTCGCCGCCGTCGCCGAGCAGCTCGGGCGTCCCCCACGCGGCGTACGCCGAATTGCGGCCCGTTGTCCGAGTGGCCACCCGGCTGTGGTCGAGACGGAGCCGAGGCTGGCCGACGGTACGCCGTTCCCGACGCTCTACTACGTGACGTGCCCGCGACTGACCGGGGCGATCGGCACCCTCGAAGGCTCCGGCCTGATGCGTGAGATGAGTGAGCGGCTCGCGTCCGAGCCAGACCTCGCCGAGCGTTACGCGCAGGCACATGAGCGCTATCTGGCTCAACGCGAGGCGATTCTGCACGTACCCGAGATCGCCAGGGTGTCGGCCGGTGGGATGCCTACCCGCGTGAAGTGTCTGCACGTGCTGGTCGGGCAGTCGCTCGCCGAAGGACAGGGTGTCAACCCGCTCGGAGATGAGGCGCTCGCGCTGCTCGCAGGCTCGTGGCCGACCGGATCATGCGCCGGGAAGTCGACGTGACGCGGCGGGTCGCTGCCATCGACTGCGGTACGAACTCCATCCGGCTGCTGATCGCCGACCTCGACTCGGCGACGAACACTCAGCACGACCACGTGCGAGAGGTGCGAATCGTGCGACTCGGCGAGAACGTCGACCGCACCGGCCGACTCGACGACGCGGCCGTCGCCCGCACGCTTGCCGCGTGCGCCGACTATGCACAGCAGTGCCGGTCGTACGACGTCGAGGCGATCCGGTTCTGCGCCACCTCCGCGACCCGCGACGCCGAGAACGCCGCCGAGTTCCGCGCGTCGGTGCACGAGCAGTTCGGCGTCGACGTCGAGGTTCTCTCCGGCGACGACGAGGCAGCGCTTGCGTACGACGGTGTCGTGCGTGTTGCCGGAAACCTCCGGTCGCCGATCCTGGTCGCCGACGTCGGCGGTGGCTCGACCGAGCTGATCCTCGGCGACTCGACCGGTGTCACGGCCGCGCGTTCACTGAACATCGGTTCGGTACGAATGACCGAGCGGCACTTGCGTACCGATCCGCCGACGGAGGCCGAGGTGGAGGGGGCGACCAGCGATATCGACGGTGCCCTTCTCGAGTGCGAGGTGCCGGTCTCCAGTGCAGCGACGATTGTCGGAGTCGCCGGCACCTGCACGAACATCGCGGCGTACGCCCTCGGGCTCGAGCAGTACGAACGCGACCGTATCCACCTCACCCGGTTCGACACCGGCGACATCGTGCGCAGCTGTGAGTGGCTGCTGCACGCGACCGTCGCGAGTCGCCGCGAGCTCGGGTTCATGCACCCGGGGCGTGCCGATGTCATCGGCGGGGGAGCGCTCATCGTCGAGCGTCTACTCGCCCTTGTCGGTGCGGAGGTGCCGTTCGTCGTCAGCGAGCACGACATCCTCGACGGAGTCGCCTGGACACTGCGCTGAGACCGCCTGTCTGCCACCCGATCCTGGGCTGACCTAGGTTTCAGGTAGCGTTCAGGGCGGTTTTTACAGTCTCGGGAGGAGTGGGGAAATTCATGTCGATGTCAGTACGAATGCTCGCGGCGGGCACTGCGCTCACGCTTGCGGGCGGTCTGATGGCCGGATCCGCGGTCGCCGAGCCGACCGGCGACACACGAGCAGACACGCGCACGACCACACCAGAAGCGCCGCCGAGCGCGACGACGGTGGCACGCCGGATCGATGACCACGGGGCCAAGGGCCAGCGGGTAGCCGACTACTGGACGCCGGCCCGGATGGCCGCGGCCAAGCCCGCCGATCAGAAGGCGCGCCCGGGCGATCTGCAGCGCATGGCCAGAATCCCGAAGGACGAACGCGTCGCACCGGGCACTGGCGCCAAGCCGATTGCGGGTGACGTCGACAAGGGCAGCGACACCGCGCGTAAGACGTACTCGCGCAGGGTCGGCAAGATGTTCTACAAGTTCGGTAAGCAGAACTGGGTCTGCTCGGGCGCCGTGGTGAACTCCAAGAAGAAGAACATGGTGTTCACGGCCGCGCACTGCCTGTGGGACAAGAAGAAGAAGTGGGCCAAGAAGGTCATGTTCGTGCCCGGCTACAAGAAGGGCAAGCGTCCGTACGGCACGTACTACGCCAAGCTGACCGCCATCCCGAAGCGGTGGAAGAAGTGGGGCGGTCGCAGCGAGCTCCCGCAGGCCGACTACGGCATCATGCTGGTCAAGAAGGTCGGCGGCGGCAAGCGGATCGCTCGCCGCGTCGGCGCGTACGGCCTGCAGTGGGGTCGCAAGTTCAAGCGTAAGTACAAGGCGACCGGATACCCGGCCTTCCGGACCGGCGGCGGCGTTCAGAAGTCCTGCAAGGCCCGCGGCCACAAGTGGAAGAAGTACTCGAACCCGAAGGCCGGCTGGGGTCTGGTGCGCATGCCGTGCCGCGCCGTCACCGGTGGTTCGAGCGGTGGCCCGTGGCTGCACAAGGGCTACATCAACGGCCAGAACGCGTTGGTGAACAGCTTCAAGAAGCCGCGCTGGGTTGCGACGCCGTGGTTCGCCGGTGGCGTGAAGAAGCTGTACCGCGCGTACCGCAACAAGAACCCGAAGTAATCGACGGGCTCCCGCATCCGAGCACGGGCGAGTTGTTCGACTCGCCCGTGCCGGCCGGGTGCGGTTGGCCCGCTGATCCGGCAACACCAGAGACGCCGGTCGCCGAGGACCCTGCTTCCGTCCGGGAGCTGGCCGCGGCGGCCGGCGATCTGCATTCACTCGACGCTGCGATGTCTGTTTGCCGCGCGTGTCCGCGACTCGTCGAGTGGCGCGAGGAGGTCGCGGTACGCAAACGCCGCTCGTTCGCGTCCGAGCCGTACTGGGGGCGACCGGTCACCGGATTCGGAGATCCGCAAGCCAAGGTGCTGATCGTCGGTCTTGCGCCGGCGGCCAACGGTGCGAATCGTACGGGCCGGGTGTTCACCGGCGACCGTTCGGGCGACTGGCTGTTCGCCTCGCTACACCGAGTCGGCCTTGCAACCCAGGCAGAGAGTACGAGCGCCGACGACGGTTTGCGTCTGATCGGCACCCGGATGCTCGCGACCGTACGCTGCGCACCCCCGGCAAACCGGCCGACCACGGCCGAACGCGATACCTGCGAACCATGGCTGCTTGCGGAGCTGAAGCTGCTGCTTCCGTACGTACGCTGTGTCGTCGCACTCGGCGGATACGGATGGGATGCCGCGTTGCGGTCGATGCGCGAGGTCGGCGTCGCCGTGCCGCGCCCGAAGCCGGTGTTCGGGCACGGCGCTCATGCCCGCCTCGGCGACGGCAAGTCCGGGATCGACCTGCTCGGTTGTTACCACCCGAGCCAGCAGAACACGTTCACCGGCCGGCTCACCGAGCCGATGCTCGACGACGTGCTCGCTGCCGCGCGCGACTTGGCCACGCCGCAACCGGGTTGAGGCGTGGCCGGCCGGTGATGCGAGCGCAGGTCGCAGATGAGCCTGGGTTAGCGTCTTCGGCGTAGGCGGCCAACGTACGCGGACCGCTGCCCCCGTAGCCCAATCGGCAGAGGCGGACGGCTTAAAACCGTTTCAGTGTGGGTTCGAGTCCCACCGGGGGCACCCATCGACCGGGTGTCAGTAGCCCGCATGCCACCGGCGACCGTACGGTCCGTGCCAGCGTCGCGAGCGGTGTCCGCCGAAGCGGCCGACCTTGACGCACACGATCCAGGCGGCGATCAGGATGAGGAACCACGGCAGCTTGGTCACGACCACCAGGGCGATGACCAGACCGAGGAGCAACAACGGCGTGAACCGCGGCCAACCGGGTCCGGTGCTGCGGGGTCGCGCCGACGGCTCGCTTCGGGTCGCCGTCGTGGCTGGGTGCGGCTCGGGCAGATCGGCGAACGGTGGCATGAGCGCACCGGCAGTACGCGCCGCCCAGATCGTCGAGCTGCGTTCTTCGTACTCCGCGTCGTCGATGCGCCCGGCGGCGAAGTGCTCGCCGAGCGCGGTGATCGCCGCTTCGCGTTCGGCGTCTCCTATGCGCAGTTGCGGGTTCATGGCTCTGGGTCTCCGTCGGCGAGCAGGCCGTACAGCCTGCGTCGGGTATCGGCCAGGATCTTCGCGGCTTCATCCTGCTGCTCCGCACTGCCTGTTGTGACGACCTGCCAGAGGGCACCCATCACCTGACCCACGGCGGGTCGGAGGTCGGCGAGCGTGTCGTCGTCGGGGGGATCCTCCTCGAACGGGCGCCAGGTGGCGGCTAGCTCGTCGGGGTGGGTGTCGACGTAATCGAGCCCCGCGTCGGTCAGCCGACTTGCGCGGCGACCGTCGACCTCTGCCGCCTCGACGAGACCTTCGTCCTCGAGCTGCTGCATCGTTGGATAGACCGAGCCGGGGCTCGGTTTCCAAGCGCCGCCGGTGCGCTCCGCGATCCGGCTGATGACTTGATAGCCGTTCATCGGGCGCTCGGACAGTACGTCGAGGATCGCCGCGCGTACGTCGCCGCGACGTACGCGCGGCCCGCTGCGCCGCCCGTGCTGTGGTGCACCGCCGAGCAGTCCGGTGAGCCAGGGTGGCGGACCCCCGTGCCGCCACCCCGGATCGCCGCCCCACTGGCCGCGCGCCCATGGCGGGCCCCATTGGCCATGTCTGCCGTTCATCTGTCTCTCCCCGTGTCGAAAGTTCGCGATGTATTGACGATATATCGCGAACCGTCGTCACGCAACGGCTTTTGGGGCTGGAGTCAGGGCTGGGTTTCGCGGAATCGCTTCGCGACCTCCCAGATGCCGATGATCACGATGATCACCGCCGCGGCCGACCACCACGAGTCCGACGCGATCTGGTCCTCACCGATCGCGGCGACGAAGTCGGGGTTGAGTAGCCGCTGCTCGGCCACCAGCCAGGCGAGGGGCAGCGAGGCCAGCGCCTCCGCGGCGGCGTACCAACCGACGAGCGGCGGTGACCACGAGCCGCGCCTGATCCGGATGATCTCGAGGACGACGATGGCCGCCAGGCCGATCAGGACCGGCCAGATCCAGCCCGACCACAGATCCGGGTCGAGGATGGAGAGCCGGTCGTCTCCGTCGCGATACGGCACGGTGGTGTACTGCCAGAGGATCAGTACGAGGAGCGCGGCGTTCCAG
This sequence comes from Nocardioidaceae bacterium SCSIO 66511, assembly GCA_023100825.1. Classification (NCBI taxonomy): domain Bacteria; kingdom Bacillati; phylum Actinomycetota; class Actinomycetes; order Propionibacteriales; family Nocardioidaceae; species Nocardioidaceae bacterium SCSIO 66511. The sequence goes on along the minus strand of CP095846.1, from coordinate 3,744,021 downwards.
GCGGCCGATGCGCAGGCTCCGGCGCTCGATCGGTCCGATGAGCGCACCCGGGGCAGCTTGTCGGGCGTCCAGATGTCCGGAAGTCCGCCGCGTACCTGGAGGCGGTCCATGACGGCGAACACTGCGGTGAGCCAGGCGACCATCTGGGCACCGACCGTGATGATCGTGTCGAGCCCGGATTCGAACGCCGACCCGGCATCGTTGTGCTCGACGACGTCGAGGATCACCGACAGGGCGGTCACCAGCGGGAGTACGGTCGCGAGTAGCAGCTTCAGCACCCGTACGTACGTGGGGTACAGGGCGGGGCCGATGAGCGCCAGCGGCCGGTCGGCGTAGCGGGCCGCGAGCCGGATCGGATCACCCAACTCGGTGATGACCGCGCGCTCTGCGGTCTCAGGGTCAGCTCCGTTGGCCTCGACCGTATCGGCGATCGTCGCTTGTAACTCGGCGGCGACGTCCTCGCGCTGGTCGGCCGGTATGCGTCGGATCACCTCGGCGACATAGCGGTCGGTGAGGGTGTCGGTGCTCATCACTGCTCCTTGGTCAGGCGCGCCATCGACGCGACGAGGTCATTCCATTCGGCGATCAGGCGGGTCCGCACGCGCGAACCCTCCGTGCTGGTCCGGTAGAACTTCCGCGGCCGGGACTCGTCGGTGTTCCACTCGCTGCTCAACAGTCCTTGCTTCTCCAATCGGCGAAGCAGTGGATAAAGCGTGTTGCCGTCGACCGCGAGCCCGGCACCGTCGAGCGTCTCCAGAAGTGCGTACCCGTACTGGGGCTGTTCCAGCAGCGCGAGGCAGGCGAGCATGACGGTCCCTCGCCGCAGCTCCTGGCTCTGGCCGGAGATCAGTTCGTCGCTCACGTGCCACACGTTACTGTGTGACACACACTATTGTCCAGCGCACTGCCTCGTCGCGGTCGGCGACGGGGGGATACCCTCGCGTCGTGCCACTAGCGACGGCGGCCGACGGGGCTGCAATTCACTACGACGTCCGCGGTGCCGGCGACCGGACCGTGCTGCTGCTCCCCGGGCAGTCCAACGATCACCAGTGGTGGGACTCCGTACGCGCCGACTTCGATGCGCACTTCAGGACGATCGCGCTCGACTGGCGCGGGACCGGCCGAAGCGACAAGCCCGATGACGACTCGTACTCGATCAGCACCTTCGCGGCCGACTCGATCGCCGTTCTCGATCACGTCGGCGTCGAACGAGCCCATGTGTACGGCACGTCGATGGGTGGCCGGGTGGCGCAGGTGATCGCGGCCGAGCGGCCCGAGCGCGTCGACCGGCTGGTTCTCGGCTGCACCTCACCCGGTGACCGTCACGGGGTACGCCGCCGCGGCCAGGTCAATGTCGCGCTGACCCAGCGCGACGGCGCGGCAGTACGCCGGACGCTACTGGAGCTGATGTACACGCCCGGATGGCTGGCCCGACACGACGGGCCGTTCCACACGATCGGGTCCCGCGATCTGCCCGCGCACGCACGAAACGGACATCTCAAGGCGAGCCGCAGGCATGACGCATGGGACCTGCTGCCCCGCATCGTTGCGCCGACGCTCGTCGTACACGGAAGCGACGACGCATTGAGCCCCGCGGCCAATGCGACGCTGATCGCTGACCGCATCCCCGATGCCCGCGAGGAGATCATCGACGGCGCACGCCACGCGTACTTCGAAGAGTTTCGCGACGTCGCGAGCCCGCTCGTGCTCGACCACCTGCTCGGTTAGCTAGCGCAGCGTTTGCGCCGGCTGGAGCTGTGCTGCGTCGACGGGCACGTCGAGCGTGAACAGGGTCCCCCAGCTGCCCTCGTCGTCGTAGTCGATGTGCCTGACCGTGACCGCATCGGGTGTCACCTCGACGATCTCGACCAGTAGCGGTTCGGTGCGTCCCTCGATCTGCAGCAACCACCGCTCGGCGAGCTGTCGCAGGCCGGCCGAGTCGAGCATGGCCTCGGCATCGTCGAGATCCATGGCATCGCACAGCCGATGGCCGAACAGCGAGTACGCCACGAATCCTTCGTCGACCGCGGCGAGGTAGCCGACGTGCTCGCCGTCCTCGCCGCGATGATGTTTGAACCAGTTGCTCGGCACCATGCGCCGACCGTACGTAGCGGGTCGGGGTACACGCGAGTGGATTACCGCGGTCGCCTCTTCGGCTTCCTCAAGTAAGCATGGTGAAACTCCACTTTGCATGGCAGGTACGCCGTGCAAAGTGACCGGTTGCCGTGCTCGCTGGTACGCTCGTGCCTACCGGTACGCAGGCGACACAGCAGCGCGAACGTTACCCCGATCCCATATCAAGGTGACGAGACGGCTGCCGGACAATCGAGCCGAGCCGGGCAGTCGCACCGCACGTACGAAATATCCGTGGCTGCAGCGGCCGAAACGTGCCAAGGTGGAGATGTCCGACGACGAGAGGGGACGGATCCGTGACCGATCAACCCACGCCACCAGAGGACATCAAGGCGAAGTTTCGTGAGGCACTGGAGAAGAAGCAGGAGCGTCACCACGCCTCCGCCGAAAGTGCAGAGCACGACGGTTCGGATAAGGCCCACGGCACGGCTGAGCGCACCGAAACGCCGATGTTTCGTCGCAAGAGTGCCGGGGGCGGCGCATAGCCCGGTCGTCTATGCGTCGTAGTCGATGGTGACTGCGTCGCTGACCGGGTACGACTGGCAGGTGAGTACGAACCCCGCCGCGACCTCGTCGTCCTCCAGCGCGTAGTTGCGCCGCATGTCGACCTCGCCGGCGGTGACCTGTGCCCGGCAGGTTCCGCAGACCCCGCCTTTGCAGGCGAACGGCAGATCCGATCGCTGTCGCTGAGCGGAGTCGAGCACCGGTTGCGTGCGTGGAAGCGTCAGCGTCGACGAGCGGCCGTCGAGTTGTACCGTGACATCGCTCGTGGGCCCGTCGGAGGTCGCTTCGGCATGCTGGGTCGGAGCGGGCGGGGTGTCGCCGGCGAAGAAGAGTTCCTGGTGGATCCGCTCCTTGGGCACTTCGCGCTCGGCCAGCGCCTCGCGTACGTCGAGCACCATGTCGTACGGACCGCACAGCCAGAAACCGTCGACCGCGTCGACAGGCACCAGAGCGTCGAGGAGTGCACCGACCCGCTCACCGTCGAGTCGACCGGAGAACAGCTCGACCTCGCGCGGCTCGCGCGACAACACGTGTATGAGCTCGAGTCTTGCGCCGTACGCGTCCTTGAGATCACCGAGCTCCTCGGCGAACATCACCGTGTTGGTGCGTCGATTGCCGTACAGCAGCGTGACATGGGCATCGGAGCCTGCAAGTAGCGACGAGGCGATCGAAATGACGGGTGTGATGCCTGATCCGGCGGCGACGAGAACATGCCGCCCGCCGGTCTCCGGTTCGGTCGTGAACTTCCCGATCGGTGTGCCCACTTCGACCGTGTCGCCGGGGCGTACGTTGTGCACGAGCCACTGCGAGAACAACCCGTCCGGAACCTCGCGTACGCCGACCCGCGGGCGCGTGCCGGCGGCGGCACAGATCGAGTACGAGCGGCGCTCCTTGCGTCCGTCGACGGTACGAGAGAGCGTGAGGTACTGACCTGGCGTGAACTCGTACGCCTCGGCCAGCTCGGGCGGAACCTCGAACGTCACCGCGACGGCGTCATCACACAGCCGCTCGATCTCGGCGACACGCAGGTCGTGGAACTTGAGCCGCTTGCGCTTGCGCCGCGGTGCGACGTCGGTCGCGGTCATCAGATCTCCTTGACGTGCTCGAACGGCTCGCCGCAGGTACGACAGCGGTGCAGCGACTTGCAGGCGGTCGAGCCGAAATGCGAGGTCTCGTGTGTGTCGCCCGAGCCGCAATGCGGGCAATGCACCAGCCGACTCGGCATGGTGAGGGCGAGTGGAACCGGACCGGTCGGACTCGCTGCACCGTGCTGCGGCGGTGAGATGCCATGTTCAGCGAGCTTGCGACGACCGTCGGCGGAGACCCAGTCGGTGGTCCACGGCGGGTCGAGCGTCGTGCGTACGTCGACGTCGTCGAAGCCGGCGCGGCGGAGCGCCGCGTGGACGTCAGCGCGGATCGCACCGATGGCCGGACAGCCGGAGTAGGTCGGAGTGATCGTGACCACGAGGGTGGTGTCGTCGAAGGCGACCTCACGCAGGATACCGAGGTCGTCGATGGTGACCATCGGCAGCTCGGGATCGGGCACCCGGGACGCGACGGAGCGCGCATGCGTCAACGGAGTAAGGGTTCTGGCAGTCACCGCTACCAGCTCCCCATCGGGTGAGCGCGTGCGACGGCCTGCATCTCGGCGAGCAGATGGCCCATCGCCTCGGTGTGTACGCCGTCGCGGCCGGCTCGCCCGTCGACCGCACGCGCGAACGGCGCATCGGGCACGTCGAGGTTCGCCGCGTCGAGCACTGCCGCGATCGTCTCCTCGAACTCCGGCCGCACTGCGGCGGAGTCGACGGCGATACCGGGCAGTGCGGATTCGACGGGATGCGCAGCGAAGAGCTCGCCGACGTACGGCCAGCAGTACGAAAGCCCGGCCACCATCCGCTGGCGCGACTCGGCGGTGCCCTGGGCGAGCGTCACCAGCCAGCGCGCGGCGTAGTCGCGGTGGTACGCGAGCTCCTTGACGCCCTTGGCGGCAACCGCGGCGACCACTGGGTCGTGCGAGTCTCGCAGTCGATGCAGAATGCTCAACCGCCAAGCAGAGAAGCAGAAGAGTCGCGCGATCGATGCGGCGAAGTCACCGTTGTCGACCTCGGCCAAGCGTACGTTGCGGAAGCTCTGCTCATCGCGGAAGTACGCAAGGGCGTCCTCCGCCGGCACCGGCGAACCGTCGGGGAGTACGGGCACGCAGCTCGGATCGGCCGCGGCCGCGCGCGCGAGCAGGAGCCGCGCCTGGCCGAGTAGGTCGAGGCCGACGTTCGCGAGCGCAACCTCCTCCTCGAGCTCGGGCGCGTAGGTGCTCCACTCGGCGAGGCGCTGCGACATGATCAGGGCGTCATCGGCGAGCATCAGGCAGTACGCCGCTAGCGCTGCACCGTCGGCTCCGTCGGGCAGCGTCGTGTCGACACCGGCGAGCGGGTCGTCGAACCCGGTGCCGTACGCCCAGCGGGCGTCGTCATGTGCCTCGGCGAGCGAGTCGTACGCGTTATCGGAGTGCGTCGAGGGATCGGTCATCTCGGGCTCACATATGAGGGACATCGTCGGGGATGTCGTAGAACGTCGGGTGGCGGTAGACCTTGTCCGCGGCGGGTGCGAAGTACGGGTCCTTCTCGCTCGGGCTCGATGCGGCGATCGCATCGGCGCGTACGACCCAGATGCTCGAACCCTCGTTGCGGCGGGTGAACACGTCGCGGGCGTGGCGCAAGGCCATCTCGTCGTCGGAAGCGTGCACGGAACCGACGTGCACGTGGTTCAGCCCACGCTTGCCGCGTACGAAGACCTCGTAGAGGGGCCAGTTGGCATCGGTCATGCTGGTTCCTTCTGCTTGTTCGCGAATGCACTCGCGGCCTCGCGTACCCATGCGCCTTCGTCATGCGCGTGCTTACGCCGGGCGACCCGCTCTGCGTTGCACGGCCCGTTGCCGGTGATGACTGCCTTGAGCTCGGACCAGTCGGGCTCGCTGAAGTCGTACGAACCGCGTTGGTCATTCCACGTGAGGCCGGCGTCGGGGAACGTCACGCCGAGCGCATCGGCCTGCGGGACAGTCATATCGACGAAGCGTTGCCGCAGCTCGTCGTTGGTGTGGCGCTTGATTCCCCACGCCATCGACTGCGCGGTGTTGGGAGAGTCGTCGTCGGGCGGACCGAACATCATCAGCGAGGGCCACCACCAGCGATCGACAGACTCTTGCACCATCGCGCGCTGCTCATCGGAGCCGCGCATCATGCACATGAGCAGTTCGTAACCCTGCCGCTGGTGGAACGACTCCTCCTTGCAGACGCGGATCATCGCCCGCGCGTACGGGCCGTACGAGCTGCGGCAGAGCGGCACCTGGTTGCAGATCGCGGCGCCGTCGACCAGCCAGCCGATCACGCCGACATCGGCGAAGGTCAGCGTGGGGTAGTTGAAGATCGAGGAGTACTTCTGCCGGCCCGTGATCAGCTTGTCGGTGAGGTCGGCGCGGTCGGCGCCGAGGGTCTCGGCCGCGGAGTAGAGGTACAACCCGTGGCCGGCTTCGTCCTGGACCTTCGCCATCAGGATCGCCTTGCGGCGCAACGACGGGGCCCGGGTGAGCCAGTTGCCCTCGGGCTGCATGCCGATGATCTCCGAGTGTGCGTGTTGCGCGATCTGGCGGATCAGTGTCTTGCGGTAACCGTCGGGCATCCAGTCGCGCGGCTCGATCCGCTGCTCGTGCTCGATCGTCTCGTTGAACCCGCTCTCGAGCTCCGTCTCCGCGACGGTCATGGCTACTCTCCTTCGCGCCAAACCGATCGTTCGGTCGGTTTGTGTGCCTTCGATTGTGCCCCAAGCCGTACGTGCCGTACAACCCGCGGTGGTCAGAACTCCTCGTGGGAGTCGGGATCACCGCCGAGGCGGCGCCCGTCATCGAGTCCGGCGATCGCTTCCAGGTCGGCAGGGGTGAGGGTGAGCTCGGCGGCCGCGAGGTTGGCCCGCATGCGCTCCGGATCGGCCGACTTGGGGATCGGTGCGGCGCCGATCGCGAGGTGCCAGGCGAGAACGACCTGGCCGGCGGTCGCGCCATGTGCCTCCGCGATCTCGGTGATCACGCGGGATTCGAGCAGATCCGACCCGCGACCGAGTGGGCTCCAACTCTGGGTGACGATCCCGTGCTCGGTGTCGTACGCGCGTTGTTCGGCCTGCGGGAAGAACGGATGCAGCTCGATCTGGTTCACCGCGGGAGTGACGCCCGTTTCGGCAACGATGCGGTCGAGGTGGGCGGCGGTGAAGTTGGAGACGCCGACAGATCGGACCAGACCGCGCTCCTGCAGTGCAAGAAGCGCCCGCCACGAGGCGACGTACGCGTTGACGCGGGGGAGCGGCCAGTGGATCAGATACAGATCGACGTAGTCGAGGCCGAGGCGCTCGAGCGACGACTCGCACGCCCGGATCGCCGAGTCGTACCCCTGCTCATCGCCACGCAGCTTCGTTGTGACGAACAGGTCTGCACGCGGTACGCCGCTCTCGGCGATCGCGCGGCCCACGGCGTCCTCGTTCTCGTACTTCGCGGCGGTGTCGATCAGCCGGTAGCCCGATTCGATCGCCGTGCGTACGGCGGTGGTGCCCGCAGCGCCCTTCAACGGCCAGGTGCCGAAGCCGATCGCGGGCATCGTGCGTCCGTCGTTCATCTCGATCGAGGCAGTCATGTCCTCATTATCGCGTTCGCAGATCGCCGTACGATTGGCCCACGCCGACGAGCGAGGAGCGACCATGCAGGACCTCAGTCCTAAACCCGCAGACCTCGAGCCGATCGAGACCGCGTCGATCGATGAGCTGCGTTCGTTGCAGCTCGAGCGGCTGCGCTGGTCTCTTGGTCATGCGTACGAGAACGTGCCGCACTACCGGCGCGCGTTCGACGACCTCGGCGTGCATCCGGAGGACTGCAAGGAGCTCTCCGACCTCGCGAAGTTCCCGCTGACGGGCAAGGCCGAGCTCCGAGACAACTACCCGTTCGGCATGTTCGCGGTGCCGCGTGAGCAGGTGTCACGCGTACACGCGTCGTCGGGTACGACCGGCAAGCCGACCGTCGTCGGATACACGGCCGAAGACATCGACATGTGGGCGCAGCTGATGGCGCGCAGCATCCGCGCCTCCGGCGGCCGAGCCGGCGACATCGTGCACGTCGCGTACGGGTACGGGCTCTTCACCGGCGGGCTCGGCGCGCACTACGGTGCCGAGAAGCTCGGTTGCACGGTTGTCCCGGTGTCCGGCGGGATGACCGAGCGCCAGGTCGGTCTGATCGTCGATTTCGAGCCCGACATCATCATGGTGACCCCCTCGTACATGCTGAACATCGTCGATGAGATGCACCGACAGGGCGTTGACCCGCGTACGACCTCGCTCAAGGTCGGCATCTTCGGTGCCGAACCCTGGACCGACGAGATGCGTCGCGAGACCGAGGCCCAGCTCGATATGCATGCGGTCGACATCTACGGGCTGTCGGAGGTGATGGGTCCCGGAGTGGCCAACGAGTGTGTCGAGACCAAGGACGGCCTCACTCTGTGGGAGGACCACTTCTACCCGGAGATCCTCGACCCGATCAGCGGCGAGGTGCTGCCCGACGGCGAACGCGGTGAGCTCGTGCTCACCTCGCTCACCAAGCAGGCGATGCCGGTGGTGCGCTACCGCACCCGAGACCTGACACGTCTCCTGCCGGGCACCGCGCGGACGATGCGCCGGATGGAGAAGATCACCGGACGTACCGACGACATGATCATCCTGCGTGGCGTGAACCTCTTCCCGACCCAGATCGAGGAGTTGATCCTGCGTACCGAACAGCTATCGCCGCATTTCCAGTGCGTGCTTACGCGGGCAGGTCGGATGGACTCCATGACGGTGCTCGTCGAACGCCGCACAGAGGCGCCGCTGGATGCGGCGATGCGGGTCGGCGCAGACCTTCGTACCTGGATCAAGAACCAGATCGGAGTGAGCGTCGAGGTCGACGTCGTCGATCCGGAGACGGTGGAGCGCTCCGTCGGCAAGATGCGGCGGATCGTCGACCGTCGCTGACCTACTAGTGCCCTGCGTTTAAAGTACCTTGACGTCTTTCGGCGCCCAGGCGGCGCCCCGCGGCGTCCTCGTCGTCGGAAATAGGACCGACTATGGCCGTCCTCCTCGTCCTTGCGGATGCATCCACCTGGACGACGCCTTCCGTAAAGCCACTTCAAACGCAGGACACTAGGAGTCTCGACCCGCGTCGAGTGCACCGACGATCTTCTGCAGCCCATCGATCATCGCCGCGTACTCGTCGTCACTCAGTTGCGACCTCATCGCGCGATGCGCGGCGCCGTTGTTCGCTCTGGCGGCCTCGAGCAGCTCTGAGCCCGTCGGGGTGATGACGAGCCGCTCATCGACGACTCGCACCGCGGCTCGATCGGCGAGTTCGTCGAGTTCGGCGGCGAGCGCACGCCCCTCCTCGACGTCGCTGTACGGCTGCAGCTCATTGATGAGCTCGTCGCGGGTCCACGAGCGAGCGGAGTCCTCAACTCGTCCGAGTACCCACCACTGCGGCTGGGAAAGACCAGCCTCCCCGAGGGATGCGATGAGGCGGGCAGAGACGCGTCGGTACGCCTCACCGGCCCAATAGCCGATCGGTTGACCGACGAGCGCTGCCTTGGTTTCTGCGTCCACTGGTCGTCCTTCATAGAAATGTGCACTGCTGACAACGGAAGCTCATCAAGTGGACTTGAGGTCAAGCGGCCGGCTGTCAGGACGAGCGTCGATGAGTACGAGCAGACCGGTGATCGCCAGTGCGATACCGCTCATCCCGCTCGCTGCGTTGACGAACGACTCGAATCCGGTCTGATCCATCGACGGTAGACATACGGCGGCGAATGCGGCGCCCGAGCCGGTCCAGGTCGCGGCTATTGCGCCGAACATCGAACCAGAGCGGCGCTGCCGGACGAGTGAGTACACCCCGACCGCCCCGGCCACGGGCAGCAATCCCCTGACGAACACGAAGGTCCGCTGCGCAACGGTTTCGAAACCGGACGGCCCGGCGAACGCGTCGGCGTCGATCGTCCAGAGGACGTAAACGGCCGCCAACAGTGCCGTGACGACGAGCGCGGTGCGTGCCATCAGTAGCTGCAGGTCGTACGTCGATCCCGCCACGAGGTTCCGACCACGCAGCCGAAACACCCAGGGCCAGCGGTGCCTGATGTGCAAGACGAATGCCCCGATCAACAACGGCGTCTGGGTGATGAACCCGCCATAGACCACGGCGAAGACCCAGCCGTGCAGTCCGCCGTCGTCGGGGGCAGGTGCGCCGCCGGCGATTCCCTGCGCCGCGAGGCCGAGCGGCAGACCGAATGCGAACGGCGCGAGGAGTCCGGTGCCCACCCAGACCGGACCGAGCAGCAGCAGGGGTGGGATGCGGCGTACGAACGTGAGTCCCACAACGATCCCGACCGCGCTGAGCTCCATGCCGAGCGTGATCACGTTGCCGACGACCGTCGACGTCTCATGCATCAGGTCTGCCGCCGCAGCGTCTTCGGTGCCGATATCGGAGCCGAGGATCCAGAGGATCTTCAGCGCTGCGTACGGAGCGCACGCAACGGCGGCGGCAATGCAAATGGTGAGTCGAGCCCGGGACGGCTTCGTCGGCTGTGTCGGCTGTGGGTGGGTGAGCGTCATAGGAAGAGCGTCGCTGCGCGTCGACTCGGATGCCTCCCTCGCCGGTGCGAACTCGCGTACATCGCAGGTACCCATGTGCGGGCTAACGTACGTGCCATGCGAGCAGGCGATCTGGGTATCACCATCGGAAGTCTCGAGCGTGGTCCGCGCAACGCGATCACCGACGTCGAGGGAGTGCTCGTCGGCCATACGACCTTGGCGTCCGATGACGTACGCAGCGGGGTGACGGCGGTCGTGCCGGCGGCACTGACGGCGGAGCGTACGACGCTGCCGGCCGGCCTCGCTGTCGGCAACGGGTACGGCAAGTTCATCGGCGCCACCCAGCTCGACGAGCTCGGCATGATCGAGACTCCGATCCTGCTGACCAGCACGCTGTCGGCATTTCGCGTCGCCGACGCGCTGGTCGCGTACGTACTCGAGCTGCCTGCACACCGCGAGACGACCACCCTCAATCCGGTGGTCGGTGAGACCAACGACGGCTATCTCTCCGACATTCGGTCGCGTCCCGTCGGCCATGAGGACGTCGTCGCGGCAATCGACGGTGCCGGTGAGGAAGTCGCGGAAGGCTGTGTGGGCGCCGGGACCGGTACGGTCGCGCTCGGCTACAAGGGCGGCATCGGCACAGCCTCACGTCGGGTCGCAGTATCCGGTGAGACGCATACGGTCGGTGCGTTGGTGCAGTCCAACTTCGGCGGCACTTTGACGGCTGCCGGTGTGCCGCTGCCGGCAGATCGGCTGCTGGCGACGGCTCCACCGGAGCCGGATGGCAACTCCTGCATGATCGTCGTCGCGACGGATGCGCCGCTGGATGCGCGACAGTTGCAGCGAGTCGCCCGACGAGCCGTGTATGCGATGGCGCGCGTCGGCGCCAGTTACTCGAACTCCAGTGGTGACTATGCGATCGCATTCGGTACGCACGGCCGGCCGCCCGACGACACCGAGCTGGACGAGCTCTTCGCTGGCACGATGGACGCGGTCGAGGAGGCCCTGCTGAACTCGGTGTTCACCGCGGAGACGACGTACGGCTATCGCGGGCGTGTCGCGTACGCGGTGCCCCTGGACGGGTTGCTTCAGAGCCAGCCCTGGTCGCGCGCGTAGAGCGCGGCCTCGATGCGGGTACGACTGCCGGTCTTGCCGATCGCGGCCGACAGGTAGTTGCGGACCGTGCGCTCGGAGAGGTGGAGACGCCCGGCCAGGTCGGCAACGGGTGATCCGTCGACGGCCTGGGCGAGTACGCGGCGCTCGCCGTCGGTGAGCGGGTTACTCGGGGCGAGTCGTGCGTCCTCGGCAAGCGCGGGATCGACCACCGTCGAACCAGCGACGACTCGGCGAACGGCCTGCGCGAGGTCCTCTACGGGATCGTCCTTCACCACGAACCCGCGTACCCCGACGTCGAGAGCACGCCGCAGATAGCCGGCGCGCGCGAACGTCGTGACGATCATGACGGCGCATTCGGGGGCTTTCGTACGCAGGGCGGCTGCGGCGTCGATGCCGCTCATACCCGGCATCTCGATGTCGAGAACGGCGACGTCGGCACGGTGTTCGCGTACTGCGTCGACCACCAGGTCGCCCCTCCCGACCTGGGCGACGACCGAGAGATCGTGCTCCATGTCGAGCAGAAGTGCGAGGGCGCCCCGCATCATCGCCTGGTCTTCTGCGATGAGTACGCGGATCATGGTCGGGCTCCTGTCGTGGCGGGCAGGGTCGCCGCGATGGAGAATCCCTGCTCTCCTGCACCGGCGACCAGCTCGCCGCCGGCCTCTGCGAACCGCCGGTACAAGCCTTCGAGGCCGCTGCCGTCGTTGGGTGAGTGCGGGGTCGGTGACCCGTTGTCCGCGATGCGCAGCTCGATCAGGTCGTCGCCGCGCCGGAGCCCGATCGTGCAACGTGTGCAGTCGGAGTGGCGCAGCACGTTCGTCGTCGCCTCGCGTACGGCCCAGCCCAGAAGCGCGTCCTGGCCGGGTGCCACCGGAAGTGCGGGTGCGTCGACCGTGAGCTCGACTTCGCCGCTGCGTAGGGCTTCTCGGGCGCGCTCGACCTCCGCCGAGAACGACGTCTCGCGATAGCCGCGAACGGTCGCGCGTACGTCATCGAGCGCATCGCGGCCGATCGACTCGATGTCGGCTGCATGCTCGCCTGCGGCCGCGGTGTCGTCGGGGAGCAGTCGGCGCACGGCCTGCGCCTTAACGACCATCAGCGACAGGCTGTGGCCGAGTACGTCGTGCAGATCGCGCGAGAACCGCTCGCGCTCGGCCGAGACTGCATTGCGCGCAAGGGCATCGCGGGTTGCGTTGAGCTCGGCGATCGTGGCGAACAGCCGCCAGAAGACGAAGGTGCCGAAGCCGGCAAGTGCCAGACAGAGCGTGGTGACCCACAGGTCCGACCACGGTGCTCCTGCGTACGAGTCGGCCAGGGCCCAAGCGGTGGTTGTCGCGATGACCGCGACCGGCACCCAGCGAGCGGTGAGCGCAGCACTGGCCAAGATCGCGAGCAGACAGTAGAGGGTGTACCAGTCGCTCACATCGTCGAACGTCACGGCGACGGTTGCGGCCGCCTGAACGCCGAACAACAGCGGGGCCGAGGAATGCCGACGCGCACTGGCGGCGATCGCCGCGACGTTCGAGGCGGCGACCACCGCCAGGCCGATCCAGATCGCCGCTCCCGCATCGCTCTCGTACGCATGCTGGGCGGCCCCGATCAGGATGATCGGGCTCCAGATCGCGATCGCGATGAGCGGTTGACTACGGCTCGCCCAGCGCAACGTTGGCCGCCGTCGGCATTCAGCCATGTACGCCCCGCTGCCAGGTCAGGCAGCCGAGCGCGAGCGCGGCGGCGACGGCCAGATGCATGCAAGCGAGCGTAATGCCGGCAGCGGCGTTCGTCGCCCCCGCCGGGCCGAGCAGCGAGATCGCGAGTACGACGATCGCGGAGATCCGCCAGGCGCGGTCGGATCGGCGGGTCCAGTGACGCAGCGCGAGCAGCCACCCGATCGCGGCGAGCCCGATGACCAGGGTGCCGGTGAGCACCATGCCGAGGTCGATCGTCTGCGTCGAGTCGCCCGTACGCGCCGCGAGGTCGATCCCGGCGACCGGCACTGCCACGACGTACACCGCGGTCGCGGCGACCTGCGCCGCGAGCACCGTCCACCAGCGCGGTCCGCGAGTCCGAACGTCGGCGCAGGTGCAGGTCGAGTCTGCTGTGGCTTGGTAGTACGTCATTGCTGTCCTCCGTTGTCGGCGCCGGGCGGTCCGGCGTGGAGGTATGACAGTAGGGGCGTACAGCCGCTCGGAGCAGAGACAAATGTCCTGACTGCGTCTACTCCTTCGCCTCCAGGACGCGTTCCAGTACGGCGGTGAGCCTGCGCAGGTCGGCGTTCGTCACGTCCCGCGGGAAGAGCGACTCGATCCGCCGTACGTATGGCGGTGCGGCGCGCCGCTGACGGGAGCGCCCATCCGCGGTGATCACGGCGTACGACGATCGCTTGTCAGCCGGGTTCGGCGCCTTCTCGACGAGGCCGGCGTCGACGAGCTCGTCGACCACCCGGCTGATCCGGGCGCGGCTCAGCACTACCCGGTCTGCGAGGTCGCCCAGGCGCAGTCGGCCGGTCGGCTCGGCGGCGAGCTCCAGCAGCACGTCGTACCAGGCGAGAGGCATGCCGGCGTTCACGCGTACGTCTTTGTCCAGCTCCGGGACGAATGCCGCGTGTACGCGCAGGATCGACCCCCACGCATCGGCTGAGAGCTGACGTCTGGTCTGAGCCATCTATGCAGGCTAGCCGTCTGTTGTGTGCGCTCGCAACTATTGTTAGTGTGTGCGCACGCACATAAAACACTTGGAGAAGCGATGAACAAGCTGATGCACATCTCGGCGTCCCCACGCGGGGCCGAGTCGCAGTCGCTCGCACTGGCGGCGACGTACGTCGAGGAGGTTCGACGCCGATACCCTGCGATCGACATGGAGACCTGGGATCTCTGGGACGGCTCCCTGCCCGAGTTCGGACCGGAAGCGGTCGCGGCCAAGATGGCGATCTTCGGAGGTGGGCAACCGACAGGTGGACAGGTGGCTGCGTGGAACGACGTCCGCGCAGCCTTTGAGCGCTTCGACTCTGCCGACGACTACCTGTTCTCGGTGCCGATGTGGAACGCCGGGGTTCCCTACGTCCTCAAACGGTTCATCGATGTGGTCAGCCAGCCTGGAATGGCCTTCTCGTTCGACGCCGATCACGGCTACACGGGCCTGTTGCTAGGAAAGCGCGCGACCGTGATCTACACGGGCGCGGTGTACGGCGAGGACCGGTCGCCGGCGTTCGGATCCGACTTCGCCCAGCCGTACTTCGAGGACTGGCTGCGGTGGGCGGGGGTCAGCGACATCCGTTCGGTGGCGTTCCGGCCCAACCTCGTCGACCCGAATGTCGCGGTTCGGCGCGCCGTCGCCGCCGACCAGCTCGCCAAGCTAGCCGCTGAGCTCTGAGCCGAGTAGGTGACGGCGTCACGTACGCGTGTCGACGCCGCCGTCGAATGCAGTGCTCGACCGAATGGCGACGGCAATGGTGGCCGTGAGTACCGGGAGGATGAGCAGCGCCGTCGACAGACCGATCACGTTGGCTAGATAGCCGATCAGCGGCGGACCGCACATGAACCCGGTCCAGCCGATCGCCGCAACCGTCGCGATCGAGGACCCGGCCGAGTCTCCGCCGAGGCGTCCCGCAGCGCTGAACGCAGTGGGTACGACCAGTGCGAGGCCGACTCCGAGGCAGCCCAAGCCGATCAGTGCGACGTACTGGTTGTCGACGAGTAGCGCAACCAGCATGCCGACGGTCGCGACCGCCGCGCATGCAGACAGCAGGTCTCGCGGTGGGAACCGGAGCATCAGCCGGTTGCCCGCAAGTCTCAGCGTCAGCATCGCAAGGGAGAAGACCGCGAAGCCGAGCCCGGCGTACGTCGGCGATGAGCCGATCTCGTCGTGGAGATAGACAGCCGACCAGTCTGCGGCCGCGCCCTCGCTGATCATGCAGGCGAACGCGACGGCGCCGAGGATGAGAACGGTGGGCGTGAACGTGCGCTGTTTGCGAGGGGTGTCCGGTGCGGCGGCGGACTCCGGGTCCGGCAGCATCCGCATGGTGAGGGCGCCGACGACGGCGAGGACGATCAGGCCTTCGACGGCGAGCTGGGGTGTGAGCCCGACTCCGATGGAGACGCCGAGCGTACCGATGCCCGCGCCCACGAATCCGCCGATACTCCAGGCGCCGTGCAGTCCGGACATGATCGGGCGGCCGATCGTACGCTCGACCGCGACGCCTTGGGTGTTCATCGCCACGTCGAGCGAACCCTGGAACGCGCCCCACAGCAGGAGCGCGGCGAACAGGCCGAGACCCGATCCGGCGAGCCCGACGGTGAGGCCGGTGAGGGCGTAGCCCAGCAGGGTGAACCGGACGACCGTGGCGCTACCCAGGCGGGGCAGGAGCCAGCCGACCCCGATCGTGGCCAGGATCGAACCGACCGGTGCGCCGAGCAGCGAGGTGCCGAGCCCGGCATCGGTCAGCCCGATGTCGTCCTTGACCTGCGGGACATGTGCGGTCCACGAGGCGAACAACATCGCATGTGCCGCGAAGGTGGCCGTGACCGCGATCCGGGGCAGCCTGCCGACCGACGAGGCGACGGCGGCGGGGCGCTCAGACACTGATCACCTCGACACCGGCCGCGCGGATCCGGTCGAGTTCGTCGCTCGGCGCGGTCGCGTCTGTGACGACGACATCGATCTCGCTCACCGAGGCGACGACCGCCATCGCCGTACGCGCGAACTTGCCGCCGTCGACGAGGGCAACGGTGCGTGCTGACGACTCGATGGCGGCCCGCTTCACCGCCGCGTCGGCGACGTCGTGCGCCGTCGCGCCGGTGTGGGTCGAGAGTCCGCAGCAGGTCAGGAGCATGGTGTCGAAACGCAACGCAGCAAGGCTTTGCTCGGCGAGCGGACCGGTGACCGAAAGCTCGCCGGGTCGCACGGCGCCGCCAGGAAGTAGTAGGTCGATGGCTTGTCCGCTCACGAGCTCGTTGACCGCGTGCAGTGACAGGGGCATCGCCGTCACTCTTCGGCCTGCAATCGCTCTCGCGGCCGCGACACCGGTTGTGCCGCTGTCGACGACGATCGTCTCGCCATCGCGGATCAGCTCGGCGGCCGCGGCGGCGATGCGCTGCTTTGCCGCGCCCGCCTCGGCCTCGCGCATCGCGTACGGTGGCTCCTCACCGCGCATGAGCGTGCTGATCGCTCCACCGCGTACGCGCCGGAGAACGCCGGCCGCGGCAAGCTCGTCTAGGTCGCGGCGGACGGTCACCTCCGAGGTATCCAGCAGGTCTGCGAGCTCGCGTACCTCGACCCTGTCCGTAGTGCGCAGCCGCTCCAGGATCTGCGCGTGGCGGGTCGAGTTCATTGGTCGATCGTACACGACTTACTTTCGTACGAAAGCCTGCCTTGTTCGTTCGGTCAGGTACGCAGGCCATCGAAGGCGAGCGTTGTGATGTGTGCGGCCAGTCGGTCGACCGACTCCGCTCGCCGGGACTTGGGGCGGTACCACTCGATCAGCGAGTTGACCAGGCCGAGAAGTAGGCGCGCCGTCGTCGCGGCATCGAGATCGGATCGCAGATCGCCGTCGCTGATCGCATCGCGGACGAGCCGGGCGATCACTTTGTCAAAATCCCGACGGCGGTCGAGCGCCCAGCGTTCGGTGTCTGTGTTGCCGTGTACGCGCAGCAGCAAGGTGACGTACGGGAGGCGTTCGGTGAGGACCTGGACGGCACGGGCGATCACGTACTCGAGCCGGTCGACCGCGCGACCCTGGCTGGCGTCCGGCTCGTCGATGATCGCGAACAGCGGATCGACCGCATGCTCCAGCGCCCGCCGCAGGAGCTCCTCCTTACTGGAGACGTGGTGGTACAACGACGATTTGGAGAGCCCGGATGCGCGGGAGAGATCCTCCATGCTGGTGCCGTCGTAGCCGTGCTCGGTGAACACCCGGGCTGCGACGTCGAGCAGCTTGGCTGCGTCGTACCGCGGGCGCGGCTCGCCCGACGGGAGGACCTTCGGCCGCGATTGTCTACTCATTCGGCGCGTGCCGCCGGGTCCCGATGAAGCGGAAGCGCCCGGCGACGAAGTGACCGTCGACGTACGTCGCATTGGCGGCGGGGTTCGCGCCTGTCGCGTGGAAGTCGGAGAACGCCGCCGTCTGGTTGACGAACACTCCACCGGTGAGGTTCTCCGACAATGCGACGCCCGCGTCGAGCGCCGCCTCGCGTACACGCTGGAGGTACGCCTCGTCGGTCGAGTAGACGCCCGCGGTCAGGGCTCCTTGCTCCTTCGTCAGGTCGGCGAGGACTGTTACGGCTTCGTCACGGTCGGCCGTCTCGACCAGAAACGACACTGGCCCGAAGCACTCCTGGGTGTACGTATGGTCGTCGGAGGTCTTCGCGAGGAGTACGACCGGCGTGTAGATCCGGGCATCAGGCCACTGGTCGACCTTGACCGGACGGTTCGCGATCGCCAGGTCGGGGCTCGCGGCGGCGGCGTTCAGTCGCTTGGCGACGTCATCGCTCACGATGCCGCCGAGCAGGCCGGCGGCCTTCTCGTCGTCGCCCAGCAATTGGTCGAGCGCCTCGCCGAGGTCGACGGCGAACTCGGCGCGGGTTTTCGTACCCTCGTCGGTCGAGATGCCCGCGGCGGGGACGAGGATGTTCTGCGTCGTGGTGCACATCTGGCCCGAGTAGAGGCTCAGGGTGAAAGCGAGGTTGCCGAGTGCAGCCCGGTACGAATCGGTGGACTCGAAGATGACCGAGTTGACCCCGGCCTTCTCCGTGTAGACGAGCGCCTGCCGGGCGTTGCGTTCGAGCCACTCGCCGAACGCCGTGGATCCGGTGAAGTCGACGATCCCGATATGCGGGTCGAGCGCGAGGTCGGCGGCGAGATGGTCACCGTCGTCCTCGGGTGCGAGGAGTACGACATTCGGGTCGAAGCCGTACTCCGACAGCACGTCACGGGCGATCGAAACCGTGATCGCGAGCGGTAGTACGGCGTGTGGGTGCGGCTTCACGATCACGGTGTTGCCGGTCGCCAGGCTGGCGAAGAGACCCGGGTACGCGTTCCACGTCGGGAACGTGTTGCAGCAGACCACCAGGCCGATTCCGCGTGCGACCGGGGTGAACTCCTTCTGCATCCGCAGCGGCGGACGCTTGCCCTGCGGCTTCTCCCACAGAACCGTGGCCGCGTGCCTCGTCTGCTCAGTGAGCGCGTACGCGACCGCCTCGAGGCCGCGGTCCTGAGCGTTGGGCCCGCCGGCCTGGAATGCCATCACGAACGCCTGCCCCGACGTGTGCATGACTGCATGGGCAAGCTCGAAGCTGCGGTGGTTGATGCGGGTCAGGATCTCGGTGCACACCGAAGCGCGCTGCTCCGGTGTTGCCGAACGCCAGGCGTACTTGGCATTCTGCGACGCCTCGACGAGCTGGTCGACGCTCGCGCGTTCGTACTGCACGCCGAGGTCGAGGCCGTACGGTGATGCCTCACTGCCCACCAGCGTGCCGTCGGTCGGCTGGCCGAGCTCGAAGGTCGAACCCAGCGCGGCGCGGAACGCGTCCTCGCCGGCTGCCGCGGCTTCGTCTCCGTAGACGCGCGGGCTCGGCGACTCCGGGAACGCAGAGAAATACTCGCGCGTGCGCGCCGCGTGCTGGGCGTTCTCGAGGAGATCTGCATGCTTGGCAACGAGGGCGTCGATATCGGCGGGAGCGGAGTTCATGGAGTCCTTCGGGTAGCGAGAGCCGTCGTCAGGCAGCATAGAACCGACCGATCGGTCGGGCAAGGTGCACCGGACTGGCCGACTTGTGGCCCGTCGTCTCCTCTACGCTGGGCGCGCTTGCCGTTGCTCGCTGCCAGTCGAGGAGAGATCTCCATGGGACGCCGCCTGTCCGCCGTCATCTGCGCCGCCGTGCTGGCGCTCGCCGTCGCCGGGTGCGGCGATGATTCCGACGACGAACCGACGACCGAGAACACGTCGCAGTCCGATCCGACATCCGAGGACGACGCCGACGACACGACCGAACCGGCCGACGACGCCGAGGACACCACCGAGGACGACGACGACCACAAGGGCAAAGGTCACCACAAGCACAAGAAGAACAACAAGGATGACGACGACGCTGAGGATGACGGTGACGACAACGGGGCCATCCCCGACGACCTCGAATCCGACGAGCCCGACGACCCCGACGATCTGCCGATCGACGCCCAGGTCGTGCTCGATACCTGCGAGTCGGTCGAGCCGAAAGACACCTGGCCGGGAATCGACGAGGTGTCCTTCGACGGCGGCGATGAGAACGTCGTCGCCACCGCCGACGTGGAGATGAAGGGCGGCCAGACGCTCACCATCGTCTGCGACATCTCCGGGACGGATGCCAATCCGCAGGTGAACGTGTACAACCCGATCTAGGGCTCTGCTGCCTTTCCCGGCTCGTCCCGGCGACTACCCGCCTGCCCGATTCCGGATCGCTCTCGGCTTTCCTCGCTACTTCGGCTTGGAAAAGACGCGGCGACGCGCGGACGCGCCACGCCAATTCGGTTGCTTGGCGGGTTTCCCGGCAACCTTAATATGCGTTCGGGGTAACGTTCGGTTTCGGTGTCACTCCAGTACCGGTGGTCGCTGGCGTACCAGCGGGCACGGCAACCTGTCACTTTGCACGGTGTGGCTGCCGTGCAAAGTGGAGTTTCACCATGTTTACTTGGTAAACCACCACCGCCGACCGCGCAAAAGCCGACCAGAATGAGTTAGCCGGCAAGCAAGCCGAGCCACGTAGCTTCGGCTCCCGCGTCGCCGCGTCTTTTGCCCGACCGGAGCAAGTGGGAGAGCCGACAGCGGGCGGAACCGGGCAGGCGAGTAGTCGAACCAAAGTAGAGCGGGACAGCCGGTCGGCATCCGACTCGTTGCATAGATCGCCTAGTTCTACGGGGATGAACCATGGGTCTTCAACCGTTGGATAGGGTGTAGTCACGCCCCGACAGCGGGATCGCCCCCTCACGGAGGAACCATGCAGAGCAACAACCCGGTATTCGCACGGAGCGACGGGTTCAACGGCACAGCGACCCAGCAGTCGGCCGGATACACCGACCCGTCCAGCTGGTCGATCGACCTCGGCGACCACGGCAGTCCGCAGGTCACGCCGCGGATGACCGTCGAGACCGTCGTACAGCGCACCGCGATCACGTTGGCGCTGGTCGCGTTGTCGGCGTTCGCCACCTGGCTGTTCATCGGCCCGCTGGTCGACGGCGCGACTGTCGACCAGGACGCGGTCAACCTCACCTACACGCTCGCGTTCGTCGGGGCCATCGCCGGCTTCGGTCTCGCGATGGTGAACTCGTTCAAGCGAGTCGTCAGCCCCGGCCTGGTCATTGCGTACGCGATCGTCGAGGGCGTCTTCATCGGCGCGCTCTCGAAGACGATCGTCTCGTTCATCGGCGGCGACACCTCGATCGTGGCGCAGGCCGTGCTCGGTACGATCGCCGCCTTCGCCGGCACGCTCACCGTGTACAAGGTCTTCAACATCAAGGTGACCGACAAGTTCCGTCGTGGCGTCATGGCAGCACTGTTCGGATTCGTCGCCGTCGCCCTGTTGAACTTCGTGCTCAGCTTCTTCGGCGCCGACTTCGGCTTCCGCGACTTCAGCATGTTCGGCCTGCTGGTCAGCTGCGTGGCCGTCGTGATCGGCGTCCTCTGCCTGATCCTCGACTTCGATTTCGTCGAGCGCGGCGTCGCCGCGGGGCTACCGGAGCGCGAGTCGTGGCGAGCGGCGTTCGGCCTCACCGTGACCCTCGTGTGGATCTACATCGAGATGCTGCGCATCGCGGCGATCTTCGCCAGTGGCGACTGATAGTCGCCCAGTCACGTAAGTCGGGCCGCCCGGTCGAAATGACCGGGCGGCCCGATTGCATTTCGGCCGCCAGAGAAGCTCAGCGACGAATACGTCTGATCACCGCCGACCGCCCGCTGTGCCAGCGCTTCGTGCCGGAAGGTACGCGGGACATCTCGGTGCCCGAATGCTGTGCGGCCTGGCGGGCAGCGGACCCAACCGACAGCACTCGGCTCGGCGTGTGGGCCACCGCGTCGTCGTCTGCGATCTCGTGACCGCTCGCTCGTGCGATCGCCGGGAACATCACCGCAACCATGCTCGCGTAACCGGTCTCGGACGGATGGAACTTGTCATCGCTGAAGAACACCTGCGGTGCTTGTTCGAAATCGCGGCCGAGCAGGCTTCCGAGCGACACGGATCGACCGCCCGACTCGACGACCTCGACCGCCTGGCGGGCCGCCAAATGGCGACTCCACATCCGTGCGAACGAGCGCAGCGGCTGCCGGATCGGCTTGATGGTGCCCAGGTCGGGGCACGTCCCGACGACGACTTCGCAGCCCGCCTCGCGCAACCGGCGAACCGCCTCGCCGAGTCGGCGAACCGACTCCGAGGGCAACACCGAATGTGTGACGTCATTGGTGCCGACCACGATCGCCGCGACATCGGGTCGGTACGTGAGTGCGCGATCGATCTGGCCGTCGAGATCGGACGTCTGTGCGCCGACGAACGCATGGCACACCGCGCGTACGGGTCTGCCGCACAGACCCGAGAGCGCGTCGCCGATCAGGGCCGCGGGTGTATCGAGCCCGTTGCTGACTCCATATCCGGCGGCTGCGGAGTCACCCAGCATGGCGAACCCAAGGACGTCGCCGGCGAGCTCGCGGCCGTAGACGCCGTCACCGGATGGTGGCTTGCCGTTGGCGTCGCCGATCGTACGACGGGCGAGACCCGCCTCGGTCTTCATCACTCCCCAGAGGGCGCCACCGAGCAGGCCGACACTCCCGCCGCCGTAGGCGGCGGCGAGTGCGAGTCGGCGGGCTGCTCGATTGGTCTGCATACCTCAATGATGCCCGATCGGACCGACAAACCGCAGCGAATAAGTACGTACGACATGGCAGTGTCTGACGCCGAGAACCACTGCGCCGTAAGGTACTCGGTGTGGACTACGTTGACTCGCTACTCGACCTCATCGGTGACACCCCGCTCGTCCGGTTGAACCAATCGACGCGCGGAGCGCCCGGCACGATTCTCGCGAAAGTCGAGTACCTCAATCCAGGCGGCAGCGTCAAGGATCGCATCGCGACCCGGATGGTCGAGGCCGCCGAACAGGACGGCTCGCTGAAACCCGGCGGCACGATCGTCGAACCGACCAGCGGCAACACCGGCGTCGGGCTCGCGATGGTCGCGCAGCAGAAGGGTTACCACTGCATCTTCGTGTGCCCCGACAAAGTCAGTGAAGACAAGCGCAACGTGCTCAAGGCCTACGGCGCTGACGTCGTCGTGTGCCCGACCGCGGTGCCGCCCGAGCATCCGGACTCCTACTACAGCGTCTCCGATCGGCTCGTCGCGGAGACCGAAGGCGCGTGGAAGCCGGACCAGTACTCGAACCCGAACAACCCGCGTTCGCACTACGAGACCACCGGCCCGGAGATCTGGGAGCAGACCGAGGGGCGCATCACCCACTTCGTTGCCGGTATCGGCACCGGCGGCACCGTGAGCGGCACCGGCAAGTACTTGAAGGAGAAGAGCGACGGTCGGGTCCAGATCGTCGGCGCCGACCCGCACGGGTCGGTGTACTCCGGCGGCACCGGCCGCCCGTACCTGGTCGAAGGCGTTGGCGAGGACTTCTGGCCGACGACCTACGATCGCGATATCTGTGACCGGATCATCGAGATCAGCGATAAGGACTCGTTCCTGACCACCCGTCAGCTCGCCCGCGAGGAAGCGATGTTGGTCGGTGGCTCGGGCGGCATGGCCGTCGCTGCGGCCGTACGTCTGGCCGAGGATCTGCAGGATCCCGACGCGGTGATCGTCGTGTTGCTGCCCGATGGCGGTCGCGGCTACCTCACCAAGGTGTTCGACGACGAGTGGCTCGGACGCTACGGCTTCTTGCCCAAGGGCCAGGAGCGTACGATCGGCGAAGTGCTGCGAGGTAAGGACGGGTCGCTGCCCGATCTGGTCCACACCCACCCGCACGAGACGATCGCCGAGGCCGTCGCCACGCTACGCGAGTACGACGTGTCGCAGATCCCGGTGCTGAATGCTGAGCCGCCGATCATGGCCGCCGAAGTATCCGGCGCGGTGAGCGAGCGCGAGCTGATGGAGGACATCTTCGCCGGGAAGGCTCAGCTCGCCGACACGGTCGAGATGCACCTCGGTCCGCCGTTGCCGACCATCGGTGCGAGTGAGCCGATCGCGGAGGCAGTATCGGCGCTGGAGTCGGCCGACGCCGTACTGGTTCACGAGGACGGTATGCCGGTGGGCGTACTCACCCGACACGATCTGCTCGGTTTCATCAGTCAGGGCTGACCCGCCGACGTACCTCCACCGTCAAGCCAATGCCGTGACGCCTTGGTAGTCGGCGAGCGTCGGTTGCTCGAGTACCTCGTATTCGAGCAACACGAGTCCGCCGGGCGTGACCGCGTGCTCGACCAGGTGCAGACCAGTGGCGGTGTCGGGACGGGTGAAGAGGCGTCGGCCGCTGCCCACGACGACCGGTGCGACCACGAGCCGCAACGTGTCGACAATGCCCGCGGGCAGCAGAGCGCCCGCCAGGCGTGAGCTGCCGTGGATCTGCAGCTCCCTGCCGGGTTCGGATTTGAGCGCGGCAACCGACTCGACCGGGTCGCCGGGCAGGACCGTCGTCGGTGACCAGTCACCGGCGGTCATCGTGTTGGAGACGACGTACTTCGGTAGAGCGTTCATGCGCTCGGTGAACGGATCCTCGGGGTCGGTGATCTGCGGCCAGTCGCGGGCGAACGCCTCGTACGTACGCCGGCCGAGGAGCAGCCCGTCGGCGAGGTCAAGCCACGCCGATGCGCGTTGCACGAAGGCGTCGTCGAGATGCGGTACGAACCAGCCACCGAAGCGGAAGCCGTCGCTGACGTCCTCGTCGGCGGACCCAGGGCCTTGGCTCACACCGTCGAGCGAGACGAACTGCGTCACAGTGACCTTCATGCGCGTACCTCACTCTCGACGAGCGTCGCCAGCGCCTCGGTGACCGATCCCCAGCCGTCGAAGAACCCGAGCTCCTCATGGCGCGCCCGATCGGCCGGGCTCGCGTGCCGCACGATTGCGCGGTAGTCCGTGCCGTCCGGGTGGTCGTCGAGCCGGATCTCGGCGGTCATGGACACCGGAGCCGGCGGAGCCGGGCGCCATCGGCTGGTGACTGCGTTCGTGAACACCAATCGGCGGTTCGCCTCGACGAGCAGGTACGTCGCGTCCGTGTGCGGTACGTACTCGATGCCGTCCTCGCTGAGCTCGGTGACGAATGCGCCACCGGGCTGCGCATCCAGTCGCGAGACGCGCGCGACCGTCGGCGCAGGCGTCCACCATCGGGCCAGGAGGTCCGGCTGGGTCCAGGCCTTCCAGATCGCCTCGCGTGGTGCGCGGATCACTCGCGTGATCGTGAGGTCGAGCGTCGGGTCGAGATCGGGTACGGCGTTTGGGTCGCTCACTGCGGCTCCTTGGTTTCGGTGGTGACGAGGCGTTCGAGACGGTCGGTGCGTTCTTCCCAGATCTGTCGTTGCTCGACAAGCCAGGCATCGACGATCGTGAGACGCTCGCGGTTGAGCAGGCAGGTTCGTACTCGCCCGGACTTCGTAGTACGGATCAGACCGCTCGCTTCGAGCGTGCGAACGTGTTTCATGAACGAGGGCAGGGTCATGGCGAACGGCTCTGCGAGCTCCCCGACGGTGGCCGGGCTTCGGCCGAGTCGCTGCACGACCGCCCGACGGGTCGGATCGGCGAGCGCGGTGAGCACATCGTCCAGTTCGGTCAAACACTGTGCCATGAAGCAAAGTGTTACAGGTCAGAACATTTAGCGCAATGGCTAAGTGTCATTAAGGGCAACGGCGGCATGCTCACGTACCTCGTCGGTGAGCGTGCGCAGCAACAGCGATTCGAGTCGCCAGTGCTGCCAATAGAGGGGTACGTCGACATGCTGGTCGTCGAGGCGTACGAGGCCGTCGGGTCGACTCGCCTCGTCGGGCCGGAGATCCTGCTCGGGCACGAGGCCCCATCCGAGACCTAGGCGGACCGCCTCGTTGAACGCCGCCGATGACGGGATGAAATGGATCGGCGGGCTCGCAACGCGGCGGGTGATCGTACGCAGGTACCTTTGCTGCAAGCCATCCGAGCGATTGAAGTTCAGCATCGGTGCGTGCGCCAAGGTGGCGCCGAGCGGCCCATCGAGATAGCGGTCGACGAACCCTTGTGAGGCCATCGGCAGGTACCGCATCGAGCCGAGAGGTACGGAAGCGCACCCTTGCACCGGTGCTGGCTCGGCGGTCACCGCGGCCATCACGGACCCGTTGCGCAGCAGCTCGGCAGACTCGCCTTCGTCCTCCTTGTGTACGTCGAAGACGACGGCGTGCTTCGCTGCGACGGCCGCGAGCACCGGCAGGAACCAAGCGGACAGGGAGTCGGCGTTGACTGCGACCGGCAGACGCACGCGTACGTCATCGGCGCCGCGCAGCTCGGCGGCGGCCTCCCGCTCGAGCAGCTCGGTCTGCTCTCCGAGTCGGATGAGAACGTGTCCCGCCTCGGTTGCCGTGGACGGACGACCGCGCCGCACCAGGATCTGCCCGGACGCGTTCTCCAATGCCTTGATCCGTTGGCTGACCGCCGAAGGGGTCACATGCAGCTCACGGGCTGCCGCGTCGAAGCTGCCCGTACGTACGACCGCAGCGAGCGCGGCCAGTTGATGGCGATCCCAGGTCATGAAGTCAGGCTAATGCAACTGTAGAAACATTAGCTGGTATTCACCGCCGGGAACGGCGATGCTCGAAGCGTGCTCCTACCCCTCGTCATCGGGTTCGCCACGTCGGCCGGTCTGATCATCGCGATCGGCGCCCAGAACGCGTTCGTCCTTCGCCAAGGGCTACGGCGCGAGTACGTGGCGGCCGTCGTGATCGTCTGCGCCGCCGCGGACATGATTCTGATCAGCGCGGGGATCGCCGGTCTCGGTGAACCGTTACGCGCGCATCCGGGACTGATCGACGCGGTCCGCTACGTCGGTGCAGC
Organism: Nocardioidaceae bacterium SCSIO 66511; assembly: GCA_023100825.1. Taxonomy (NCBI): domain Bacteria; kingdom Bacillati; phylum Actinomycetota; class Actinomycetes; order Propionibacteriales; family Nocardioidaceae; species Nocardioidaceae bacterium SCSIO 66511. The sequence continues at coordinate 3,717,592 of CP095846.1, read as the reverse complement.
GTTCCTGTTGGCGTACGGGCTGCTTGCGGCGCGACGCGCACTGCGCCCGGGAGAACTGGTGGCCGCCGGGGGTCCGCGCGACTCGCTTCGCGCAGTGGTGTTGACCTGCCTCGGGCTGACCTTCCTCAATCCGCACGTCTACGTGGACACTGTGCTGATGCTCGGATCGATCGCCAACCAGTACCAGTCCGGTGAGCAGTGGTGGTTCGGCGCGGGCGCGATTGCGGCGAGCCTGACCTGGTTCGTCTCGCTCGGCTGGGGTGCGCGGCTGCTCGGGCCGCTGTTCTCGCGCCCGCGCGCCTGGCGGGTACTCGACGCCGGGATCGCGGCGGTCATGTTCGGGCTCGGCGGCTGGCTCGTCGTCGGTGGTCCGGCCGCCTGATCCATACGGCAGAGTGGGCATATGGACCTACGAATCTTCACCGAGCCACAGCAGGGTGCGACCTACGACGATCTGCTCCGGGTGGCGCAGGCAACCGAGTCCCTCGGATTCGATGCGTTCTTCCGCTCCGACCACTACCTGGGCATGGGCACCGAGGGCCTCCCCGGTCCGACCGATGCGTGGACGACGCTCGCGGGGCTGGCCCGCGACACATCGACCGTCCGACTCGGCACCCTGATGACCTCGGCGACGTTCCGCCTACCGGGGCCGCTCGCGATCGCCGTGGCCCAGATCGACCAGATGAGTGGTGGCCGGGTCGAGCTCGGCATCGGTGCCGGGTGGTTCGCCGAGGAGCACCGCGCGTACGCGATCCCGTTTCCCGACGTACGAGAGCGCTTCGATCGGCTGGAGGAGTCGCTCGCGGTGATCACCGGGTTGTGGGAGACCCCGCTGGGCGAGCGGTTCGCGTACGCCGGGGAGCACTACCAGGTCGAGGACTCACCCGCTCTGCCCAAGCCCGTTCAGTCGCCACGCCCGCCGGTGCTCATCGGCGGCAACGGCGCCAAGCGTACGCCCGCGCTCGCGGCCCGATACGCCGACGAGTTCAACCTGCCGTTCGGCTCGCTCGACGACGCCCGCACCCAGTTCGAGCGGGTACGTACCGCATGCGCGGCCGTCGGACGCGACGCAGACTCCCTCACGTACTCGAACGCACTTGTCGTGTGCTGCGGTGCCGACGACGTCGAGGTGCGACGTCGTGCCGACCGGATCGGGCGCGATCCGGAGGAGCTGCATCGCAACGGACTCGCGGGTACGCCGGGCGAAGTCGCGCAGCGGATCGCAGAGTTCGCGGACGCCGGGTCGCAGCGCATCTACCTGCAGGTGCTCGATCTCGAGGATCTCGACCACCTTCACCTGATCGCCGACGAGGTCGTGCCGCAACTGCCTCAACCCGTGTGATTTGATTAGGCTCACCTAACTTACGAAAGGGTGAGGATGATCAATCGCATCGGCCAGGTGGTTGCCGCCGCCATGCTCGTACTCGGCGTCGCGGCGTGCGGGGATGACTCGGAAGCGGACGAGGGGGCCTCGGAGTCGACCCATCCGGTCGAGACCGCGAACGGCACAGTTGAGGTGCCCGAGGACCCCGAGCGGGTCGTGGTGCTGGACACCGGAGAGCTCGACGATGCGCTCGCACTCGGCGTCACACCGGTCGGTGCCGTCACGACCGATGTCGACTCGGAGTTCCTCAGTTACCTCGGCGACCGCACCGACGGAATCGAGACGGTCGGAACCATCGGCGAGCCGAACCTCGAGCAGATCGCCGCGCTCGATCCGGACCTGATCCTGTCCAGTACGGTGCGTCACGCCGAACTGTACGACCAGCTTTCCAAGATTGCGCCGACGGTGTTCTCCGGGAACATCGGTGAGACGTGGAAGCAGAATCTCGAGCTACATGCGGAGGCACTCGGACGCGAGGACGAGGCCGATGAGCTGATGGCCGCGTACGACGCGAAGGCCGCGAAGGTGGCCAAGGCGCTGCCCGACGACGCGGTGGTGAGCCTCGTGCGCTTCCTTCCCGACCAGACCCGGCTCTACTCCGACAAGTCGTTCTCCGGTGTGATCACCACCGACGTCGGGGCCGAGGTGCCGTCGGCCGCGCGCGGCGCAGACACCCATATCGAGCTGTCGCCGGAGAAGCTTGGTCTCGCCGACGCCGACTACGTGCTCACCTCGACCTACGGTGCCGCCGACGACACCGACCGCGCGGAGATCACGTCCAGCGGGCTGTGGACGAACCTCGCACCGGTCAAGGACGGGCGTACCACGGAGATCGACGACGACCTGATCACCGGGATCGGCATCCTCGCCGCGAATCTGCTTCTCGACGAGTTCGACAAGGCCTTCTAGCGCAGGCACATCGAGCAGAGATGACTCGACCCCGAACCCTGTGCGGGTTCGGGGTCGAGTCGTTCCTGGAGCCGGGGGGAGCCCCAGGAAGTCAGCAGGTCGGCACGTCGGGCAACTTGTGGTTCGGGTTCGAGATGAAGATGTTCGAGATGAACCCGCCTTGGCCCTTCAGCTTCGACCACCAAGGTCCACTGTAGCCGTTGTACTCGACGTTCTCGCCCTCCTTCTGGCACAGCACGCGTACGTTCGTCGGACCCGACAGGGTAGTGACGACGTCGGACTGCGTGTTTGCATCGGCGCGTACGTTGACGTCGTTACCCCACGTGGAGAACGCGATGCCGTCGTCGGGGTCTGGCTCCTCGCCGTCGTTCACGTACGACATGTACAGATCCCAGTCCCAGTTCGGGCCCGGGTCGGTGTGGTCGTTGCCCGGAACCTCACTGTGGCCGACGATGTGCTCGCGATCCTTGGGGATGCCGTTGTCGTCGGCGATGTTGGCCGTGAGTGCGGCCGACGAGCGGTACATCACGTCGGTGAACCATGCCGGGTCGTCGACATAGCCCTCGTGCTCGATGCCGACGGCGTACGAGTTGGCGTCACGAGCGTGCCACGCGGTGTCTGCCTCACGGACCATCTGGGTGATCTCGCCGTCGCTGGAGCGGATCACGTAGTGGGCTGACACCTGGGCCGCGGGATCCTGGAACCACGAGATGCTGCCCGCGTACGAGCCCTGGGTCACGTGCAGGACGATCGAACTGATGGCGGAGCTGCGGCCGGACGAGTAGTTCGACGTACTGGCCGGAACCCAAAGGGCGTCCGGGTAGTCGTCGGACTGCGTCCCGACGCCGTCGGCAACGCGAAGACCCGCGTACGCGCCGCGCTCGGCACGTATCTTGTGGGTCGCCACCGTGACGCGCTCGCCGCCTGCCTTGTGGGTGAATCCCGTGCGCAGGTTGTCGAAAACGGCATCTGCCTCGAGCTTCGCGCCGTACTTGGTCTGACCCCGCGCGTACCTCGCGAGCGGTACGTACCACTGTGCGAGGTCGCTGCGATCGGACCCATCGAGTCCGGCGCGATCGGCGATCTTGCGCAGAACGGCCGCGGCCCCGTCGATGTTGGCGGTCGCGTCGGTCTTCAGATCCTCGACACTGTGGTCGGTCAGACGTGCGGCACGCCGGAGGTTGTTGTTGTCGGCGTTCGACTCCAGGTGCATCAGGCCGTAGCCGTTGTCCTGGCTTGCTCCCTCGTGGTGGACCAGTCGGCTCTCGGTGTATCCGAGCGAGGCGAGTACGTCGCGCGGCACGTCGTACGTCGAGGCCGCGGACGCGAACGCGTCGTTCAGTGACTCATCGGTGGCCGGGGCGTCGGTCTCCGCGCTGGCAAGCCCGCTCGCGACCAGGGCCGAGCAGCCGACGAACGCCGCAGTCGCGGCGAAGGTCAGTCCTCTACGTTTATGCATGGTGGTCCGATCCTCGTGATTGCTCCTTGGCCACCATGCCTACCCCGCGTCACGCACCGTCAAACCCGCGCGGCGGAGGACGTCGGAGCAGACGTCAGCTCGCGCGACCGAACTCGTACTCGTTCTCGCGGAACCTGCGAGTGTCTGCCCAGTACTTGAAGGTGAAGTACGGCCATACGGTCACCGGGCGGCCCTTGTCGTCGAGGTACCAGCTCGAGCAGCCCGAGTCCCACACGCTGCCCGACAACTTGGAGCGAACCTTCGAAGTGAACGCGCGCTCGGCTTCGGGGCGTACGTCGGCGAAGTCGTCCCCGCGTGCGGCGGTCGCCTTCAATGCGTTCACGATGTACTCGACCTGGCGCTCGATCATGAAGATCATCGAGGTGTGGCCGAGGCCGGTGTTCGGCCCCACGAGCAGGTAGAAGTTGGGAAACCCGGAGACGCTGATGCCGAGGTGCGCGGACGCGCCGTCCTGCTCCCAGTTCTCGGCGAGCTCCGTTCCGCCGCGGCCGACCACCTTGGCTCGGGTCAGGTTGCCGACGACGTCGAATCCCGTGCCGTAGATGATCGTGTCGACCTTGCGCTCGGTGCCGTTGCGGTCGACGACGCCGTCGCGCGTCACCCGGTCGATGCCGTCGGTGATGAGCTCGACGTTGTCGGCCGTGAGCGCCGGGTAGTAGTCGTTGCTGATCAGCAGTCGCTTGCAGCCGACCTCGTACGAAGGTGTGACCTTTGCGCGGAGCTCGGGGTCGTCGATCTGCTTGGCGATGTGCCGCCGGGCCTGCAGGTCGAGCGGCTTCATCAGCCGTGGGTTCACCGCGAAACCGAGTGCGCGCAGCTCGAGCGCCCAATAGATCGTGTTGCGCACGACCCGCTGTGCGATCGGGAGTCGCTTGTAGAGGCCGCGTTCGAGGCTCCCGATCGGACGATCGGGCTTGCCGACGATCCAGGACGGTGTGCGCTGGTAGACATCGACCTGTGCGGCGTACTTGCGGATCTGCGGGATGAACTGCACCGCGCTCGCGCCCGTACCGATCACGGCGACGCGTTTGCCGCTGAGATCGTGTTCATGGTTCCACTCGGCCGAGTGGAAGGTCGTTCCCTCGAAGGTGTCGAGGCCGTCGAGCTCGGGATAGCGAGGAGTGTGTAGCGCCCCGAACCCGGCGATGACGGCACGCGCGGTGTAGCTGGTGCCTTGCGCGGTAAGGAGATCCCACGTCGCGGACTCTTCGTCCCAAGCCGCACTGGTGAGCTCCTGGCCGTACCTGAGGTGCGAAGCGAGGTCGTACTTGTCGATGCAGCGGCGGATGTAGGCCCAGATCTCCTCCTGGGGTGCGAACATCCGGGTCCAGTCGGGGTTCTGCTCGAAGGAGTACGAGTAGAGGTACGAAGGGACGTCACATGCGCAGCCCGGGTAGGTGTTGTCGCGCCACGTACCGCCGAGGTCGTCGTCCTTCTCCAAGATGACGAAGTCGGTGATGCCGGCCTGCTTCAACCGAATCGCCGCGCATACGCCGGCGAACCCGGATCCGACGATGACTACTCGGTGGGTGCTCTCGCTCATCGAGCCTCCTCTGTATATGACACGAAGAATGTAACATCGGATGGCGACAGGCATCAATGCGCTGTACCTGTGGCGGCGCTCACGCGCTTGCGGAACGCCGCGTCCGGGTCAGCCCTGGTCGAGGGGCTCGTCGTCGACGGAGAAGTCGAGGCTGAACTTCGGCCCGTCCATCGCCGTGACCTCAGCGGTCAGGCCGTACTTCGTCTCGTCACCGGCGACTCCGAGTACGCACCGTGTCGTCGCTCCGACCTCGCCCGGCAGGTCGTCGGGGCAGGTGATCTCGGGACGCTGGCCGTACTTAGACTCCAGCGCGTCTTCGGCCTGGCGTGCGACCTCGTCGGCGAAGATAGTGCCCTCGCCCTCGCCGGGACGGTAGTCCTCGCTGCTGAAGTCGAGGTTGGCGTCGTCACCGTCGACCGAGGAGACCGTCGCCTCGACGGCGTACTCGGTATCGTCATCGCCGACCCGCATGACGCAGGTCGTGCTGTCGCCCTCTTCGGCGCTCAGGCCGTCGTCGCAGGTGATCGAGGGTTCGGCATCGACCTTCGGCGCGAGCGCCTCCTCGGCCTTCGCAGCAACGTCGGAGGCCGAGATCTCACTTCCCGTACTGACCTCGATGCCGCCGCAGCCTGCGAGCAGCACGACAAGAACGAGCGCCGCCGACACCTCAGCGGCGCGTCTCCCTCGCGTGCGCTCCCTCATCGGCAATGAACCTATAACGCCACGGCGGCGGCGGGCGTACGACCCGCCGCACCGCCGACCAGGACGACGCCGCTCAAGCGGGGAGCGCGGCAGCCTCGAGCGCGGGCACCTGCAGGCCGCGTCGGGCTGACGCCACACCGCTGCCGATGGTCACCGCGCCGGCGAGGACGACGACACCGATCAGCAACCCGAGGCCGTTGTCGGGCAGAGGCTGGTCGAGCTTCACCAGGCTGTACGGCACGATCGTCGCTGTCGAGGCAACTACGCCGAGCACGATTCCGACGGCGGTCAGGAGGACGCTCTCGAAGCCCACCATGCCGAGTAGCTGCCCCGGGGTGGCCCCCGTCAGCCGCTGCTGACCGAACTCACGCCGCCGACGCTGCATCGCCGCGACCAAGGTGTTGACGATCATGATCGCCGCGAACGCCGCGATCATGCCGACGACGACGTAGTTCAAGAACTCGATGTTCTTTGCTTCCGCATCCTGCACGACGCCTTCGGTGACGTCGGCCTGGATGGCCATCAGGTAGAGCGTGCCGGTTGCGATTCCGACGAAGATGACGACCGGCATGAGGACGCTGGACAGTTCGAGCGCCCGGCGCCTCGCGTTGAACGCCGCGAGGTAGCCCGCGACCCTGCCCAGGCGCATCGGCCCGCCGGCAATCGTTGCGGCGGCGCGCAGCAGCACCGGCGCGAGTAGTGCGAGTCCGACGGAGGCGAACACCGAGGCCGGTCCGGCGGTGCTCATCGCGCCGTACGGATCGGAGCTGTCGTCCATCACGGTCACCGTGACGGACGCATAGCTGATGGCAACGGTCAACATCAGTACGGCGCCGATGACGCGGAGCTTGCCCATGCGGCCACCGTTCGATGCCATGCGCTCGGCATCGCGAGCCGATGCCTTCGCGGCGCGACGTACGGCGACCGTTGCGGCGATCGCCGCGCTCAGCACCATTGCGACCGGCGTACTCAACAGCGTCATGGCTCCGACCGAGTGATCGACGTCGGCGGACACCATCTCTGCATCTTTGACGAGGGAGAGGATCCAGCGGCCCAACAAGCAGCCGGGTATTAGCGCCAACACGGACGCGCCAGCGGCAACTGCGCTCGTTTCGGCAACGACCATCCGGCGTAGTTGGCGCGGGGTCGTACCGATGGTTCGGAGCAGGCCGATCTCGCTCGCCCGCTGCCGGATCGTGATGCCAAGCGTCGAGACCACCGAGAACAGCACGATGACGATCGCCCAGCCGCCGATGACCGAGCCCATCACCGTCAATGACTCCTCGTCTGCCGCAGATACGTTCCCCTGGCCGCTCTCCGACAACGAGACGAAGGCGGTGATCATGGCCGACCCGAGGAAGATCGACAGGAAGCACGCCGTGAACTCTGTGGCGCGCGATCGTAGCGACCGATAGGCGAGGCGGATCATGGTCAAGCTCCGATCCGGCGCGCGGTGGCGCCCGCGAGATCGTCGAGGTGGGCAAGCTGCGCGGCGATGCCGTCGACCGTCGGATCCTCGGCCCGGCCGACGACGCGACCGTCGGCGAAGTACAGCGCCGAGTCGGCGTACGACGCGGCGACCGGGTCATGGGTCACCATGACGACCGTCTGTCCGTGGTCGTCGACGCTCGCCCGGAGCAGCGCGAGCACCTCGTGTGCGCTTCTGCTGTCGAGTGCGCCGGTCGGCTCGTCCGCGAACAGGATCGCGGGTCTGCCGATCAGCGCCCTGGCGATCGCGACCCGTTGTTGCTGGCCGCCGGACAGCTCGGCAGGTCGGTGGTCCCTGCGATCGGTGAGGCCGACGCGATCGAGGAGCGTCGAGAGCCATCGCTTGTCGATCCGCTTGCCCATCAGCCGCATGGGCAGTGCGACGTTCTGCTGAACCGTCAGGTACGGCAGAAGGTTGAAGGACTGGAACACGAAGCCGACGCGTCGACGCCGGAACTTCGTCAACGCGGTCTCGCTGCGACCGCCGATCGGGTCGCCGTCGAGGCGCACCTCTCCTTCGTCGGGGTGGTCGAGCCCGGCTGCACAGTTGAGCAAGGTGCTCTTGCCCGAGCCGGACGGCCCCATGACGGCGGTGAAGGTGTGTGCCGGGATATCGAGCGAGAGGGAGTCGAGCGCCCGTACGCGCGTACCCTCGGCTCCGTAGAGCTTGGTGACGTCATGCAGGCTCAGCGCGTGCGACTCGACGGATGGCGCGGTCATCGGTACCCCCTGCTGCGGTTGCGTGCCGGTATCCGGCTCGGACACTCGAAACGCTATTCGCGTGGAGGCAACCAAACGATGGTGTTGAGTTGTCAGGTGAGGTAGGGAAAACTCCACCTCTCGCGAACCAGATACGGGGGAACCGATGAGCGAGTCGATGCGGTCCCAGCATCGCCTGATCGGTGTGCTCGCGGTCGCTGTCGTCGTGATCGGCCTGGTGCTGGCGCTCTGGTCGGCAGCGTCGGGTCCCTCACTTGACTGGTCGGCGAACTCCGGTGACAACGGCGCTCCCGCCGCCGAGCCCGCACAGGAGACATCCGAGCCGGACGAGTGTGTCGGCGATGAGTGTGCGCCGAAGCCACGCGAGCCGAGCAACGTGGTCGGTGTGGTGATCATGGTCTTGTTGGTGCTCCTCGGTGTCGTACTGCTCGCAGCCGTGGTGGCGCTCCTTCGTACGAAGGGAATCGGCTTGTTCGCGCGTCGGCGCGGACCGTACGGTCAGCCGGGCGAACCGCTTCCGGATGTGGCCGCGCGCGTACGGGCGGATGCCGAGGCGCAGTACGAGGCGCTGCGTACGGGCTCGCCGCGCAACGCGATCGTGGCGTGTTGGGTTCGCCTCGAGGATGCCGTGACGTCGGCCGGCATGACCGTACGTGGAGCGGAGACCTCGGCCGAGCTGACCGGGCGAGTGCTCGCGAAATATGGCGTCGACGACGCTGCGATCACCCGGCTGGCCGCGTTGTATCGCGAAGCACGGTTCTCCAGGCACGAGCTCACCGAGCAGTTGCGCGCCGAGGCGATCGGCACGCTCGAACGCATCCATGCCAGCCTCGAGGCTCGCCCGACCACCAGGTCGGAGGTGGCCGGATGACCGTCGAATGGCCACGACGCGCAGCGGGAGCCGCAGTCTCGACGGCCATCGTGCTAGCGGTCCTCATCGCCATCGGCGACGGACTCAACTCGGTGGCGCTGGTGATCATTGCGATTTGCGCGTTCTCCATCGGCTGGTTGGCCATCGACGCCTCCGCCGTCGTCGTCGCCCACACGATCGGAGTCGCAGACGCGCCCGCTGCCGGCCCACGTCGCGGCGGCGACATGCGTACGACCCGCTGGACCCGTCGACTCGCCGAGATCGGCAGACCGGGATTCGACGACACCTGGCTGTGGCGCGACCTCGTCCAACTCGTCGACGACCGTCTCATCCGATCCCATGACATCAACCGGGCAGAGGATCCGGCGGCGGCCGCGAAGGTCCTCGGGCCGCACCTCGCCGGCTTCGTCGCCGAGTGCCCGCCACCCCGCCAGTTCGCGCGCCGGGACTATCTCGACGCGATCGTGACCGAGATCGAGGAGCTATGAACGCAACCCCGTTGGACACCGTCTCCGCTCAGACGGCCCAGATCCTCGACGCGGTCGAACGCGCCGTCGTCGGCAAACGAGAGCCGCTCGCGCTCGTGCTCAGCGGCATCCTCGCCGGCGGTCACGTGCTGTTGGAGGACTTCCCAGGGCTCGGCAAGACGCTTGCGGCGAGATCGTTCGCGCAGGTGCTCGGGTTGGAGTTCAAACGCGCACAGTTCACCCCGGATCTCCTGCCCGGTGACATCACGGGCTCGTTCGTGTACGACCAAGGTGCCGCGGAGTTCGAGTTCCGGCCGGGTCCGTTGTTCTCCGGGCTCCTACTGGCCGACGAGATCAACCGGACGCCGCCCAAGACACAGGCCGCGTTGCTGGAGGCGATGCAGGAGCGTCAGGTCACCGTCGAGGGGCGCACGTTCGAGCTGCCGCACCCGTTCCACGTGCTGGCCACCGCGAACCCGGTCGAGTACGAAGGCACCTACCCGCTCCCGGAGGCGCAGCTCGACCGGTTCCTGATGCGCATCGGCTTCGGCTATCCGTCGGCCACCGATGAGTGGGAGGTGCTCCGCCGGCGCGTCGAGCGACGCCGCGAGGAGCAGACACTCGAACCGGTGACCGATGCTGCCGGTCTGGCGGCGATGCAAGCCGCGGTCGAGATCGTGACCGTCGACGACAGCGTCGGTCAGTACTGCGTTGCGCTCGCGGGAGCGACCCGCGATCACCGGCACGTACTCCTCGGCGCATCTCCGCGTGGCGCATTGGCCCTGATGCTCACCTCGCGGGCGTACGCCGTCGTCTCCGGGCGCGATTTCGTGACGCCGGAGGACGTGAAGTCGGTTGCGCCGGCTGTGCTCACCCACCGGATCACGGTCAAGCCGGAGCTGTGGTCCTCGAATGTCACAGCCGACTCGGTCGTCGCCGATGTGCTGGCGAAGGTGCCCGTTCCGTCGGCCCGCGAAGCCGTGGCGGGCAAGACGTCGTGAGCGACCAGCGGAGTCGAGACACCCTGCCGCCATGGCGGCCGACGTACGCGATGGTGCGCGCAGTCGCGATCGGCTTCGGCGGCGTGCTCTGGGGCGTCGCGTTCGGGCGCGTCGACCTCGTCGTGCTCACCGCTCCGCTGCTCACGATCGCCGTATGGGCGGCATGGCGGCGGCCGACCGAGCGGCCGGGGTACGAGACGCGCTGGGCGACGCTGTCGCTGCGCGAGGGCGAGACGACTCAGTGTTCGGTCAGACTCGATCGAGTCGACGGCATCGATGACGCTTCGGTCGAGCTGACGCTGCCGTCGTTCGTCTCGGCCGCGCCCGCGTCCGGTGCTGCCCAGTTGGAGGCAGACGGTGCCTACCTCGCCACCGCGATACGCCTGCGGTCGGTCCGCTGGGGCCGGCGTACGGTCGGTCCGGCAGCGATCCGTGCGAGCACCGTGCTGGACGGCTTCCGTACACATGCGACATCCGCAACGTACGGCATGCTCGTCACGTCGCCGACGCTGTCGGATTTCGACAGCTCCGCGCCGATGCCTCATCCCGTCGGTCTCGTCGGGAGCCATCGGTCCGCGCGGCGCGGCGACGGCTCAGAGTTCAACAGCATCAGGCCGTTCGAGGTCGGTGACAGACTGCGCCGCATCCACTGGCCGGTGTCCCTTCGTACCGGCGAGCTGCATTCGATCACGACCTGGGCCGACCAGGACGCCCACGTCGTACTCCTCGTCGACGGCACCGATGACATCGGCGTGAGCGAGGGAGTCGACGGCTCGGCCAGCTCGCTCGACGTGACGGTACGCGCGGCTGCCGCAATCGCCGAGCAGTACCTGCGCGAGGGCGATCGCGTCGAGGTACGCGTGCTCGACTCGCGCGGCATGCATCGGTTGCCGCCGTCGAGCGGCACTACCCAGCTGCGCCGTGTACTCGACCATCTGACCACGATCCGGCCCGGCGCCGATGCGCGGTTCGACCCGCTGCGCAGCCAGCAGCGCCTCAGCGCGGGTGCGACCGTCGTGATGCTGTCATCGCTGATCGCTCGCAGTCCGCTGGCCGCTGCTGCGGGCATCGCCCGATCGGGGCTGAGCATCGTCGTGATCGACACCCTCCCAGAAGACGCCGAGCCACGGGTGTACGACGACCGATACGTCGATCTCGCCTGGCGCATCCGGCTCCTCGAACGACGCCGAGAGGTGGCGCGCATCGAAGAGGTCGGGGTACCCGTCGTACCGTGGCGCGGGCCGGGCAGCCTGGACGAAGTGCTTCGTGACCTCAACCGGCGGGCTGCCGCTCCGAGGCTGGCGCGCCGATGACGATCTCGCCGCACGCGCTGGTGTTTCGAGCAGCCTTGGTCTGCTGTGCGTTGATCGTCGTGCTGATCGCACCGTTGACATCCGGCGCGTCGCCGACCGCGGGGTCGTGGGTCGTCGGCGCGGCTGCACTGGCATGTGCCGTCGGCGCGGCCGCGTACCCAGACGGTCAAGTCGTCGGAGTCTCGATCGCCCTACTGCTCGCGAACTGGCTGATGGTCGTCGAGAATGAGCTCAGCATGCTCACCCCGGTTGCTGCCTGCTGCCTCGTCCTTATGCATCTGTGCGCCAGCATCGCGTCCCTCACGCCGCCCGGCACACACCTCGGAGCCGCCTCGTACCGACGCTGGGGAACGCGTGCTGCGGTTCTCGGCGGAATCGCGATCGCCTTGTGGCTGGGCGCATTCATCGCCGACGACGTCGAGCCTGCGTCCGGGATCGTGCTGGTGCTGGGTCTCGGGGTGCTGCTCGGCGGGGGAGTCTGGCTGGTTCGGGCACGGGTGCTGGCGGACTAGGGCGGTGTTTGCCCACCCGCCGATGCCGCCGGCGGCTTCCGTGCTTCTACATTGCGACTACCCGCCTGTCCCGGTTCCGCACGCTGTCGGCATTTCCCGCTTCATACGGTTGCGCTAAAGACGCGGCGACGCGGGAGCCGCAACTACGTGGCTGGGTTGCTCGCCGGCTAACCCGTTCCGGTCGGCTCTTGCGGCGTCGGCCGGTGGTGGTTTACCAAGTAAACATGGTGAAACTCCACTTTGCATGGCAGATGCGCCGTGCAAAGTGACAGGTTGCCGTGCCCGTTGGTACGCCAGCGACTACCGGTACTGGAGTGACGCCGAAACCGAACGTTACCCCGATCCCATATTAAGGTGGCGCGGAAAGCCGCCAAACAATGTGAGCCGAAGTGGCGGGTCCGCGCGTCGCCGCGTCTTTTGCCTAACCCAGGTAGCCGAGAAGGCCGATAGGGTGGCGGAATCGGGTAGTCGCGCCGACGGAAAGGCGACCCGACGGCGAGCCGAACCTCGCGCGTACGGAGGCCACCGCCTCAGCCCACGGCGTCGGCAGCGCCGCGTCCGGCGGAGCGGCCGGAGAAGATGCATCCGCCGAGGAAAGTGCCCTCGAGGGAGCGGTAGCCGTGTACGCCTCCGCCGCCGAAGCCGCTCGCTTCGCCGGCCGCGTACAGGCCGGGGACCGGTTCACCTGTCGCATCGAGTACGCGCCCGGAGAGGTCGGTGTTGAGCCCACCGAGGCTCTTCCTCGTGATGACGTGGAGCTGGACTGCGATCAGCGGCCCGGCCGACGGGTCGAGCAGTCGATGCGGTGGCGCGACGCGGAACAGTTTGTCCGCTCGATAGTTGCGTGCCCCGCGGATCGCGGTGACCTGCAGATCCTTCGTGAACGCGTTGTCGATCTCGCGGTCGCGGGCGACGACCTGACGCTCCACGTCGGCAGCGTCGAGGAGGTCGCTGCCGGCTACGGCGTTCATCCCGGCGACCAGCTCGCCGATGGTGTCGGCGACGACGAAGTCCGCGCCCTGCTGCTTGAACGCCTCGACCGGTTCGGGAGCGCCGGCACTCAGTCGCTGTCGTAGAACCTCGCGGATGCTCTTGCCGGTCAGATCGGGGTTCTGCTCCGATCCGGACAGCGCGAACTCCTTCTCGATCACCTTCTGGCTGAGTACGAACCAGCTGTAGTCGTAGCCGGTCGTACGCAGATGCTCGAGGGTGCCGAGGGTGTCGAAGCCCGGGAACAGCGGCACCGGAAGACGTCGGCCGGTTGCGTCGAGCCACAGCGACGACGGGCCGGGCAGGATGCGAATCCCGTGGTTCTCCCAGACGGGCGCGTAGTTGCGAATGCCCTCGACGTAGTGCCACATCCGGTCGCGGTTGATGACGTGCCCGCCCGCGCTCTCGGTGATGCCGATCATCCGCCCGTCGACGTACGCGGGTACGCCCGCCAGCATGTGTTCGGGCGGCGTGCCGAGCGTGGTCGGCCAGGCCTCCCGCACGAGGTCGTGGTTGCCGCCGATGCCGCCGGACGAGACGACCACCGCCTGCGCGGACAGCTCGAACTCGCCCGTCTCGGTCCTTGTGGTCGGAGCGCCGCGCGGTGAATCGCTCGGCTCGAGCACTGCCCCGCGTACACCTGTGACGGAGCCGTTGGACATGACGAGCTCATCGACCCGATGCCGGAAGCAGAACCGCAGTCGTCCCGACTCCGCCGCTGCGCGCACGCGCTGCTCGAACGGGGCGACGATGCCCGGGCCGGTTCCCCAGGTGATGTGGAACCTGGGCACCGAGTTGCCGTGTCCGGTTGCGTCGTAGCCGCCGCGCTCGGCCCAGCCGACGATCGGGAAGAACCGTACGCCGCGCTCGCGGAGCCACGCCCGCTTCTCGCCGGCGGCGAAGTCGACGTACGCCTCTGCCCAGCGCCTCGGCCACTCGTCTTCGGCACGGTCGAATGCTGCAGTGCCCATCCAGTCCTGGAGGGCGAGCGCATGGCTGTCGCGTACTCCCATCCGCCGCTGCTCGGGGGAGCCGACGAGAAAGATACCGCCGAACGACCAGAACGCCTGGCCGCCGAGGTTCTGCTCGGGCTCTTGCTCGACGAGCAGAACCGATTTGCCGCGTTCGGTCAACTCGGCCGCTGCGACGAGACCGGCGAGTCCCGCTCCGACGACGATGACATCTGCATCCACTGGAACCTCCGAGGGACAATGGGGTGACTGTAATGGTGCAGGACTACCCGACGTGTTCGCGTACGGGTCCTGCCGCGACACCTGCGGAGGGTTGCCGTGGACGACCGCACCGTGCTCGGCGCTGAGGAGTTCACGACCTTCGGCGCCGACCATCTCTCGATGCTCGCCCTCTGTGTGCTCGGTGCTGTCGTTGTGACCGTGGTCGGTCGGAGGGAGCGCGGCTCATCCGGCGTACCCACCTTCAGCCGAGTGCTCGCCGTCGTTGTGCCGGTGGTCACGGTGCCTGTGCAGATCTACCAGCAGCTGCCCGGAGAGCTCGATGTAGAGAAGTCATTGCCCTTGCAGTTGTGCGACTTCGCCTGGATCGCCGCGACCGTCGCGTTGTGGGCGCTGCGCCCCTGGGCGATCGGCGTGACGTACTTCTGGGGCCTCACCCTGACCGTGCAGGCGATCGTCACCCCCGACCTCGGCTCCACCTTCCCCGAGCCGGGGTTCGTGATGTTCTGGGCGATGCACATCGTGATCGTATGGGCGGCCGCGTACCTGACGTTCGGTCTCGGACTCGGGCCGACCTGGCGCGAGTACCGCATCTGCGTACTCGTCACGCTTGTCTGGGCGATCGCGGTGTTCGTGATCAACCTGGCGATCGGCTCGAACTACGGCTTCCTGAACCGCAAGCCGGACGACCCGTCGATCCTCGATCTCCTCGGGCCGTGGCCGCTCTACCTGGTTTTCGAGATCGCGATCATCCTCGGCGCATGGGCCCTGCTGACCTGGCCGTGGGTCGTACGAGCGCGCAGGCGCGATACAACACCTGCGTAGGCTGACCGCGACCTATGACGAGGAGATCGAATGCCCGACACCGCCCTGATCACCGGCGCAACCTCCGGCATCGGTGCCGAGTTCGCCGACCAGCTCGCGGCCCGCGGCTGCAATGTCGTCCTGGTTGCACGTAACGTCGACCGGCTCGAAGAGGCGTGCCGTCGGCTCGAGGACGCGCACGGGGTGGACGCCGAGTACGTCCAGGCCGATCTGACCGTACGAGTCGACGTCGACCGAGTGGCCGCTCGGCTCGCCGACGCCGATCGACCGGTCGACATCCTGGTCAACAACGCGGGCTACGGGCTGATGACGAAGTTCGCCGACAGCACCGTCGAGGTCGAGCAGGGCAACCTCGACATTCTGGTCGGTGCCCCGATGCGGCTCTCGCACGCGGCGATCGGGCCGATGCTCGACCGTCGCCGCGGCCGGATCATCAACATCGCCAGCGTCGCCGGCCACACACCGAGGGGTACGTACGGCGCGCACAAGGCATGGCTGATCAGCTTCAGCCGCTGGGCCAACATCGAGTACGCGCATCGCGGTGTCACCACGACGGCGGTGGTTGCGGGGTTCACCCGGACCGAGTTCCATCAGCGAATGGACGCGCGTACTGACAACATCCCGGGCTGGATGTGGCTCTCGAAAGAACGCCTCGTCCGGGAAGCACTCGCAGACGCCGACGCAGGCAAGGCGACCTCGACGCCGTCGAAGCGGTACAAGGTGCTGTCGGTTCTTGCCCGGAACGCGCCGCAGTCGATCGTCGCGAAGGTCGCGCGCAAGGGGCGCGAGGCCAAGCCCGGGCGCTGACGTCCGCCTCGGTCAGGCGAACCGGGCAGGGTCCAGGTGCCCGATCGGAAGGTCGGTAGTGCCCTCGCGCGCCAGATCGGACGCGATCTGACCGAACGCTGTCGCGAGCTTGAACCCGTGCCCGGAGAACGCCCCGAGCAGCCATACGTTGTCCGTACCCGGAGCCCTTCCGACCACACCGTGTCGATCCGAGGTGTAGGCATCCATGTACGCCGCGACTCGTACGGGCTCAGGGATCAACCCGGGCAGATACTTCGCAACCGCCGAGTTGATGCCGTCGAGCGCGCTCAACGTGACGTTGCGGTCGAGGTCGTCGGCATCGTCGAGGAAGTCGACGTCATCGAGATGCGGTGCGACCTTGACCGAGCCGCCATCGAGCGTCGGAATGCCGAAGACGTGCGCGTCCGCGTTGTCGCGGATGAAGATCGGACAGCGTTCCGGGCGCCACAGGTCGACGTCCTGCGCTTCGTACCAGGTCATGATGAGCCGGCGCGGCCGGATCTGCTCGCGCAGGCTTGGTGCGAAACGGGCTGTCCACGGCCCAGTGGTCACGATCGCCTGCTCGACCAGGTACTCGCCGCGTTCGGTCGTGACGCGCACGGATCCCGTCATCGGCTCGACTGCCGTCACCCGCTCACGTGGGTGCACGTCGGCGCCAAGCGAGCGAGCGCGGTACGCGGCGGCCGCGACGGCGAACTCCGGCCGCAGCACACCGGCCTCGAGATCGAGCAATGCGATCTCGTCGGGTCCGACGCGATGTTGTGGGAACCGTTGCGCCATCGCCTTGTGGTCGAGCACCTCGTGGCGGATGTCGAACTCATCGATCGATGCCTGTACGTTGCGCATCGCGTCGCTGTCGTGGTCGCCGATCATCAACCCACCGTTGAGCGTGAGCAGATCGCGGCCCGACTCCGCCTCCAGCTCGCGCCAGAGCTCGTACGAGCGGCGAAGCAGTGGTACGTACTCGGGGCCCTCGAGATATGCCGTGCGAAAGATCCGCGACTCGCCGCCTGCCGCCGCCCGGTCGTGGGCGATGCCGAACTGTTCGAACCCGATTGCGCTGACACCGGCCCTGGCGAGCTGCCACAGCGTCATCGATCCGATGCTGCCGGTGCCGATCACTGCCACCTGTGCGTCCATGTCGAGTCCTCCCGCAGTATGCCTGCGTCCTTTGTACCGCGTATGGCGATAAGATCGCTGCGGCGATGGATCTCCGCCAGAGCGCCCGCTCGAACCGCCGTGACCGGCTGATGGCTCCTGCTCTGCGAGAGGAGTGCGCCCATGCCCGAATGTCCCGTGCTCGTCGTGCCGTGCCGGGAGACCCGATGAGCGCGCCGTCGTCGTACGGTTCCGTCCAGTCGCAGAGTCGTGGTCGCAGACTTGCGTACTCATCGCTGCTGGTCGTGGCCGGGGGAGTTGTCGGGACCCTGTGCCGCTACGGCATCGGTGAAAGCCTGCCAACGGTCCGCGGGTGGCCACTCGCAACCCTGATCGTCAATGTGGTCGGAGCGTTCGCGCTCGGTGTGCTCATCGAGCGACTCGCGGCGGTCGGGCCAGGTAGACCGCGGCTGCGCGATGTACGACTGCTCGTCGGTACGGGCTTCCTCGGTAGCTTCACGACGTACAGTTCGTTCGCCGTCGAGACTGAGCGGCTGCTTGCAGACGGCGCGTACGGCACGGCCATCGGCTACTGCGCGGCGAGCCTGGTCCTGGGGCTGGCCGCCTGCCTGGGCGGGATCGCAGTCGCGGTTCGTCCGACGCACACGCCTCGGACGACTCGATGACGGCGGTGATCGTCGGCCTCTGCGGAGGCGCAGGCGCACTGGCGCGGTTCCTGGTCGACACCGGCGTGCGCCGCTGGTGGCCGGTTCGGTTCCCCGTTGCGACGTTACTGATCAACCTCACCGGTTCTGCACTGCTCGGCGTTGTCGTCGCGTACGCGTCCGGCGGGGTGCACGTTTCGACCGGGGCTGCGATCGGCGTCGGATTCTGCGGCGGATACACGACCTTCAGCACGGCGATGGTCGAAACCGCCACGTTGCTGCGCGAGCGCCGGGTACTGGCAAGCGCGGCAACTCTAGTAGGGCAGCCGATCGGGTGCGTGCTCGCCGCTGCGGTCGGGTACGCGCTCGGAGCCGGATGACGCGATTGTTCAAGCGGTGCGTCACCATCGCAGGTTAGCGTCGTCCCATGGAATCGATCGCGCAGCGCTACAGCCGTCTCCGGAAGACCTTCGCAGCCAAGGTGGCTGCCGTTCCCGAGGAGCGGTGGCAGAACCAGTCACCGTGCGAGGAGTGGACCGCCCGCGACGTCGTACGCCACGTCATCGAGACTCAAGGCATGTTCGAACAGCTCGTCGGACGCAACCTCGAGCCCGGCCCGTCGGTCGAGGACGACCCACACGGCGCGTTCCTCGCAGCGACCGGCCAGGTGCAGCAACACCTCGACGAACCCGAGACCGCAGAGACCGCCTACGAAGGCTACTTCGGTCCGACCACGTTCGAGGAATCTGTCGACGGGTTCTTGTCGATGGACCTCGTCGTGCACGGTTGGGATCTCGCACGGGCCGCCGGCCTCGACGAACACATCGACCCGAACGACGTGGAGTGGGTCTGGTCGCGGGCGAGTGCGCTACAAGACACGATGCGTGGCCCGAACGTGTACGGACCGGCGATCGACGCCGAGCCGGATGCCGACGATCAGGATCGCCTGCTCGCGTTCCTGGGACGTCAGCCCTGACGCCCGGCCGACAAGTCCCACGTCACGGGTAGGGACTCGATGCCGTAGACCAGCGAGTGCTTACGGAAATCCAGTTCGGAGGTCGGCACCGCGAGCCGCAGGTCGGGGAATCGTCGAGACAGCGACGGGTACGCCGCGCGTAGCTCCATCCGGGCCAGCTCGGCGCCGATGCACCGGTGGATGCCGTGTCCGAAGGTGAGGTGCGGCGTCGCCTCGCGGGTCGGGTCGAAGCCCTCCATGTCGTTGCCGAGGGAGCCGTCGCGGTTGGCGCCGCTCAGCGAGACGAGCACGACGTCGCCGGCTGCGATCGCCTGACCGCAGACCTCCATGTCTTCCTTGGCGAAGCGCGGGAACGCGACCTGTACGACCGCGAGGTAGCGCAGCAGCTCTTCGACGGCGCGGTGCACCTCGTCGTCGGTCGCATCGCGCATCGCGTCGTAATGGCGACGGTCCTGGAGCAGCACCATCGTGCCGAGTGCGAGCATCGCCGCCGTGGTCTCGTACCCGCCGGTGAACACGCCGTCGGCGAGCCCGGTGAGCTCCTCGTCGTCGATCGCGTCGCCGTGCTCGCGAATGATCATCCCGAGCAGGCCGTCGCCGGGTTCGGCGCGTTGCTGTTGGACCGCATTGCGGATGAAGGAGCGGGATCCGGCGATCGCGCCGAACGCCCCGGGCCCGCCCTGGCTCACATCGAAGCGGGCCGTGCCGAGTTGCTGGAATTCGTCGCGGCCTTCTTCGCCGACGCCGAGCAGCTCACAGATCACCAGGAACGGGATCGGAAACGCGAAGATCGTCGCGAGGTCGGCGCCGGGGCCGGCCTTCTCGAGCAGGTCGAGCCGGTCATCGATGATGCCTTGGATCGTCGGCCGCAGCCTGGAGATGCGCCGCATCGTGAACTCGGGCGTGAGGATTTTGCGCAGTCGGGTGTGATCCGGCGGGTCGGTGAAGCCGAGCCCGCCCGTCTCGTCCTTGGCGGCCTGGCCGAGGAGGTGACGGATGTCGGTGCTGTAACCCGCAGATTTGGTGAGCACCTCACGAGCCTCGGCATGACCGGTGACGAGCCAGGCGTTCAGATCGAACGGCAGCGGCAGCTTGCTGATCGGTTCCCGCTCGCGCAGAGCGCCGAGTTCCGGCACCGGGTCGACGCCGTTACGTCGCAGCGGCATGTACAGGTGGTCAGGTAGATGCGAGAGCTTCGACAGGTCGAACCCGTCCTTCATCGCTCGCGCCAGCATCCGCCGCCCGACCCATGCGCGCACGCGACTCGCGATCGTGAGCATGTGAATGGTCCCCCAAGTCAGTGGCAAAGGTCCCGCAGACAATAGTCGGTCGGAGGGCACGCCCACGTCAGGGGATTCCCCGATTCAGGTCCCGGGATCCGTGCTGAGGAGTTCGCGTAGGCCCTCGAGGGCACCGTCATCAGTCGCAAGAGCGGTGCGCACGGCGTCAGAGTAGCAAGATGCCGTGCGCACCGGTTCGCGTGTGAACGGCCGGGCTATGCGGCCACGACGGAGGCCTCGGCCGCCGGCTCGAGTGCCTCGCGTACGAGCTCGGCGACATCGCTCATCGGGCGTACGTCGATCGCCTCGAGGATCTCGTCGGGTACCTCGTCGAGGTCGGGCTCGTTGCGTTCGGGGATGAACACCGTGGTCAGGCCGGCGCGCTGTGCCGCGAGCAGCTTCTGCTTCAACCCGCCGATCGGAAGCACGCGACCGTTCAGGGTGACTTCGCCGGTCATGCCGACATCGGAGCGTACGGGCCGACCCGATGCCAGCGAGGAGAGCGCCGTGACCATCGTGACGCCGGCGGACGGGCCGTCCTTCGGGATTGCACCCGCCGGAATATGCACGTGCACGGCCTCGTCGAGTCGCGTCTTGTCGATGCCGAGCTCACTCGCATGTGAGCGTGCGTACGACAACGCGATCTGCGCCGACTCCTTCATCACGTCGCCGAGCTGGCCGGTCAGCTTCAGACCCGCATCGCCGTCGGTCGCGTTGGCCTCGATGAACAGCACATCGCCGCCGAGCCCGGTGACCGCGAGGCCGGTCGCCACCCCCGGAACCGACGTACGTTCGCTCGAGTCGGGAGTGAAACGCGGCCGGCCGATGAAGTCCTTCAGGGCCGGTTCGTCGATCGTGATCGGCTCCGGCTCAGCGACGCCGGCGAGTCGGGTCGTCGCCTTGCGAAGCGCCTTCGCCAGCAGGCGTTCGAGCTGGCGTACGCCGGGCTCTCGGGTGTAGTCGGCCGCGATCTTGTGCAGTGCGTCGTCGGTCAGCGTGACCTCGTCAGCGGTGAGCGCCGCCCGCTCCAGCTGCCGGGGGAGCAGGAAGTCGCGCGCGATGGCGACCTTGTCGTCCTCGGTGTAACCGTCGATCGTGACGAGCTCCATCCGGTCGAGCAGCGCGGCCGGGATCTGCTCGACGACGTTCGCGGTGGCCAGGAACAGCACATCGGACAGGTCGAGATCGAGATCGAGGTAGTGGTCACGGAACGTGTGGTTCTGTGCCGGATCGAGCACCTCGAGCAGCGCAGACGCAGGGTCGCCGCGGAAGTCGGAGCCGACCTTGTCGATCTCGTCGAGCAGTACGACCGGGTTCATCGAGCCGGCCTCCTTGATCGCGCGCACGATGCGCCCGGGGAGTGCGCCGACGTACGTACGCCGGTGGCCGCGGATCTCGGCCTCGTCGTGCACACCGCCGAGCGCGACGCGGACGAACTCGCGACCGAGCGTACGGGCGACGCTCTCGCCGAGCGACGTCTTGCCGACGCCGGGAGGGCCGGCGAGTACGAGCACGGCGCCCGACCCGCGCCCGCCGACGACCTCGAGCCCGCGCTCGGCCCGGCGGGCGCGCACGGCGAGGTACTCGACGATGCGGTCCTTGACGTCCTCGAGGCCGTGGTGATCGGCGTCGAGCACGGCCCGGGCAGCGTCGACGTCGGTCGAGTCGGTCGTCTTGGTGGTCCACGGAAGCTCGAGAACGGTGTCGAGCCAGGTACGGATCCAACCGGTTTCCGGGCTCTGGTCGCTGGAGCGCTCGAGTCGGTCGACCTCGCGTTCGGCGGCCGCTCGTACGTCGTCGGGCAGGTCCGCGGACTCGACCCGCGTGCGGTAGTCGTCGGCGCCGTCGGGCTCGTCCTCGCCGAGCTCCTTGCGAATCGCCGCGAGCTGCTGACGGAGCAGGAACTCGCGCTGGGTCTTGTCGACGCCCTCGCGTACGTCGTCGGCGATCTTGTCTGCGACGTCGACCTCGGCGATGTGGTCTTTGATCCACGCGGTCAGCGAGGTCAGCCGCTCCTCGATGTCGGGCGTCTCCAGGAGCTCGCGCTTCTGCTCGTCGGAGAGGTACGCGGCGTACCCGGCGGTGTCGGCGATCGCGCCCGGATCGGACAGTTGGTTGATGGCGTCGATGACCTGCCATGCGTCACGGCGCTGCAAGGTGGAGACGACAAGTGCCTTGTACTCGGCGGCGAGCTCGCGGGCGTGCTCGCTCGGCTCCGGCTGGTCGAGCGGTTCGTACTCGACCCAGAGGGCGGCGCCCGGCCCGGAAACGCCGCCGCCGATATGGACGCGGCTTTCGGCGCGAACGACCGCCGCGGGCTCTCCGGAGCTGAGCCGGCCGACCTGCACGAGCTTGCCGACGACGCCGAACGTCGCGTAGCGGTCGTCGAGGCGAGGCGCGACGATCAGGGTGTCATCGCTGCTGGCGCGTGCGGCGTCGACCGCCGCGCGCGAGGCTTCGTCCAGCTCGATCGGCACGACCATGCCGGGCAGGACGACGAGGTCGGTCGAGAACAGGACGGGCAGGCTTGACGAGTCGGCCATGGGATCCTCCATCGCGTAATTGAGCGTATCTGGCTCAACCTCGATGAGTCGCCTGCTGTTCCCTTGTTCACCGTCAGCGAAACAGGTCGATGGCCGGCTCGCGGCACCGCACCGAGACGCGGGTTCTGGCGTACAGAACCCGCGCCTCGGCCGGATGTGACCCGCGTGTCAGTGGCGGAGGAGGTTCCCGTCGTACGCGGTCTTGGGTGCCCGGTACTTGCCGTGGCGGAGACTCCCGTCCTCGAAGAAGCCGCTCTTGGTACGAGCGAGCGTCCAGGTCGCATGTGCGGCCGCATCGCCGAGCTCGTTGAGCGCGGCGGTGTTGAGGTTGGTCATCGTGTCGCAGGCCTGGTGGTAGCACGGGTCGTACGGCTCGCCTGCCGTACCTCCGTACGTCTCGGCCTCCTCGGGGGTCTTGACTCCCTCGGCACCGCTGAACAGGCCACCCGCCGGGATGCCCACGTCGATGAACGGACCGTAGTCGGAGCGTCCGTCGAAGGCTGTGGGTTCCGAGGCCATGCCCTGACCGGCGAAGTAGTTGTTGAAGATGCCCTCGATCTGCGCGGATCCCGGCGGACCAGCGGTGTCGGTGTCGGAGCCGTCGCCGTCGTAGACGAACCGGACGTAGTTCGGTGATCCGACCATGTCGAAGTTCAGGTTCGCGACGATCTTGCTGAGCTGGCGGTCCGGAAGGCTCGCGACGTAATGCTCGGAGCCGAGCAGCCCGCCCTCCTCAGCGCCCCAGAAGGCGAAGCGGACTCGCTGGCGCGGATCCTGCTTGAGCTTCGCGATCTGCTCGGCGATCTCCAGCAGCGCGGCGGTGCCGCTGCCGTTGTCGTTGATACCGGGGCCTTCGGTGACCGAGTCGAGGTGAGCGCCGACGACGACAGTCTTGTTCTTGTTGCCCTTGCGTGTATCAGCGACGATGTTCCAGGTCTTGGCGTTCGGCTTGTTCAAGGTCGAGGTCGTGACGTTGAGCTCGACGTCGCCGGCCTCGGTCTGCTGATAGATCGCCTCGCCGTCCTCGTACGAGAGGCCGACTACCGGGATGCCGACGATCTGACCGAGGGTGCCGATGGTCAGCTCGGTGCGACCCTCTTGACCCTCGTTGAAGATGATCGCCGCGTCGTAGCCCGCGTCCTCGGCGTTGGCGGCCTTCACCCCGAAGTCACAGGAACCGCGCTGGATCAACGCGATCGCGGGATCGGAGGGCGGTGCCGGGAAGTCGCTCGCTTCACAGCCTGAGGTCGATCCGGGCTCGGCCGGTGGCGGGATCGTGACGTCGATGGGTACGACCGTGCCGGTGACATCGCCGGAACCGGAGTAGGAGAACGTGCCGGTCTCGTAGTCCGTCGGTGTCGGAGAGGTCTGGGCCAGGGTGGCCGGCGCGAGCTCCTGGAAGAACGGGAACCGGAACGCCTGCTGCGAGACCTTGTAGCCGGCCTTGCGGAGCGTCTTCTTCACGTACTTTGCCGAGGCCTTGTAGCCCGGTGTGCCGGACGCGCGGGTGCCGTCGTTGTTGTTGGCGATGCGCTGGAGTACGCGCTCGTGTTGCAGGATGCCGCCGACAGTGACGGCGTTGCGAAGCTTCTTGGTGTTGACGTCGTCGACGGCTCCGGCGGGTCCGGTGGATACGCTCAGGCTGGTCATAGCCAGGGCGCCGGCAATCGCGGCCGTCAGAATGCGACCAGGTCGTCGTCGCATCGGTCCTCCCTCGGTAGGTGCACACTTCTGGTGGCGCAGCCCCCGAGGCTGTGTAGTACCGCAACCTAGCACCGATTGCGGCGATCGACAGGGGTCGTGATCGGTCAGCTGGTGCTGCTGCTCCGACCGGTGAGCTGCTCGGCCGTGCCGACCAATGCGACCGCGGCGATGACGGCGACGACGCTGCCGATGATGTTCAGCTCGAAGATGTCGCCGGAACCGATCAGGGAGGCGATCGTGCCGCCGATGACGGAGCCGACCAGTCCGAGACCGAGCGTCGCGAGGAACGAGAGGTTCTGCTTGCCGGGCTTGATGATGCGGGCGACGACGCCCACCACGAGTCCGAACACGATGAAGCCGATCATGGGGTCTCCTGTTCGTCGGCGATCTGTATCGAGCGTACGCGAACCACAGGAGAATCCGGGTGTTCGGCACTTGTTCACGTGCGCTGTGCCACGCCGTTCACTCTCGGCGTGAGGCTGGGCCAATGACGAAACCGCACCTTCGTACGTACCGACTGGCCGCCGTCGTTGGAGGACTCGCCGTGTCAGCATCGCTCGTCGCCGCGCCCGCGTCAGTGGCCGACGGCGCTGCAGAGCCGTCCCTCGCCAATGCCTCGAACCGATTCATCGAGTCCGGAGAGCCGACGATCATCGCGCACCGCGGGGCGTCGGGATACCGACCGGAGCACACCCTCGCGGCGTACAAGCTCGCGATCCAGATGGGCGCCGACTACATCGAGCCCGATGTCGTCAGCACCAAGGACGGCGTCCTGGTCGCCCGGCACGAGAACGAGATCAGTGGCACGACCGACGTCGCCGACCATCCGGAGTTCGCGGATCGCAAGACCACGAAGGTGATCGACGGTCAGGACGTGACCGGTTGGTTCACCGAAGACTTCACCCTCGAGGAGCTCAAGACGCTGCGTGCCAAGGAGCGTCTACCCGACGTCCGCCCGGCCAATACCCGCTACGACGGTCGGTTCGAGATACCGACTCTGCAAGAGGTGCTCGATCTCGCCGCCGCCGAGAGCCGCAAACGTGGCGTGACGATCGGAGTCGCCCCGGAGACCAAGCATCCGAGCTACTTCCGCGACATCGGCCTGCGTCTCGAGAAGCCGCTGATCGAGACACTGCGTGCGAACGGATTGAACCGCCCGAACGCCCCGGTCGTCGTGCAGTCCTTCGAGACGTCGAACCTGCGCTACCTCGCCCGGCGCACGCGCGTACACCTTGCACAGTTGATCAACGGGTCTGGCGCCCCGTACGACTTCGTGGAAGCGGGAGATCCGCGTACGTACGAAGATCTGGTGACCGGCAAGGGCCTGCGCTGGATCTCGCGGTACGCGACCTCCATCGGCGCGCACACCGACGTCGTGATCCCACGGGACGCCGACGGCTACCTCGAGAAGCCGACCCGCGTGGTCAAGCGCGCACATCGCAACAACCTCGAGGTGTTCGTGTGGACCTTCCGCGACGAGAACCAGTTCTTGCCCGCAGACTTCCGAGACGGCGACGACCCGAACGCCAAGGGCGATGTCTTCGGCATGTACGAGGCCTTCTTCGACCTTGGTGTCGACGGGGTGTTCGCCGATCAGCCGGACTCCGCGGTCCAGGCGCGCGACTGGCACTACGACGACTGATCGGGCTGGCCGACCCGCGGGTTGCCACCTTCATCGTTTCTCGTGCGCTTCGGTGCAGACCGCTTTGGCGGCGACGAGGATCCGTTTCCGGTGGGTTCGGGTTGCTTGTCAGCCGACCCGACCCACCGGTTCACGGGGCGACCAGCCTGTTTCGGCGTGACCGTCCGAAAAGATTCTTCAAGAATCTTCGTTTTCCCTTGTGGATAAGGCCTTCTGAGCCCCTCGACTGTCAGTGGCGAGTGGCATGATGCGGGGTATGAGGACGGCGAACCTGATCGACGATGTCGAGACCACTGACGGTCTCGACATCGCTGCGGCCGCGCGTGCTCAGCTCGCCCGCACCGAGGCCGCACAGTTCGACGCGGTCCTTTCTTATCTGCGGCAAATCGCCGTCGAGCCGCTCGCGCAGGCGGGTGGGGTGAATGAATGGACCCGCTACGGCGGATCCGGCACACCCGGTGTGTCGGAGTATGCGGTCGCCGAAGTCGGCCCCGTCCTCGGCCTCTCCGCGAACGGAGCCCGGGCTCTGATCGCGGACGGACTTGATTTGGCGTACCGGCTCCCACGCCTGTACGCCTGTTTGCACGAAGGCAGTGTGGATGCGTGGCGGATCCGTAAAGTCGCGCGTGCGACGCGGGAGTTCACCATCGCCCAAGCCGGCGATGCCGACCGCCGCCTGAGCGCTGCGAATGTCGACGGAACACCGTTGATCGCACGGATCACCATGCCGCGGCTGCAGCTGGTGCTCGATCAGATCCGGTTCGTCGACGACCCCGACGGTGCCGAAAAGAAACGGCGGGAGGCGCGCAGGCGGCGGGGTGTGACGATCTGGTTCGAAGACGGCGTCGCCCACATCTCGGGCACCCTCACCGTCGACGACGGGCAGCGGCTGGATCAGCGCCTTGATCAGTTGGTGGAGTCGATGCGGTTCCTCGGCGACACCCGACCGGACCACATCCTCCGCTCCGTTGCGATGGGCATGGTCCACGAACCCGACAGCCTCGACGACCTCTACACCCTCGTCGCAGACAAAACCGACGACGCCACCGGCGCGGAGACCGACGATCCGAAGCCGTCGAAGCGGCGCGGCAGCAGAAGGCGTGGGCTGCGCGAGACCGTGCTCTACCTTCATTACGACAGGTGCTGGGGCACCTGGTCACTCGACGACGTCGGCGCCATCACCCGTACCGAGGCCGAACAGATCCTCGGCAAATCGTCGCGGATCGTGGTGAAGCCGGTCATCGATCTGGAGACGACGATCTCGACCACCGGATATGTCGCACCCCTGCGGCTACGCGAGCAGACCGCGCTGATGAACGGCCTCACCTGCACATTCCCGTACTGCACCCGTCCGGCGAAGCTCGGCGACTACGACCACATCCGCAACTACACCGACGGTGGTCCGACCGACTCACGAAATGGACACCGACTTTGTCGGTTCCATCACCGGGCCAAGACATTCACCGCCTGGACCGCGTCGTCACCGGCACCCGGAATCTGGTTGTGGCTGTCACCGGCAGGCCGTTCGTACCTCGTCACAGCCGGCACCACCACAAAACTCCCCGGCAGAACAGACACAACCGTTCCAGAGAAGCGAAAACACGCCGCCGCCTGACACCCCGCCACCTGAGCACCACCATGGCGGGGCACACGCATTTGCCGCACGGCTGTCGCGCCCGTGATGATGAGCCGATCGTGCTCGACCGTGTGCCTCGCGTACGCCGGCCCAAGGCCAACCCTTCAGAGAGCTGATCGCGCGGTTGCGGCTCACGCCGGCGTGCGGCATGGTGGGCGGCGTTCGGCTCGGGACCCGCATCGGCCGCGGAGGGCTCAGTGGAAGCAATCGAGCCGCAGTACGGGACGGTCACCCTGTTGCTGATCGCCGCAGCTGCCGTCGCCGTCCTTCTGATCCTGATCATCGCCGTCAAGCTCCATGCGTTCGTGTCGCTCGTGCTCGTGAGCACCCTGACGGCAATTGCGGTCGGCTTCGACTTCGGCGATATTCCGGACGCGTTGATGTACGGATTCGCGGACACGATCGGTTCCGTTGCGCTGCTCGTGGCGTTCGGGGTGATGCTCGGCCGATTGCTCGAGGTGACCGGCGGTGCGCAGGTGCTCGCCGACACGCTGATCTCGCGATTCGGTGAGCAGCGTGCCCCGTTCGCACTCGGCGTCGCAGCGTTGATATTCGGTTTCCCGATCTTCTTCGACGCGGGTCTGGTCGTGTTCCTCCCGATCATCCTCACGGTTGCGCGTCGGTTCGGTGGGTCGCTGCTGTTCTACGCACTGCCCGCAGCCGGCGCGTTCGCAGCGATGCATGCCATCGTGCCGCCGCATCCGGGCCCTGTTGCAGCGGCCACGGCACTCGATGCGAGCATCGGCGTGACGTTGCTTGTCGGCGTACCGATCGCGATCGTCTCGTGGTACATCGGCTCGTACCTTGTCTCCCGCGTACTCGGTGCTCGGTTCAATGTCTCCCTGCCCGATGTCATCTTCGGGGAGGTCGACCAAGCGCAGCAGGCCGCTGAGGGCGATGCCGTGCAGCGGATGCGGCGGAGCCCGCCGGCGTTCGGCGTGGTGCTCGGGATCCTGTTGGTTCCGCTCGTGCTGATCTCGTGCAACACGATCCTCGACACGCTTGTCCAAGCCGGAACCCTCGACGAGGGACTTGGCTGGGTGGAGTTCCTCATGCTGCTCGGCGTCACGCCGGTCGCCTTGCTGATCACGACGCTGGTAGCGATCTTCGTACTCGGCAGACCGAACGCATCGATGGCGACCGTCACCAAGATCGTCGACGACGCGTTGGGCCCCGTTTGCGCGATCATTCTGATCACCGGCGCCGGCGGCATGTTCGGCGGTGTACTCGAGCTCAGCGGCATCGGTGCCGCGCTGAGCGACTCGCTGTCCGATCTGGGCATCTCGCTCATCCTGCAGGCATTCATCATCGCAACCCTGCTGCGCGTGGCGCAGGGCTCCGCGACCGTTGCACTCACGACCACTGCCGGTCTGATCGCGGGGCCGGTCGCGGCGGCCGGGTTGAGCGACTTCAAGCTGACGCTGCTGGTCGTGGCGATCGCGGCCGGTGCGACGGTCCTGTCGCACGTCAACGACTCCGGCTTCTGGTTGGTGAGCCGGTTCTTCGCCATGTCCGAGGCGATGACGCTCAAGACGTGGACGGTCATGGAGACGACGCTCGGCGTTTCGGCATTCGCCGTCGCATGGATCCTCTGGGGCGTCTTCTGACCCTTGACTGGGTCCGGTTTTGGTGTTGCCGTGGGTTGACGGGGCCGTGATCGAACGGAGCAGGGGATATGGCGGACAACAACTTCACCACGACGAACGCCGGGATACCGGTCGAGAGCGACGAGCATTCACTGACGGTCGGGCCCGATGGTCCGATTCTCCTGCAGGACGCGTATCTGATCGAGCAGATGGCGCAGTTCAACCGCGAGCGCGTGCCAGAGCGGCAGCCACATGCCAAGGGCGGCGGAGCGTACGGCGTCTTCGAGGTGACCCACGACGTCAGCGCGTACACCAAGGCCGACGTGTTCCAGCCCGGTAGGTCGACCGAGATGCTGGCTCGGTTCTCCACTGTCGCGGGCGAGCGCGGTAGCCCAGACACGTGGCGTGACCCTCGTGGTTTCGCGCTCAAGTTCTATACCGAGCAAGGCAACTACGACATGGTCGGAAACAACACGCCGGTCTTCTTCGTACGTGACCCGCTGAAGTTCCAGCAGTTCATCCGATCCCAGAAGCGCCGCGCAGACACGAACCTGCGCGACAACGACATGCAATGGGACTTCTGGACTCTGTCTCCCGAATCCGCACACCAGGTCACCTGGCTGATGGGCGACCGCGGGATCCCACGTACATGGCGGCACATGAACGGCTACTCGAGCCACACCTACATGTGGGTCAACGCCG